>NZ_JBWJFQ010000026.1:0-96363 GCF_057784235.1 Mesorhizobium sp. CNPSo 4670 | reverse complement strand
TTTCGGTCGAAGTGATCGATCCACGTACGTTGAAGCCGCTCGATCATGAGGCCTTCAAAACGTCAGTCGCCAAGACCGGACGGTTAGTGATCGTTGAGAACGCGCACCGCGTCTGCAATGTCGGAAGTGAAATCGCCGCGGTGATGGCGGAGGAGGCGTTCGACCTGTTGAAGCGCCCGATCCTACGGGTGAGCGCTCCAGATATTCACGTACCCTTCAGTCCAGCCCTCGAGAAGGAGTTCTTCCCGACGGAGGATCACATCATCGCCGCCGTACGGCGGCTGCTCTGACATTCTCAATTCCCTAAGCCAAAACTGGAGATTTTTGTATAGCGATAGGAAGCCCAAAACAATAGAGCGCACCTTTGATTTCCGTTATATAAGAATAATCGCTAGGGTTTTCGTGGTCTGATAGTTCCATTCAGGATGGAACGCGTCGCCGGTTATATCGAAGCAGGCCGTCTGCCATTGCAACAATCAGTTGGCCAGGATCAACTGGCTTCTCAAAGGACGGGATATGTTTGAGTTCCTCGGGGATTGTGGAGCTATTGAATCCTACTACGAATATAAATGGTATCCTCCGCCGGAGCAGATGCTCAGCGGCCACGAAGGTCGCCTCGCCTTGCAAGTTCACGCCGAGTATAGCTCCATCTATCAATGCCGAAGACATGATGAAATCGAGAGCGTCTTCGATCGCGTCGACCGGACGAATGACTCTGGCGCCAGCCATAGCAAGTGTATTCGCCAATTTGCACGCAAAGCTATATTCGTCTTCGGCAATGAAGATATTCCGGTTCCGGAGTTGGGAAACTTCCATGCTTTCCCTTTCACATTCTGGATAGCCGAGGCCGGTAAGGTCCGGCGTGAGGAATGCTAGGTCGTAGGATCTTGGCGACGGTAGCCTATTGATCTATGCCGGCTTATCAGTCGTCCGCAAGCTTCCAAAAACTTATGCAGCGCACAAGCTGAAGTCATGCGCGTTTCGCCGTTCGCTTGACCGAATTTAAGTTTTTGTCGCCATAGTTCGTCATCCATTGGATCATACGGCGCCTCCATGCGACAAGCCATTGGCATCACTACAAAGTCGAGGTTAAATAGAACGCCCACGGGTACATCTGAGACTCGTGACATATCGTGTAAACTTAAATTTCAGCTTGGCAAAAGGTGCGGTTAATTCTATACGTATATGTTGAGTTGTAACCTTTACATGATTTTGGGGGGATTCGTATGCAACAATCTCTACTCTCTCCCGAGAAACCTTATGTTCCCCGCTACGTCGTGCAGGGGATCCGCGCGGCTGCGAGATCCTTTGGGGTGTGCGTCGCTCTTTTCCTACTTCTTATGACATTAAAGCTCGGTATCATTCTCTAAAGTGCGATGACGATGTGAAGGCACCGCATCGAGTGATGGCCGTCGCTACTCCAGCGCCTTTGGACGCCCCTGAGCGTCACTTAGGGGCGGCACCATTGCAACAGGCCGACTCAGAGAGATTGCCGCGCCGGTGAGACAAATCACCAAACCTCCAAGCTTCGCTACAGAAAGCGTTTCACCAAAGAAGGCCCATGTCACGGCGATCGCGACCACAGGTGTGAGATACAACACCGTTCCAACATGAACCGGGGAGGATCGCCGTAGGCATAACCAGTAGAGGCTATAGGCACCGAAGGTCGAAAAGACGATGAACCAGCCAACGACCAACCAGAATGCTGGATCATGGAAGGGTGGGCACAGGCCGACGTCGGCTAGCGCAAAAGGCAGAAACAGGGCGGCGCAAAAACTGCTCTGAATACCTATTGAGGGAAGAATTGGGGTTTCATCCTTTGAACCCTTGGCAATCACAGTCGCGGCTACCAGGCCGAAAGTCCCAAGCAATGTTAAAAAATATGCAATCGGGGGCGCCGAAACGCCCCCGTAGCCGCCGGCGATCCATACGCCGGCGAAAGCAACAACGAGACCTACCCATTCGCGAACGGCGACGCGTTCACCCAAAATGGGACCCACTACCGCAGCAGTCAGGAGCGGTTGCAGCGCGTAAATGATGGACACCGTGCCCGCCGACATCCCCATACCGATTGCCACAACTGAACAGCCGATCTGCAGAAACATCCCGCACACTCCCAGCAGCCCGTTGAGCCAAACGGAGCGAGGCCCCGCAGCAACGATATGGCGGATAGATGCTGGCAATAGCAGCACCGACACCAACAGGAAGCGCCAGAACAGGACCAGGTAAACCGACTCAGTCTCGGCAGCCAGCTTGGCTCCGACATACCCGGAGGCCCACATTGCCACGAGACCAAAGTCTAACAAAGTGAAGGGATGCCGACGTTTCATAGAGGACGCCTATTCGCGTCCCGCGCGCCACTCTCTATAGGCGAGGTTCAGTCTGGCGCCCACGTTGGTAAAGGGCCGCGGGGGCAAGGTCTGCGGCTTCTCGAACGACCGGAAAATATCGCCGAGCTTTGAGCGGTGCCCGACCACCAGTTCGGCCGTTGCGATACCGGCGGACGTCGACTTCGTTCCCCCTATGCCGTTACAGGCGCACGCAGCAAAGATACCGTCGGCAACCTCCCCAAACAATGGCACTGTGTTGCGCGTCAGCGCCATAGCGCCTGCCCAGCGATACTGCATCTTCAGGTGACGCTGGTCTGGAAAGCGGTCCGCAAACTTGCGGTCGTGCAAATCACCCGCGCTTTTGATGGTCGCCGCCCCGGCCTCGATGCTTGGATGGTAGGTGTAGCGTGACCGTATCAGGATGCGATCGCCATCAGAACCGTTAATGCGCCGCACCGTCGTCCCCATTGGGGAAGCGGGCGTGGCTCCCCATTTCCGATATCCGCCTAGCGTGGAAGGAGCAAACGGTTCAGTGAGCGAGGCGTGCGTGAAGACATGAAGAAGCTCACCTTTTCCGAATCCGAAGCTTTCGGCGTGGCCGTTTGTCGCCATGATGACCCGCCCCGCCCTAATCTGTCCCTTGGGTGTCTTGATGGAGCAGCCGTTTGAGGAAGTTTCGATAGCAAGTGCCGGGGTGCCCTCGTAAAGCCTCACGGATTCCTTAAAGACATCCGCAATGCCCCTCACAAGCGCCGCCGGCTGAACCATGACAGCGCCGGGGGTGAAAAGCCCTGACTTATAGGCTCGCGTCCCGGTGATGTCCGCGACCTCTGCAGCGTTGAGGAGCTGATTTGGTTCCCCCAAGGACTTGAGCTGCAAGGAGTACGCTTCGAGGTGCTCCGTACCGGCATCGGTCATGGCCACGCTATATTTGCCGCTGGGATCGAAGACGTCCTCGCCCCAGCCATGCGCCTCCGCCAGGCGGGCGTAATGTTGAATGGCGGTCCGCGCGACCAGGATCTCGTTGTGGCTTTTGGCTACGGCGTCCGCCCCGAAATTGCCCGATGAGATGTCGTGAGGCAGGTCGATAAGGAATCCCGAGTTCCGGCCGCTGGCCCCGTGTCCAACTTTGTCGGCATCAATGATGGCCACGGACAAACTGGGATCGAGATCGGCCAGTCGCACTGCTGCGGCCAATCCGGCGAAGCCCGCACCGATGATGGCGACATCGACAGTGATCGCGCGCTCGAGTGCGGGTGTTGACATCCGCGCGGGGAGCAAGGCCTCCCAGCCGGACTCCACGCCGTGGGCGGGAAGGCGACGTGCCCGGTAAGTCTTGCTGGCCATCACACCGCTTCTTGTTCAATCAGCGGGCCGAGGGCGGTGCGAAGCGCGGAGATGCGGTCCGACGAAAGCGGGCGGAACGGCTTCCGGGCGCTGCCGCCGCCATATCCGGTGAGTTCCGAAGCCGCATAAACGCTCGGAACATAGTCACCGTCCCAGAGAAGCGACATGATCGGTTCCAGCAACTTCCAGAGCGACTGCACGTCGTCCCACCGCTTTTCCTGCGCGGCCCTGACGATAGCAACGCATGTGCGCGGCGCAATGTTCGCACCGCCCCAAATCAAGCCGGAGCAGCCGGCGAACAGGGAGAACGGAACCAGCGGGTCGGCCCCGTTGATGACATTGAGACCAGTATCGATCAACCTGACTTGGCCGACCAAATCGCCGCTGCTGTCCTTAACGGCCTTGAACTCGGGTAGTTCGCAGAGCCTGCGCAGCAACTGCGGTGTAATACGTACACCCACCGCCTGGGGCACATTATATCCGATAATAGGCAATCCGACCCCGGCGACCTCGCTGTAGAAATCGAAGACACTGTCATCGTCGGTTGGACCTTCGAAGAAGGGCGGAAGGACCATCACACCGTCTGCTCCAGAACCCTTCGCAAAACGGGTTCTTTCGACGACGTCGGCAGTAAGCAAGGCAGATGCCTGGGCGACCACCTTGACCCGCCCGGCAACGACGCGCGCACCGCGTTCAATGAGCGACCTCGATTCCTCCGGTGTCAGGTAAGCATGCATACCTGTGCCGGAGCTGAACACGAAACCGTCGACGCCTGCGGCCAGATGCCGTTCGATGAGCTCCTCGAACCGCACGAAATCGATGCGGCCGTTGGCGTCGAACGGCGCCGTGATTGCGAGATTGAGGCCGGAAAAGGCGAATGATGACATTTCAGAAACCTTCATTTGAGCTGCTCAGGTCGATCCAGAGCGTTTTGGTCTGGGTATACTGATCATGAGCGTGCAGGGACTTGTCGCGGCCGCCGAAACCCGACTGCTTGTAGCCGCCGAATGGGGTTGCAGCGTCCCCCTCCCCGTAACAGTTCACGGTGACGGTCCCGGCCTTGATCGCCCGGGCGGCCCGCAGCGCTCGTGTTCCGTCAGCCGTAAAAACTGACGCTGCGAGGCCATATTCAGTTTCATTGGCGAGGGAGACCGCTTCCGAGAGGGACTGCACCCCAATGACAGAGACGATTGGCCCAAAGATCTCTTCCCGGACGTGCTTGCTGTCGTGGCGGTCGAATTCAATGATTGTGGGTTCGATCGTGGTCCCATTGAAGACCTTGCCGCCAGCCAGAACCTTTCCCTCGCCTCCCAGATAGCCACTAACCTTCCCGAAATGGGTGGCAGAGATCAGCGGCCCGATGCGCGTGTCGGGATCAAGCGGGTCGCCTACGGTCCACGACTTGGCCACTTCCGTGAGTTTTTCGAGAAGGCGCTCCTTCACGTCATTGTGGACGTAGACGCGCGAGATCGCCGAGCAATTCTGCCCCATGTTCCAGAATGCGCCATTGCCAATATGGGCGGCCACCGCGTCGAGATCGGGAACATCGTCCATGACAATGCAAGGGTTCTTGCCGCCCATTTCAAGCACGACTTCCTTCAAATTGCTTTCGGAGGAGTACTTCAGGAAGCGGCGGCCGGTGTCGGTGGAGCCGGTGAATGAAACGGCGTCGATATCGGGATGCCGGCCAATCGGTTCACCAACGTCCGGGCCGTCACCCGTCAGGACGTTAAACACGCCAGCCGGCAGGCCCGCGTCCAATGCAAGTTCAGCGACACGCAATGTGGTAAGCGAGGTCTCCTCGGCCGGCTTGACCACAATCGTGCATCCCGCGGCAAGCGCTGGGCCGATCTTCCATGCGAGCATCAGTAGGGGAAAGTTCCACGGAAGGACCAGGCCGACAACTCCGATCGGCTCGCGAACAACAAGACCGAGCGACGCATCGTTTGCAGGGGCAACCTGATCGTAGATCTTGTCCACGGCTTCAGCATGCCATCTGAGGCTGTTAATCGCCTCGGGCACGTCAATGTTGATGCAGTCGCTAATGGTTTTGCCGCTGTCCAGGCTTTCCATCAGCGCCAAATCAAGCGCGTTATCCTCGATAACGGACGCCAGCTTTAGAAGCACCTTCTTCCTGTTCGCCGGGGGCAACTTAGACCAACGGCCATCCTCAAACGCTCGGCGGGCGGCAGCGACCGCGTTGTCGACATCCGCCGCCGAAGCCGCTGGAAGCTCCGCCAGGACCTTGCCCGTCGCCGGGTTTATCGTCGGAAATCTTTTACCAGACAGGGCGGCCGTTTGCTCTCCGTCCACGATCATCCTGTTGGGCAGTTTGAGAGCGGCCGCCTGCGTCTTGTAGTCGACTTTGTTCAGCATTTCTGTTCTCCACGTGTCCCACTGACACTAGCAATGATTATCCCTCGAGTTCGCCCTGCATGCCGTTGGGCACGGCGTAGAGCGCCACGTCGTTTCGGAAAACTTCAAGATGGGCGCGCACCAGTTCGCCGGCCCGCTCTGCGTCCCTGGCTTCGATGGCCTCGATCATCTGGTCATGTTGCCGCGCGGCGGTTTCCTGGTCTTTCTGGATCCGCGGGCCGCCGTTTTGCCGATAGAAGATCTTTCCGATCCGTGCGTGATCGATGAGAAGCTTCTTTAGGCTGGGAAGGAGGTACGGATTGTGCGCCATCTTTCCGATGTTGAGATGGAACTGGTGATTGAAGATCACCCTGTTCTCGACGTGGCCATCGGCAATGGACTGCCGGAATTTTTGCTGGGTGTGCTTTAGGACTTCGAGGTCCCCAGGCTTGTGGTTGACAGCCGCAAGCTTCGTCGTTCCGACGTAGATCATTGGGGCAACGATCAGGAAATCCCGAAGCGTCTGGTAAGACATTACCGATACGCGCGCAGCGCGGTTTGCCTCAAGATCGACATATCCCTCGCCGGCCATCTGCCGCATCAGCTCGCGGACCGGCGGGCGGGACAGTCCGAATTCCTCGCTCAGAGCGACTTCGTCGAGAACCGCCCCCGGCTCGAGCTGCATCGTCAGGATACGATGCACCAGCGTTTCGGCAAGAATGCCCTTTCGGTCCGAGGCGGCAGGTTCAACCAAGCTCATTGCGGGTCCTCAATTTTCATAATAGACATATTGTAGACAAACATCATGAGTCAAGATAGGAAACGCACAAGCGTTGACGCCTGAGGCATTTCCAGGGGTCTTCCAACGGATGGAGCCAGACACGGTGTTTCAATCCCCGCCACGGCGCCGACAGACAACGTCTGTCCGACTGAAGGTCGGGTTCGTCCTGGCCCGCTCCTTCACGTTGACCGCCTTCGCCATGTTTATCGACACGCTTAGACTCGCTAGCGATGAAACAGATAAATCAGGCCGCATCAACGCCGATTGGGAGGTGCTGTCCAACACCCGGCAGCCTGTGATGTCGAGCTGCGGCGTTCAGGTCTCACCGACCTCGCCATTCCTTGATTCGATCGAGTTTGATTACATTGTCGTCGTCGGGGGACGATTGACCGACGGGGTGGCGGTTGACAAGGAAACCCTGCAATATCTTCGTGATGCGGGGTCCAAAGGCGCGCGACTGATCGGAATCTGCACCGGGACGTTCATTCTGGCTGAGGCAGGTCTTATGCTCGCCCATGAGACCTGCGTGAGTTGGCTTCATTACGTCGACTTTCGAGAGCGCTTTCCGGGATTAAAGGTTCGAGCAGACAGAATTTATAACCTGGACACGACCCGCGGGTCATGCGCAGGCGGCAGCAGCGCAGCCGATCTAGCGGCAGAGCTGGTGCGACAGCACATTGGCTATGCGGCCGAGCGAAACGCTCTGGAAGTGCTGCAGATCGACAAAGTTCGGAATGCGGAGAGCCTGCAATCGCGGCGGCCTCTGGCAATAGAGACAGATGACCCGAGGCTTCGAGCTGCGCTGTTTTTGATGGAGCAAAACATCGAGAACACCATGTCTGTTTCCAAGCTCGCTATGAAATTGGGAATTTCTCGACGACAACTCGAACGACTGTTCTTCAAAGAGGTGAACAGCTCTCCTGCTCTTATCTACCGACGCTTGCGGCTGGAGCGCGCAAAGCACCTTCTCAGGAGGATCGACACTCCTTTGATCGAGGTCGCTCTGGGGGCAGGTTTTGAGAATGCCTCTCATTTCTCCAGGGTCTTCCGAAGGGCCTACGGCCAACCACCCAGCGTCTGGAGGCGGTCGGAACTTACGTCTGAGAGTGTTGGACCGTGAGCGTTGGAACAGCATGACTGGAGCCGACCCGAGTGTGCAACTCGGTGGGCCAGTTGCCCGTCATACCGTCTCGCAAGAATTAGGAGCATCTCATGCAGAATACTGATAGTTTGGAACAGCGCTCCTTGATAGAGGCGCCTTCATTTGACGTGATCATTGTGGGTGCCGGCTTTGCCGGAATGTACATGCTTCATCTCGCGAGGGAACTTGGCCTCATAGCCACTGTTCTGGAAACTGCGCCGGGCGTGGGCGGGACCTGGTACTGGAACCGATATCCTGGGGCGCGGTGTGACGTCGAGAGCATGCAATACTCCTACTCGTTCTGCGAGGAGCTGCAGCAAGAGTGGCACTGGAGCGAACGATACGCATCGCAGCCTGAGATTTTTAAGTATGCAAACCATGTCGCGAACAAATTCGATCTTCTCCGTGACATCAGATTCAACTCGCGAGTAGCAAGCGCAATTTTCCACGAAGGGGAGGATGTCTGGCAGGTTTCCACCGATGGTGGGGAGCATTATCGTGCGAAATGGTGCGTTATGGCGACCGGCTGTTTGTCGGCTGCCCAGCGCCCGAACATCCCAGGCTTGGGTACATTCAAAGGCGAAATTTATCACACGGGGAATTGGCCCCAAGAGCCGGTTAATCTGGCCGGCCGGAGAATCGGCGCCATTGGCACCGGATCGTCGGGGATCCAGGTGATCCCCGAGCTCGCCAAACTGGCAAAACACCTTTACGTTTTCCAACGGACCCCGAATTTCAGTATCCCGGCGCGCAATCAGCCTATGGACAGCGCCTACGAAGCCGAGTGGAAGCAAAGCTACGCGCAACGGCGCACGGCGGCCCGCACGATGCCGGCAGGGATTTTTGCTGACATCGGCACCAAGTCTGCGCTGGCCGTATCTGCAGAAGACCGCCTGCAAGAATATGAAAGACGTTGGGCTGCAGGGGGCACCGGATTCACAGGCGCATATTCCGATTTGCTCAAGAATGAGGACGCCAACAGCACAGCTGCTGAGTTCGTACGGAAAAAAATTCGCGAGGTTGTCACCGATCCCGTCGTTGCTAACCTCCTGGCGCCGGTCGATCATCCAATCGGTAGCAAGCGCATCTGCGCTGATACAAACTACTTTTCAACGTTCAACCGGCAAAACGTGACCCTGGTTGACCTGCGCTCCAATCCTCTACAGGAGGTCTCGGAAAACGGCCTGACCGCGGGCTCCCGATTCTATGAGCTCGATACGTTGGTGCTTGCTACAGGGTTCGACGCCATTACCGGCGCACTGAGCAAGATCGAAATCGTCGGTCGCCAAGCCCTTACGCTAAAAGAGAAATGGCGGGACGGCCCGAACACATACCTGGGCCTGATGACATCGGGATTTCCCAACCTGTTCATCGTCACCGGGCCGGGAAGCCCGTCGGTGTTGACTAACGTGATTGTCGCCATCGAAGATAATGTCAAATGGATCGCTGATTGCCTGGCCCACCTCAAAACGCGAGGCGCAGAGACTATCGAAGCAACGGCCTCGGCCGAAGAAGGTTGGATGGAGCATGTCGGACAGGCTGCTGAAGGCACGTTGTACACCAAGGCGAAGTCCTGGTACCTGGGCGTCAACGTGCCTGGGAAACCCGCCGTGTTCATGCCGTATGTCGGCGGGGTGCCCACCTACCAGAAGATCTGCGAGGAAGTAGCGGCCGACGGCTACAGGGGCTTTGTTATCGAAGGGCGCTCGGAAAGCCTGAGTGCGCGCCAGGCGGTCGGATGACCGGGGACGTTGCAGGGAAGGTCTGCGTCGTAACCGGAGGCAGCCAAGGGATCGGTGCCGCGATCTGTGCGCTCTTTGCCGACCACGGCGGTACGGTGATCAATCTCGATCGCGATCCGCCAGCAATTGAAGCCGGCATTCCATTGCATCGTCTTGATGTGACGAGTGAACAGGAAGTTGTGGCTGTCGCACAAATGATCGCCCGCGATCACGGCGGGGTAGACATCTTTGTCAACAATGCGGGTATTGCCCGTATCGGGCCTAGCATGAGCTTCCTGCTAAAGGATTGGGAAGCGTCCTTCGCCGTTATGACCACCGGCGTATTTCTCTGCAGCCGTGAATTTGGAAAGATTATGCGCGGGCGCGGTGGCGGAGGCATTGTCAACATTTCGTCGATCAATGGGTTCTCCAATCTCCCAATGCGGCTCGCCTATAACGCGGCCAAGGCCGCCCTCATCTCAATGACTAAGGTGCTCGCCATCGAATGGGCCGGCTATGGGATCCGGGTCAACGCAGTCGCCCCAGGCATGATTGAAACAGAGATGCTCAGGACTGTCGATGACGGCCATATGGATGCCGATGCCTACATGGACCATTTGCCAATGCGCCGGTTTGGCCAGCCCCGTGATGTTACTGAAGCTGTTCTCTTCCTTGCTTCTGACCGGTCCAGTTACGTAACCGGACAAGTCATCGTACCTGATGGCGGGTGGACAGCCTTCAACTGGATTCCATGGAGCGGCGACCCGGAAGCGCCGCAGGTCAAGAGCGAAAAGGGTGCCATTGCCTAACCCGGACTCCAGCGCCGCCCGCCGCATACGACGTCTGGCCGGAAAACTGAGTTCTGAATTTACTTCAATGCAGCGCTGGAGTAACAGTTATCTATGTCCAACTACCGACGGCTTCCGTTAAGCGCATTACGCGCATTTGAAGCTGCCGCACGGCATATGAGTTTTACCAAGGCTGCTAACGAGCTTTCGGTTACTCAAGCGGCGGTCAGTCGTCATATTCTGACGCTAGAGGACCATCTCGACATTCAATTGTTTAACCGCGGTAACCAAAAGGTGTCGTTGTCGCCGGCTGGCGAGGAGCTATTTGAAGCTGCGACCTTGAGCTTCGCCCATATTGCAGCAGCCTTCGACAGTGTGAAGCGACGCGAGAAAGCCCGACGCTTGACGGTTGGCATGCCAATGTCGTTCGCAACGCTGTTCATGAGCCATCGAATTGGTGATTTCGTAGCGAAGAACCCGGAGGTCGACCTGCACCTGGTTTCGCTAGAACGGAGCCCCGCCCCCGCGACAGACGGTTTCGACGTGTCGGTCGTCATGGGTTATCTGGCCCGTCCCGGGTTCACGGCCACAGAGCTTTTCAGCGAGGAAGTTTTCCCGGTCTGCAGCAGTTCGTACCAGTCATATTCACGTATTTTGAAGCCCGAGGATCTCGTCAGCGAGGTGCTTCTGGTTATGGATGACCAGCATTGGGCCGCTTATCCATGGTCCCCCTTCGACTGGGTGCATTGGCTTGGGCAGTTCGGCGTCTCGTCGGACTTTAAACGCGTTATTACGTTCAATAACTATCCCACGATGATGCAGGCTGTCCTGAGAGGCCATGGTATCGGGTTAGGCTGGCGTCATCTGGTCAACGATTTCCTCAAAGAGGGGACGTTGATCCGGCCTTTGAGTCAAAGCTGCCTCACCGGGCGAAAACATCATCTCGTCATCCCAGATACGGCCATCGAGCGGGAAGACGTTCAGATATTCTGCAACTGGTTGATCGCACAGGTCGAAGACCTTAATCCGCCGGCAGCGGCTGCAGACTCGATGGTGATCGGTCAGACACAGGCAACCTCGAGCGAACATGGCCTGCCGCCAGAGGATTTAGCCATCGTCTGAGCAATGCTGCCGCGCTATCAGTCGGTGAGGGTGAAATCTAAGCAAGTGTTTAGCAATCACCTGCATGGTCCTTGGTGGCCTCGGGCACCTGGGAGTTGATAAACGCAACCGTCGCACAGCAGGAGCGATGCTGAGCTAACCCATATAATATCCGCCATTCACGTGGATCGCTTCGCCCACAATATAGCTAGACGCGCTGCTGCATAGAAACGCTACGACATTAGCGACTTCCTCGGCGGATCCGACACGACCGGCGGGCGTCGCATCCAAAAACTTATCCCCGTTCTGGCGCAGCAGATCCTCGATCATTGGGGTGTTAATCGTGCCCGGCGACACCGTGTTGACCCTTATCGCCGGAGCAAGTTCCTTGGCTAGAGATCTACTGAGCGCAAGGACCGCTCCTTTTGATGCAGCGTAATGGCCGCCGGGCGAGCAGCCTTGATGCGCGGCGCCTGACGCGATGGTCACAATTGTCCCCCCCGCCCTCATATGGGGAATGGCCCGTCGACAGATATAGAACACTCCGTCAAGGTTGATTGATATCGTTCGGCGCCAATCCGCGTCCGCCAAGGTCGACACGGGCTGTTCGTCGTAAATCCCAGCTGCGGGTACGACGTGATCAATACATTGAAATTGAGCCAGGCAAGCCGAGACGACCGCATCAGCATCAGACGGGTTGCTAGCGTCATATCTGATAGCGATCACACGCTCCGCTGACGGGTCCAGCGAGGTGGCCAACCTGGAAACGCTGTGATGATCGTAATCGGCCAGCACCATGCGTGCCCCTGACTGGTTAAACACCCGAGCAATCGCGCTCCCGATGCCACCGGCGGCGCCCGTTACGATGACAACCTGATCCAATAGGCTGTTATTGGGCAAATGTTTCCCCAGAACCGGTCAATTAATGGCAAGCCCAGCCTAGCGCGAGGCTCTCATGACCGATCTATAAACAGCCACTCAATTCACTTCAAATGAGTTTTCATGCAGCGAGGAATAACCAGGGGTCATGGCGTTGGGTAGCTTATCAAACGTAGGGTGACGCAATCTGTAATGGAGCTTTCCTGTCCCCGGCTCTCGGCCCAGCCCTCATCCACGGCTATCATCCTGATAACATTTATTCCGCAGCGGCATTACATTTTATACGGTTGTTTTGTCGCCACCGCGTCGGTAGCGTCCTTAGAACAGTCAGACGGAACGCCTTCATGCCCTGCCGAAGCTCCGGTACCGACCGGGCTGACTGTGCAGGTCCGGGTATGGCGCACTAGCTCAGCCTTTTGCCCTTCTAGCCTTAAGGTTGTGGTTTAGCGGCAGCCGCAGGCTAGCTACCGGATCCTGAGCGATTGCACCACCGCAGCTTCGGATCTTGGCTGAAAGGACGATTTGTGAACGCTGAAGATGTACTAGACCCGTTCAAAAAATGGCATATCCCGTTTGGTGACTGGGTGGATTCTGGCCTGGGGTGGATCGTCCAAGAATACCGTCCGTTCTTTCAGACCTTGAAGTGGCCCGTCGACAAGCTACTGACCGCATTTGATCTTGCGCTCAATGGCATTCCGCCCGTGGTCACCATTGTTTGCTTCGGTCTTGTTGCGTGGCAGCTGGCTGGATGGCGGCTTGCTGCTCAGATCGTAGGCTTGCTGGTGATTATCGGCTTCCTCGGCATCTGGGGTGAAACAATGACAACATTGTCGCTGGTTTTCACCGCGGTGCTCGTATGCACGATCATCGGAATACCGCTAGGCGTGCTCGCCGCTCGAAGTGACCGCGCGGCTGCCATCTGCCGACCGATCCTCGACACAATGCAAACCATCCCCTCGTTCGTCTACCTGGTGCCGGTGGTCATGTTGTTCGGCATCGGCAACGTCCCCGGTGTCATCGTCACAATCATCTTCGCGCTTCCGCCCGTTATCAGGCTGACAACTCTGGGTATCCAGCAGGTGTCAGAGGAAGTGGTCGAAGCTATGCGTGCTTTCGGAGCAACCAACCGGCAGCTTCTTTTCAAAGCCCAATTGCCGCTGGCGCTTCCGAGCATCGTTGCGGGTGTGAACCAGACATTGATGATGTCGCTTTCGATGGTTGTCGTAGCTTCCATGATCGCCGTCGGCGGCCTTGGGCAGATGGTCCTGCGCGGCATTGGACGCCTGGACATTGGTTTGGCCGCCACCGGTGGGATCGGCATTGTGTTCCTGGCCGTTATTCTAGATCGCTTGGCCCAATCCGCGATGTCACGGCGGCGAAGCTTTGCGGGCGTTGCGTGGCACAGGCGGGGCCCAGCCGCGCTCTTGACCGCCTTCTTCAGGAACTTCCAAACCTCGCCGGCGGGACACGGGGGATTAAAGAACGGCCGGCAGAAATTAGCGACGAACAACGACTAACAACAATGGGAGCGACTTATGAGCGATCGGCTTAAAATTGAGAAGCGTTTTCGGGGATTCACCGCAGCCTTGACCGTGCTGGGCACTCTCGCCTTATCTGCGGGATACGCTTCTGCTGAGGATCTTCCAGGCAAAGGGGTTACAGTGAAGCCCCTGGTCAACGGCATTGCCGAGGAAATGTTCGAGGCATACATCGTCAAAATCGGCCTTGAAGATCTGGGCTATACGGTCCAGGACCCATCATCGGCACAGATTCCTCTCGCCCACCTGGCCGTAGCTAGCGGTGATGCCGATTACTACACGCCGCACTGGTATCCCCTACACATAACGTTCGCCGAAAAGGCCGGCGGGGACGCCAAGGCTCATCGGGTTGGGACTCTGGCGAAGAACTCCATCCAAGGATACTCGATCGACAAGGCCACAGCCGACAAATACGGCATCAAAACGATCGATCAGCTCAAAGACCCCAAACTCGCCAAACTGTTCGATGTCGATGGGGATGGCAAAGCCGACCTTTATGGTTGTGATCCGGGCTGGGGCTGCGAACGTATCATCGAACACCACCTTGATGCGTATGGCCTGCGGGATACGGTGACGCACAAGCAGGGCGAGTATTTCGCGCTCCTGGCGGATGTCATCCAGAGAATTCAGTCTGGTAAACCAACGTTGTATTATGGCTGGGTCCCAATGTGGGTGAACGGGGTTCTTCGACATGGCCAGGAAGTGGTCTGGCTGACGGTACCGTTTACCGCGTTGCCTGATGAGCAGACTGGGGCTGACACGGTAGTCCCGGGCATCGGAAACATGGGTTTCTCCGTGAACAGCCATCATGTCTTTGCGAACACGGCTTTTCTGGAGAAAAATCCCGCCGCAAACAAGTGGTTCGAACAGGTCACGATACCGATTCAGGACATCGATGATGAGAACCTGCTGATCCACAAAGGTGAAAAGACCAACGAGACGATCCATGGTCATGCCGAGGCCTGGAAGAAGGCCCATCTCGACCAGTGGAATGCCTGGATAGCGCAGGCGAAACAGGCAGCCGCCAAGTAAGCTGAACTGCGAGGATTTATAGCCGCCCGGGATCCTATGCGGTACCGGGCGACACCTCTCAACCTTGGAGCTTAACTTGAAAGCGCATGCAATAGAATTCAAAGACGTATGGAAGGTCTTCGGGACAAGCCCGAAATTCAACCTCGCGAGCGTCCAAGGCGACAATCTTTCGAAGGCCGAGCTGCTTGAGAAACATGGTTGCGTGGTCGCCGTGGCCGGAGTCTCGTTCAAGGTCGAGGCTGGCGAGATCTTCTGTGTGATGGGTCTATCCGGAAGCGGCAAGTCGACCTTGGTTCGGCATGTCAACCGATTGATCAAACCCAGTGCCGGCCAGGTTATTGTCGGCGGAGAAGACATCAATCTGAAGTCAGAAGACGAGATGCGACAACTCCGTGCCCGCTCAATGGGAATGGTTTTTCAAAATGTCGCGCTGCTCCCTCATCGCACTGTCCGCGACAATGTTGCCCTGAGTCTGGAGCTTCGGAAGATCAATGCTCGGCAGCGCTATGAAGTTGCTGAGGAAAAGCTTGAGCTGGTGCAGTTGGCCGGCTGGGGCGACAGGTATCCAGATGAGCTCTCAGGAGGAATGAAGCAGCGTATAGGACTGGCCCGGGCACTGGCAGCCGATCCTGCCATATTGTTGATGGATGAGCCATTTTCAGCGCTCGACCCCCTTATCCGGCGTGAGCTCCAGGATCAGTTCAGGGAACTCTCAACGAAGCTGAACAAAACGACGCTCTTCATCACGCATGATTTGGATGAAGCAGTGCGGCTCGGCCACCATATCGGGGTCATGAAAGACGGAAAAATGCTTCAAATCGGGTCTGCTGAAGACATCCTCGGCAACCCGAAAGATCCGTATGTCGAGAAATTTGTCCAAGGCAGTAGCCGCTTGAAGCTCCTGAAAGCCGAGTCGGTCATTCTCCCCATCAGCGACTATGAGAAATCCGGCGATGGCATCGCGCTGGCAGACGCTCCAAGGATCAAGCTGAACGTTCCCATCAAGGAACTGGTCGAGTTGTCAAACCGAAATCAAAACATGCCGCTTGTTGTAGTCGACGAGGCGGGAGTTGACGTCGGAATTGTGACCGCATCCTCCCTATTGCATGGAATCCAGGAAAGACTTTAGGCGCGTCAGGCGCCCTTGTGCATAACCTCAGTTCATAACCAAGATGATTTTTTATTGTTAGTGATCAGATAGTTTGTGCACTACAGTTTAACGTCAAATAGGGAATAAAACTATGTCTGCACGATCAGGTGGACGAGACGCTCGTCAGAAGATGCGTTCCGAGAGAGCTGTAACATATATGCCTCCGATGGACCGGGGTCTTCCGTATATGGATTTGCTCAGCGCAGACGAATTGCAGCGGCTGCATGATTATTCGATGCAGATACTTGAAGAGATCGGGATCGAATTCCGCGATGACGAAGCCATTGTTCTCTGGCAGGCCGCTGGGGCCGACGTGACCGGCCAGCGCGTGAGGATCGATCGAAATCTTCTCATGGAACTGGTCGCAAAGGCTCCAGAAACCATCACGGTTCACGCGCGAAACCCAGCCAAGACGGTCACCCTCGGCGGCCGGAGAACCATCTTTACGCCGGCATACGGCTCTCCGAACGTGCTGGACCTCGAAGGCAGGCGGCGGAACTCGACGATCGCCGATTTCGTGAACTTTGCAAAGCTCGCTTATCAAGCGCCTGCCATGCATATGACGGGCGGTGTCCTATGCGAGCCGATGGACATTGCAGTCCCCAAGCGCCATCTGCATATGAACTACAGCCTGATCAAGTACTCTGACAAGGCGTTCATGGGCGCGGTGACTTCGCGCGAGCGGGCAGAAGACACGGTATCGATGGCCAAAATCGTCTTCGGTGACGAATTTGTCCACAATAACACCGTCACCGTGTCGATTGCCAACTGCAATTCACCGTTGGTGTGGGACTCGACGATGCTCGATGCGGTCAAGGTCTATGCCGCGAGCAATCAGGCTATCCTGTTTACTCCGTTCGTGTTGGCAGGTGCCAGCACACCGGCAAGCACTCTGGCGGCCGTCGCGCAGCTCAACGCCGAGGCACTGGCCGGAATAGCCTTTGCGCAGCTCGTCCGGCCTGGAGCCCCTGCCATCTATGGTCAGTGGTTGGCGACCGTTTCAATGAAGAGCGGCGCACCGATGGCAGGAACGCCGGAAATCGATCATATGAACATGTTGGTTGGACAGCTCGCCAGACACTATAAGCTCCCCTGGCGTTGCAGCGGCATGTGCACGAGCTCGAAGCTGGTCGACGCGCAGGCCGGATATGAGGCGGCTCGGAATATGTACGGGGTGCTGATCGCTGGAGCGAACTTCGTTCTTTCCACCACCGGTTACCTTGAGGGTGCCCTCACCCAAAGCTACAGCAAATTCATGCTTGATGCGGAGCAGATGGTGATGTTCTACAAGCTTGGGCAAGGCTTGGTGATGAGCGAACTGGATGAGACGCTCGATGCGGTCCGACAGAGTGAGCCAGGAAGCCATTATCTCGGAACCGCGCATACGCTGAAGAATTTCGAACAGGCGTTCTTTGTGCCTGATTTGATGAACCACGACAGTTACGAGCAGTGGACCTTTGCAGGTTCAAGGGACGCCGACACGCGAGGGCGCGACGCCGCTGAGAAGGCACTGAGGGAATATGAGGCCCCGCCGCTTGACGAAGCCGTCGATGAACAGCTTCTCGACTTCATGAAACGCAAGGAACTTCAGATCGGCGACGCTGTACTTTAGACGGGGGGAAGTAAACCTTGGGGCGTATTCTAGGCACCGAGAACGATCATACGCCGCAGGCGGTGATTGGCTGGCGCCGCCCGCCGATGAACCCCCTGCTCTAGACTTAGCCGAGATCACACACCAAGCTTGCCGGAGAAATGCCAGGCGAGTCCTTCCCGAAGGTATGGAAGAAGCTGATGAACGCACCTCCCGACATGAATGCCATGAAGCCGCTGTTCACGCTAGACGATCAGTTGCGCGGTGGCCACCCGGTCGAGCTGGTTGTTTTGCTGGTACCAGGGTTTTCGCAGCTGGCACTCCACGCCTTCCTCGAGCCGTTTCGTATAGCCAATATGCTTGCGAAGGCCAAGTTGTTCCGCTGGCGAATAGCTGGACTTGACTCGCGCCCGGTCGAGGGTGCCAGCGGCATCTCGGTGGCCGTTGATATGACAATCGACGAATTGGACACATGTATCGGCGGCCGAGGACCCCATCATCTTGCAATCATCGCCGGCGAACCGGTGGTGCGGAGACTACCCGCCCAGATCAATAACGTCCTGCGGGCATTTGCACGGCGCGGAATTGCAATATCCGCGGTTGGAACGGCCACCTGGCTTCTGGCGCAGACGGGCTTGCTTGCGGGCACGCGCTGCACCATTCACTGGTCGCGACTAGCTGCATTTTCGGAGATGTTCAGCCAGACTCAGATCCGCGATGCACTATTTGTGAAAGACGGTCAGTTTTCGACATGTGCTGGCGAACTGGCGGCCTTCGACTTGGCCGTCGATCTGATTGCCGGTCGTGTCGGTGGGTTGGCCGCCCAGGAGGTCTGCCGGTACGCAACCGTGGAAGGTCAACGTTCAGGTACGAACCGCCAGACCGGCCCGTCGGGTTTGGCCTTTGCCGGTGCGAGCGATAAGCTCCTGATGGCCATGCGGCTTATGGAAGAATATGTGGAATACCCCCTGAGCATGAGCGAAGTTGCGCGTAGGGTAGGAATATCGCGACGTCAGTTGGAGCGTTTGTTTGCAAACCACGTGCACATGCCCCCTGTGCGTCATTACCTTCGTATCCGTGTCGAGCACGCCAAGCGCCTGATTGAAGGTACGAGCTTGCCAATAATTGATATCGCAATGGCCTGTGGGTTCATTTCTGCTTCGCACTTCGCAAAGTGTTTTAGGACCTTCCATGGTGTTTCGCCCCAGCAATGCCGGATCGCGCTGCCAGCGTGGGTCGGGCCTGGCCTCGGCTGATTGAAAACGGGCACTCCTTTGTCTGGGAGCCCGCGTTGGTCCGATCGGCGTCGACCGCGTAGGTGACAGCGCAGCTTAACTCAAGGAAACCGGACAAACCCGCGTGCGGGCGCCCCTCACCCGTTTGCACTACCGCAGTCGGCGTGCTCCCCGTCTCTAAGAGCGCGCTGAAGCCTTAAAGGGCCTAGAGTTGTGTGCAACAAACAGATTACACCGCAATCCTCGGGCGCCCCGAGGCGACCGCAACCACCTGTGCCTCAATGAAGAGGCGCTGACCTTCCACGGTCGAAACCCGATATTCTGTGGTGACGTCGATCTCAGCACTGTCGGTGCCTGCAACCCTTGCCGTGTCTGCGACAATAGCGCGGACATCGGCCTGGGCAGCCGCGATCGCTGCAGGCTCGTCGAGGAAATCGCGGACCCTTCCCCCCGAGGCAAGGCGAAAGAGTCCCTCCTTGGGTTGGCTGACTTGTGCCTCGGCCGATACACGCACCTGTCCGACAACCGCACCGAGCGCGTTGGCGACGTCAGTGTCCTCCGGCACCACGCAATCATTGCCGACGAGGGCCCGCAGCCCGGCGTAGTGCAGCGGCGCCGAGGCACCGAGGCCGATCACAGGGCGGTCTAGCGCAACGCTCAGCCGAGCGATGCCGGGGTGCGCGTCGACGGCACGCTGCACCAGGGCGTGCGCTACCGCTGCGGCTCCATCGAGTCCGTCTTCGGTGAACGCGGTCTCAAGGATGACCTCGGCCGACCAGCGCGTCAGTGTCACGAGCACCCGCTCCGAAAAACCTTCCGGCGACACGGCGATGGCATGGCCACGGCCGTCACGCTTGCGGGCAAGAAGCTCGGCGCCGATCCGGGCAGCGACCGGATCCCAGTTCGTTTGCTTACCCAGCACATGCGCCGCGTCCGACGGGGTGAAGCCGCAAATGTGCACCAGCCCGCGCGAGACCAGGCGGTTGAGCGTCGCGTTCTGGGCCTTGGAGGTCAAAAGCCTGTCGAGGGCAAGAGGGGTCGCGCCGATCGCCTCGTATAGCCGCGTCTCCGGCGCGGTGAGCCCGGCAGCGAGTCTGTCCGGCACCCCGGTGCGCACCGCAAAACGACCGTCCATGCGGCCGGGATTTGGGGCGCGCAGCTGGCGATCAAGCTCCGCTGTCACCGCCTCGCCATGCGCCATGCCGGCCAGTGCCAGCGGCACCAGGCGGCGCGGCCCAAGCAGGATTTTCGGAGTGAGCGCGCCATCCTCCAGCGCCACCTCGGAATCGCCGCCGAGGCCGAAGGTGCGCATGGCGACCGCTTCGACCATGGTGCGGTAGCCGCCGACGGTCGCGCCTTCCGGGTCCAGCCGCGGCCGGCCGCTGTCCAGCACGGCGACGTCGGTCGTGGTGCCGCCAATGTCCGACACCACGGCATCGTCGAGGCCGGTCATATGGCGGGCGCCTACCAGGCTGGCAGCCGGGCCGGACAAAATCGTCTCGATCGGCCGCTGGCGCGCAAACGCCGCCGATACCAACGCGCCGTCGCCGCGCACTACCATCAAGGGTGCCACGATCTTGCGTGCTTCCAGAAACCCTTCGGTCGCCGCCACTAGCCGGTCGATCATCGAAATCAGCCTGGCGTTGAGCAAGGTGGTCAGCGCCCGGCGCGGGCCGCCGAGTTTTGCCGACAGCTCGTGACTTGATGTGACCGGCAAGCCGGTCTTTTTGCGGATCAAGTCGCGAGCGGCAATCTCATGCGCCGGGTTGCGGGTGGCGAAATAAGCGCAGACAGCGAAGCCCGACACCGAGCCGCCTAGCTCAGGCAATGCGGCTAGCAATCCGGACAGGTCGAGCCCGGCGGTGTTGCCGTGCACATCATGACCGCCGGGGCAGAAAACCACCGGATCGGTGCCGAGTGCAGCCTTCAGCCCGTCACGCGCAATGTCGGCCTCTGAGAAGCCGATCATGACCAGCGCCACGCGCCCACCCTGCCCTTCGACCAGCGCGTTGGTCGCAAGCGTCGTCGACATCGACACTAGCTTGATATGGGCTGGATCCGTGCCGGCCTTGCCCAGCACCGCATCGACGGCACCGGAAATGCCGACGGCCAGATCATGCCTTGTGGTCAACGCCTTGGCCTTGGCCAGCACCTCGCCCTTGTTCGGCCCCTGCCCCTGCTGCGGACCTTGAGTTTCGGACCACAGCACGGCATCGGTGTAAGTGCCGCCGGTATCGATCCCGAGGAATACCGGCTTGGGATTGATCTTTCTTCTCATCGCCAACAGCCGTTCGGCAGGAGTTCGCTAGGCCCGTGCTGCAGTCCCTGCGCGGCAACCTTGCTCCGGCGCACCGTTATGCCTGGGTTTTCGTCAGCTTGGCCCGATACTCTTCATCCAAAATCGCCGGCAAGGAAATCTTCTTGGTGCGCGCGCCATCGACGGAGACCATTTCACCGCTCACAAAACTGGAATCGTCACTGGCCAACCACAGGACCGCATTGGCTATCTCCTTCGGAGCGCCAATTCTTCCCACCGGGTGAAGCTGCCCCAACTCCCGTTCAATCAAGCTTCGATCCGGGTGCATCTCGACGTATGCACGATTAAGATCGGTGTCGATCCAGCCCGGACAAACGGTGTTGACACGGATGCCGTCGGGCCCAAGATCGACGGCCAGCCCGAGCGTGAGACCGTGCACGCCGGCCTTCGAAGCCGCGTAAGCAGTGTGCCATGGGTTGACCATGTACCCTTCGACCGACCCAATGTTGACAATGGCACCGGCGCCCTGACGCCTCATTTCCGGGACCACATATTTTGCCATCAGGAAAGGGCCGCGGAGATTGACCGCCATGAGCCGGTCCCACTCTTCGGCTGTCTGGTCATCAATGGACTTGTGCATGACCAGGCCCGCATTATTGACGAGAATATCGATCCTGCCGAATTTCTGGAGGACCTCATCGACAAATGTGCGGATCGAAACTTCCTTGGTGACATCGAGGGAAAGAGAGGTAATTTCCTTGCCGCCATGGGAATGGGAAGAAGGATCGTCGCGCAGGTCACCGACGACAACGATGGCGCCCTCCTGTGCAAGCTTCTCTGCTATCGCACGCCCTATGCCTTGGTTCCCGCCCGTAACGATGGCAACCTTGCCTGATACCCGATTGGCCAAAATATCCTCCTATCCTGCCGTGAATCCGCCATCTATTGGAATAGCTACCCCGGTGATGTGCCGGGCGCCTTCGCTCGCTAGAAAAAGCGTTAAACTGGCAATTTCCTTGGGCGTCGCGACCCGGCCCTGAGGTATTGAATCGACGTTTCTCTGCAGGATTTCTGCTGCTGTAACAGGCTTGCTGTGGGCCGAGACCAGCATTGGTGTATCCACAGCGCCGGGGCAGACCGCGTTAATGGTGATCTGCTCCTTGGCGTGATCAAGAGCCATGGCCTGCGTCATAAGAACGACTGCACCTTTCGAAGCACAATATGCCACCAGCCCAGGGCAACCGACCAAACCAACATTCGAAGCTATGTTGACAATACTTCCGCCCCCGGTCGTGCGCATGGATTTCACGGCTGCGCGACTGAAATAAAACACGCCGTTTACGTTCGCGTTGAACGTCTCGCGCCAGTCGTCGTCAGTGGTCTCAAGGGCACTCCCCCGCCGGATAATCCCGGCGCTATTGACCAAAACGTCTACCCGTCCGAACCTCTCGATGGTGGACGTGATCACTTGATCGGCAAAGGACGAGTCAGCCACGTCACCCAGCATCAATAGGGCTTTGCAGCCCTGCTTTTCGACTGCCTCTAAGGCCCGTTGACCTCGGTCCCGGTCGCGGCCAACCAGTACAAGCGTCGCCCCTGCTGTGCCAAAGGCCTCTGAGACAGCTTCGCCTATTCCCGAAGTTGCGCCCGTGACGATCACAATTTTCTTGGACTGCGTCATATGCCGATTGCCTATTATAGGATTAGGCCTGACGACAGCGCCGCCGGGCAGATTTGGTGATCTAGGCCCCCTCGCCGGTTCTCTGCAAGCGACCAAAAAGTCATGCGCCAGACAAGCTGAAGTCATGGCGGTAGGTCATGACCTCTGGTTATCCGGGACCCCATTAATACTCATTTGAAGTGTGGTGCACGCGCCATTATAGCTCGCACCATGGCTAACGAGACAAACAAAAGGCACCGAAAAGAAGGCCGACCAACTCATAACGCCGGGTAGGCCGGGTGGTGGCATTGCGAAGCGATATCAGAAGCCGCTAACGCCTATAAATTGCAACAACATGGGAAATGGGAGTATGACCATGAAATCGCTTTTTCGCACGATTTTGTTAAGTTCTGTCCTGATGTCGCCGACCGCGTTCGCTGCTGAGAAGGTGGTTCCAGGTTGGGATGGCGTTACGGAGGAACTCATGCAGACGTACATCGTCGGCGAGGGTTTGCACCAGCTCGGATATGACGTAGCGGATCCCGTCCAATTGCAGATTGAGCTGGCCTACGTAGCCCTCGCAAAAGGCGACGTCACATTCTACGCGGCCTTTGCCGATCCGATTCACAACCAATACATCGCAGAAAACGGCGGCGCTGCTGTATTGACTACACTCGGTCTGCTATCAGCGAATAACGTACAAGGTTACCTGATTGACAAGAAGACCGCGGATGCAACTGGGATCAAGTACCTAGAAGATTTGAAAGATCCAGCGAAAGCAAAGCTGTTTGATATCGATGGTGACGGTAAAGCAGACATCTACGGCTGCGATCCGGGTTGGGGCTGCGAACGGATCATTGAACATCATCTCGACGCGTACGGCCTGCGTGACACCGTAGACGAGAAACAGGGCGGCTACTTCGCTATCATCCCCGATGCTATCCAGCGCATCAAAGAGGGTAAACCAACAATCTATTATACGTGGACCCCGTTCTGGCTTTCTAGCATTCTTCAACCTGGCAAGGAAGTTGTTTGGCTTAACGTCAAAAAGACGGATTTGCCCGATGGTCAGACGGCCAGTACCGAAATTCCCGGCCTTGGGAATCTGGGATTTCCCATGATCCAGCAACGGGTCGCGGCTTCGACCAAGTTCATCAACGAGAACCCATCTGCGAAAAAGTTCTTCGAGCTGGTTGCGATCCCGTTGGATGATCTGAATGCCGAAGATCTCCGGATCTACCACGGCGAGAAATCGGACGCGCAGATCAAGCAGCGCGCCATGGAATGGATCTCCAATAACAAATCGAAATGGGACGACTGGATCTCCCAGGCCAAGGCTGCACACTAGGACTGCTGTCGTTATCCCAATGACGGAGAACGGAATTGACTGAAAGCAGTCTTGCAAATCAATCCGTCATAGTAACGGGCGCTGCCGGCGGCATCGGCAGCGCCATTGCCCGGGTGTTGCATGGACTTGGCGCTCGACTTGTCCTCGCGGACTACGACGGCGCCGGCGTGTCGCGCTTGGCGACGGCGCTGGATCCCGCCGGCGAGCGGGTCGTTGCAATCGCATATGACGCAAGCAGCCCTGCTGACGCAGAGAGCGTCGTAGCTACTTGCGTTTCCCGGTTTAGTCACATTGACCATGTTGTACCTGCGGCCGCCATTTTCGAGGATCAACCATTCGCGACAATGACCGACGGGCAATGGCGCCGAATGATGTCGATCAACCTTGATGGTGTCTTTTATTTGTGTCGGAGAGCCATCCCTCATATCCGGCCGGGGGGGTCTATAGTGACCATTGCGTCATCTGCCGCGCATGAAGGCTCATCGGCTGAGCACGTCCACTATGGAGCCTCTAAAGGTGGCGTGTTAGCCTTTGTCAAATCACTTGCCAAAGAGGTTTCACCCCAAATCCGGGTTAACAACGTCTCACCTGGAACCATCGACACCCCCATGGTGGCCGAACTTCTGCGGAAGAAAGGTGACATCTGGCTGGCAGCTACTCCGGCAGGCCGGTTCGGCACTGGCGAAGACGTTGGCAACGCAGTGGCGTTCCTATGCAGCAATGCTGCGAGCTACATCATGGGCCAGACCATTCACGTGAATGGTGGTTTGTATATGGGCGGCTAGAACGGCGATGGGCTTTGGCGGGGACGGACCAGAGTTCATCCGACGGCACACATTAGAACCTGCCCGCCTGGTTTAAGCGGAGCTTTGAATATGGAGCGCCTTGAAAGATGCACTTGAGCGGCGAGCAGAGATTAGAAGCCTACCGCAGGATGCTGCGAATTCGGCGGTTTGAAGAGGAAGGTAGCCGACTGTTCAAGGGCGGCAAAATTCCTGGTGTATTCCATACAAGCATTGGGCAAGAAGCTGCGATCGTAGGCTCTTGCCTCGCACTGCGCGATGACGACGCCATGACCGGAACGCATCGCTCGCATGGGCACCCCATCGGAAAGGGTGGGCATCTCGATGTTTTGATGGCAGAGTTGATGGGCAAGGAAGGCGGTATCTGCAAGGGCCGAGGAGGTTCGATGCACCTTGCAGACAGGTCGGTTGGGATCATCAGTGAATCTGGCATCGTAGGGGGCGGTATTCCCCTTGCCACCGGTTGCGCGTTCAGTGCCATGGTTCGAGGCGTCGATCAGGTTTCCCTGTGTTTCTTTGGCGATGGGGCCGTCAACCAGGGCACCTTCCACGAAAGCCTTAATATGGCATCGCTCTGGAAACTGCCGGTGATCTATCTTTGCGAGAACAACGGCTATGCCGTGACCGTCTCGGTGGCTCAGACTCACGGGCAACCTGACATCGCATTGCGAGCGGCCGGATTTGGAATGCCGGGAGTCAACGTCGACGGACAAGATGTTGATGCGGTCTTTGCCGCGACTGAGCCGGCAGTGCGGCGGGCGAGAGCCGGCAATGGGCCTACCCTCATCGTCGCAAACACCTATCGTTTCGACGAACACAATGCGGGCCTGGCCATTCCGGGAGCGCCCTATCGCTCCACCGAGGAGATTGAAAGTTATCGTCGGGATCGGGATCCCCTTGTTCTCTATCGAGGAGCCCTACTCAACGACGGAGTGACTCAACAGGTTCTCGCTCAGATCGAGGATGAGGTTTCCCTGGCTGTCCAGCACGCTGTTCAATTTGGCCTTGCGAGCCCCTTGCCCCAGCTAGAGACGCTCTCCGACTACATGTTTAACACGCCTCTCATCGGGCACAATAACTTCGTCGCCGGGCTCGAGAGGATCTAATGGCATGCGTGATGATGCGCTAACACTTTCCGAAGTCCCGGCCGCACATAGGCAGATGACCTACATCGATGCGCTTGTCCAAGCTCAGTTCGAAGAAATGGAGCGCGACGATCGTGTCGTGCTTATGGGAGAAGACGTCCCCCTGTATGGGGGCCTCAAACTTGTTGATACTTTCGGCAAGAAACGGGTCTGGAACACGCCTATTTCAGAAGGAAGTTTTACGGGCATCGGCATTGGAGCAGCCATCAATGGATTGCGGCCGATCGTCGATCTCACCATAGCCAGTTTTGTCTATCTCGCGGCCGACCAGATTATCAATCAGGCCGCGAAGCTACAGTACATGACCGGAGGGCAGATCGATATTCCCATCGTGATCCGGTGCTGCATGTATCCTACGGGCTCGAAGGCGGCTCAACATGCGGACCGGCCCTACCCACTATTCATGAACGTCCCAGGCCTCAAGATCATCTGCCCGTCGACCCCCGCTGATATGAAGGGCCTCATGAAGGCGGCAATTCGCGACGGCGATCCGGTTCTCATGTTTGAGGATGCTCGCCTTTGGGGGGTCAAAGGGGATGTTCCGACAGATCCTGATTACGTCATTCCGATCGGGAAGGCCGATGTGAAACGGGAGGGCACAGATGTGACGCTCGTCACCATCGCAAGTGCCGTCCGGCCGACAATGGAAGCGGCTGATGCACTCGCGAAAGAAGGGATTTCGGTCGCAGTGATCGATCCTCGCACGCTGAAGCCGCTCGACTATCAGACAATCAAACTATCCTTGGCGGAGACTGGGAGGCTTCTGATCGTCGAGAACGCTCATCGTGTTTGCAATGTGGGAAGCGAGATTGCCGCGGTGATGGCGGAAGAGGCTTTTGATCTGCTGAAACGTCCGATCCTTCGGGTTTGTGCGCCGGACATCCACGTTCCCTTCAGTCCCGCGCTCGAGAAGGGCTTTTATCCCACGAAGGACCGCATTATCGCCGCTATACGTAGGCTCCTCTAAACGTCGTAAAGATATCGAATGGATACCAAGATGACAGTCGACATCAATCTCCCATCCAGCGGAATGGGCATCGAGGAAGCAACGGTCATTCGCTGGCTGAAAAACGTTGGCGATCAAGTGCAGGAAGGAGAGATCGTTGTAGAGGTCGAGACGGCCAAGGCTACCGTGGAGATCGAAGCACCGGCGTCAGGAACGTTGGCGACCATTGTTGCCCAAGTTGGCACCACGGTCGATGTCAATGCGGTCCTTGGAACGATTGCAAGCTGATGTCGAACTCGTTCACCGAGGTGGCGCTGTCGCCTTTACGCAAGGCGATCGCGGCGCGAATGACGTTCGCAAAACAGACGGTCCCGCACTTCCGTATGGTCGCGCACATTGAAGCCGACAAGCTGATGCGTTGGCGGTCTGAGCTGAATGGATACCATCCAAGCAATAAGGTGTCGCTCAACGACTGCCTAGTTAAAGCGGTGGCTGTTTCGCTGGTCAAGCACCCTTCCCTCAATTGCCAGATGGCAGATAACACGATCCGCCAATATCACAACGCTGATATCTCTTTAGTGATTGCAGTCAAGGGCGGCCTGTCGACACCTGTGGTGCGCAGCGCGGAAACCAAATCGGTCATGGAGATCGCCGCAGAGACCAAGGATTTCGTCGACCGGGCTACGCGCAATACGCTGAAACTGAGTGAAATTTCGGGTGGCTCCTTCAGCATATCCAATCTCGGTGGCTATGGCGTTGAGCAGTTCGACGCCATCATAAATGTTCCACAGTGCGCCATTTTGGCCGTAGGGAGCGCTGTACCACGGGTTCTAGCGGATTCCTCGGGGAATACCCGCACGGCAACGATGATGACCTTCACCCTATCGGTGGATCACCGGGCAATTGATGGCGCGGAAGCGAGCAAATTCCTGATCGAGCTGCGAGATGTCATTAGAAACCCCGAAAGCTTGGCCTGATCGCTGCTTAGCGGCTATTCGAGCGGTTGCTGGATAGTGATTCTTGACGACAAGCGGGTCACCAAGGCCCCTCCACCGTGTCGCATTGAACTTTCTTATGAGGGCTTTCATGGGTGATCGGCTAGCCGGCAAATGTGCGATCGTGACTGGCGGTGGCCGTGGCATCGGCGCTGGCGTCACGCAACGGTTTATCGAAGAGGGTGCATCCGTAGCTATCATACAGCGTAATCGGCCCCCGCCGCTCGTGGGGGTCACCGAAGACGCCATTTTTGTCAAGGCGGATCTCTCCAAGTCCGAAGAGATAGCAGCAGGTTTTGAGGCAGCGGTGGAGCGCCTTGGCGCCCTCGACATCCTTGTCAACAATGCCGGCATCGTCTTCGAGAAGACGGTCGAGGAAACGACAGAGGAAGATTGGGACCAGATGATGGACATCAATCTGAAGGCCCCGTTCCTGATGACCAAGGCCGCGATTCCGCATCTTCGCCGGCGAGGAAATGGAAGCATCGTCAATATTGGCTCGATCGAGGGCCTTGGAGCCAATCCGGGCCATGCAGGCTATGCAGCCTCGAAAGCGGGAATTCATGGCTTCACCGCAGCAGTCGCTGTGGACCACGGGCACGAGGGCATTCGGTGCAATGCCATTGCCCCAGGGTGGATCGTGTCCGATTTAAGCGAAATTTACATCAGGGGCATGTCCGACAGCGCGCGAGCCCGCGAAGAACTCCTCGCCATGCATCCCGTCGGACGCTTGGGCGAACCGAGGGACGTAGGAAATTTGGCCGTCTGGTTAGCCTCTGATGAGAGCACCTTCGTCACCGGGCAGGTTTACGTCATCGATGGCGGCCGTACGAAAAAGCTACCTCTGCCCAAGTTGTGACGGCACAGCTGCAAACTACGCGACGCTGACGAAGTGACGGTCATGACCCCTAGTTATCACGGCCAACAGCAATACTCATTTGAACTGTTTCCGCCAATAGGTCACTGTCGAAGTCAAGCGCCAATCACGAAAGGGCGTCTAGAACCGCGAAAGCAAGGCGTGTCAGAAGACAATCGAGGAGCAAACTGTGCCGGTTATCCATATCGAAACGTTCAAGGCGGACGACGACAAAAAGGCAGAAATTGCTGCCGAGATTACCAGGCTGTTCTGCGAAAAGTCTGACCTGAAACCAGAACAGGTTCATGTGGTTTTTGACGAGTACGCACCGAATAACTGGGCGACCGGCGGCAAGCTCTGGTCTCGCATGTAGCCACTCAACACCTTTGCGATAATAGGCCTGGAGTAAAAATCCGAGCCCCGGGGGCATGTCGGATCGACTGCGGCTGGATGAATCGAACAACGCATGAGCAATTTCAAAGAGATGTTATCGGATCCAGACGGCTCCCTTATTCGTGATAACTGGAGCGATCTGCGGCAATTTCGGCAAATGCCGGAAATCGACTTTCAGAGGCTCGATAAGTACCGCAAAGACCGCCTCCAAACTGCAATGCGTGACGCCAACGTCGCCATGTGCGTCCTAGTCAGCCCTATCTCCCTTCGCTATGCGGTCGACTACAACGTCTACCCTCTTTTTCAATCGCATATCCCCGTCACCTACCTCTTTATGCCTGTTGACGGACCGATCGTTCTGCATGCTGGGCTTGGCAATGAGTGTTCCGCCGACGTATCGCGTCCAGGACGGGCGATTTCGTTTTTCGAAGGCGGCGGCGAACTGACGGAGAATGCCCGGCTGTTCGCGAATGATATTGTTCAGTACCTCAGCGAGATAGGTTCCACCAATCGCAGGGTTGCGATTGAATATGTGAACCCGAGTATCACGCTGGCGCTACTCCAGCGCGGAATCGAGGTCATCGACGCCGTTGACATTGCCGAAGGTGCGCGTGTCATCAAGTCGGCTGATGAGGTCGAATGCATTCGGTGGGCATGCGCCGTGGCTGAGCATGGTATCGCCCGGATGCAGGCCAGCATGGGACCCGGTGTGACTGAGGTGCAACTCTGGGGGGTCCTCAATTACACCAACCTCTCCAATATGGGCGGCTGGCACGAAGGGCGGATGCTCGCGTCCGGACCGCGCATTAATCCATGGCTGCAGGAAGCGACCCAAAGGGTCATCGAGCCAGGAGACCTGGTGGGTTTTGATACCGATATGGTCGGCCCGTTTGGCTACTTCTGTGATATTTCTCGGACATTTTACTACGGCAAGGACCGGCCAACCGCCCGACAACGCCAACTCTACCGGTACGCCTACGACGAGCTTCACACCAACATGAAGCTCGTGCGCCCGGGTGTTTCCATGAAGGAACTCCAGACGTTGGCTTGGCCGGTGCCGGAAGAATTCCGTGAGCAGGCCTACCCGAGCCTGATGCACGGCGTCGGAATGTGTGACGAATATCCGCAGGTGAAACCGATTTTCAGGGGCCCTGTCGCCTACGATGCGACCCTTGAAGCTGGCATGGTCATCTGCGTTGAATCCTACATTGGCGCCGTAGGTGAGCCAGACGGTGTGAAGCTAGAAGAACAGGTTTTGGTGATGACTGACGGGTACGAATTGCTGTCGACGTATCCGTTCGAAGAACGCCTTCTCGACTAGCCTGGTTCTTCGATGCACCCCTATTTTTGGGCCTACGGCGGACATTGATCCGCCTGGCCGGCGCTAACAAGTAGCTCCCAAGCAGCGCCGGTCACCTTTTGCTATGGCGACTATTGCGAACCCGCTTGCAACGGTCGCATTCGACCCGCACGGACCGACGGTGGTCAATCACAGCAATCGGCGGCGGCGTCGACGGCTATGGACGCGGTGATGGAAGCCTTTTCGGGGAACACGTCGCAGCCGTGCATAGGTCGACCGTTGAGGCTGAAGGGGACCGGGCGCGACCCGGGTCTCGATCCGCAATGGATCCCCTTGACCTCAAGATGTGTGGTTTGGGACTGTCGAAGGTTCAGGCATGGCTGTTGGCACGCTGGTCGAAACCCAGGCTTCGCGCACCAAATCCTGACGTCAAGTAGCGCCGACCCGGTCCCGTCAAAGACCTTGGATAACGCTGCACGAACGGCATAGATGGCACGACCAGCACTGGAACGTCCTTATCATCGAGCCAGGCATCCTTGAGCAGCATGCCGATGATGGGATGAGAATGTTCGGCATGCTGATTATGATCGGCGTGATGCCGCGGCCCGAGTTTTAGCTGATGCAATCTTGAAAACAGCCAGTATGTAAGCTATTATCTCGCAAAATCCGCAAAACAGCTATTTTGTGAGGCGAAGATGATCGATCTGATCGACCTTGGCAACGAGATCAAGAATGCCAGAAAGCAGCGCAAGGTGACACGGGAAAAGCTCGCCGAACTTTCTGGGGTCAGTCGGGCGAGGATCGAGGCGCTTGAGAACGGCAGGGTATCCGACATGGGTTTCAAAGGCGTGCTCACGCTCATGAACATCGTAGGGCTGGATTTTCGGCTGACGACATTCAACAACAAGCGGCCCACGCTCGAAGACATCATGGAGGAAGACGATGCTCCGCGTATGGGTAGGTAGCAAGTCAGTCGGCGTGTTGGACAGGTCCGGCAAGCGTGGTTCGACTTTCGTGTACGACGTAAAGGCCGACGACCGTGACGCCGTGTCGCTCACGATGCCCAAACGGACCGAATCATGGAATTCGAAGTTCGGCCTCCTTCCCATTTTCGACATGAACCTGCCGGAGGGAGCCCTTGAAGGGAAGATCCGGACGGCCTTCGCCAAGGCATTGGGCCGCTTCGACGACATCGACCTGCTGGCCGTCGTCGGTCGGTCGCAAATCGGCCGCATCCGCTTCACTGGCATGGACGAGGAACTGGTGGAGGATGTCCCTTTCCGAAGCATTGACGACCTGCTGCGCGCCCGTCGGGCAGGCGATCTCTATGACGAGCTCTTGGAAACATACGCAGTCCATTCAGGGGTGGCCGGAGTGCAGCCGAAGGTGCTGGTGCGAGCCAGGGAGGATGAGCAGTCAGACGGACGTGGGTCCCTCAGCGTCCGCGGAGCTACCCACATCGTCAAAATGTGGGACCCCGATGAGTATCCCGAATTGGCGGCAAACGAATTCTTCTGCCTTATGGCAGCCCAGGAAGTCGGTCTCGAGGTGCCGGACTTCCGGCTATCCGAGGATGGTCTCGCCCTCGTGGTCGAGAGATTCGACCTAACCGATGGCTTGTACCTCGGATATGAGGACTTCTGCGTGCTGAACGGCGTAACCAGCAAGGACAAGTACAACGGAGGATACGAAACAAAGCTCTTCAAGCGGATCAAGGAGTTCGTCTCTCCCGAAAATGCCGTCGGGTCATTGGAAGTGGCTTTCCGCCTGTTTGTGATTAATTGCGCCATCCGCAATGGCGATGCCCACCTGAAGAATTTTGGCATCGTCTACAAAGACGCGGAAAGTCCGGTAAGGCTGGCTCCCGTGTATGACCTCATCACGACCAGGGCCTACATTAAGAACGATGCCATGGCGCTCACCCTCGACGGCTCCACTGCCTGGCCCGACCGAAAGAGGCTCGATCGGCTTGGCGTTACCCGGGCGAACCTCCGACCGGGACGCGTAGCCGAGATCGTAGAGCAGACCTGCGACACGATCTCAGACGTTTCGAGACGGGCGAAGGCCTATTTTGAAGAGTCCCGCTTCCCTTGGGTCGGTGAAAGGATGCTCAGGGAATGGCAAGCCGGAGTGGGCTCGCTTTGCGAAGGAAAGACGATCCACTTGATAGAGGTTCCGTGCGAACCGGCAACACAAAACGGCTAGGATATAAGCTATTTCTGGGCGCCATGAACATAACAGCCAGTATTTAAGCTATAAGCCCCCAGGTGCTGTCGGCTCGGCCAAGCTTAAGGTCGAGTGATGCGCGGCGTCTAGCAAGATTGCCAGATCACGCCATTGGCGCCGTTCTGTCGCCCTGTTCGCCGAAATGCGGCCGGCGTTCGAACGATATGCGAAGTTCCTTATCTGCCAGAAATTGGCGAGCCAGATCGGTATCGCGCTTGCCGACCCGTGATACCCATTCCGAAAACAAGCGAACCGCACGCCGATTCATGTGCCGCGAAGGACAGACCAGCCAATAGCCTGGAAACTCAGTGACGTCGAACTCGGTCGAGATCGGCACCAACGCGCCCGACACAAGGTCTTCGAATGCGATGGATGTGCTTTCCAGGACGACGCCTGCTCCGTCCTTCGCCAGTTGAACCGACATTGACGAACGGTCGAAACGATAGGGATAGGTCATGCGCGCGCCCTGGATACCGTTGCGCGGCAGCCAATAATCCCACCGGAAGTAGGCCTTCACACTGTCGATCAACCGCGCATGGCGAAGCTGCTCGCGCGGATCCAGTGAAATTGTGCGCAGTTCGGCAAGATAGGAAGGCGAGCACATCGGCAGGATAAGGTCGTTGACAACACAATCCGAGTAGAGACCGGCCCAGCCGCCATCGCCATAACGAAGATCGAGATCGATGACCTCGGTTTCGAAGTCCGAGAAATTGGGCGTGGCGTCCACTCGCAGGTTCCAGCTCGGATAGTCCTTGCTGAACTCAGCCAATCGGGGCGCCAACCACTTCTCACCGAAGGAAGGACTGACGCGCAAGCTGAGCTGGAAGCTTTCACGCTGCCGCACGATGGCGTTTCGCACCTCGCGTATGGATTCGAAGGCCTGGGTCGTGGTCTGGAAAAGCCGTTCACCGTCGATCGTGAGCGAGAGGTGGCGCTTTTCGCGCTGAAAAAGCCGTACGCCGAGTTGGTGTTCGAGAAGCCGCAGCTGCTGGCTGACCGCCGAAGGTGTCACCCGCAGCTCCTGTGCAGAGCCACGCCACCGAGGCGTGCAACCGCCTCGAAATGGGTCATCGAATTGAACTTGAAATCCGACATCGGCCTGGTCAATCAGTTAAGTTCAGCTACACAGAATGTTAAGAAACGAGAATTGAGCCGAATGTCAATCGGTCGCATCATCCTGTGGTCTCGGGAGGAGATACAGGGATGGAACCAGGTTCAGCCCAAAGCTTGGGTAGCGTCGCCAATGTGCTTGGAGTTGGACAGGCATCGACCAGGAAGCTTCTGATCGAAGCTTCCAATGTCGAGAGGAGCTACGGCGCAACACGGGTCCTGCGAGGGGTGAGTTTTCAGGTCTGGGCTGGCGAAATCCACGCGCTCCTGGGCGGTAACGGCGCTGGCAAAAGCACTCTCATCCGCATCATCACGGGGCTGACATCACGCGATGCCGGCGAAATTAACGTCGCCTCGGCATTGTGCATGCAACGTCAGCCTGGTCGCAGATCAGCCGTCGCCGCATGCGCGAAACCGCGCTCAGAGCGCTCCGGCTGATCGACCCAGCGATCGGCGAAGAGATCATCGATCTGCCAGCACGCAAATTGTCGCTCCACGAGGGCCAGATCGTCGAGATCGCTCGCGCCCTTTCCACCGGAGCCGACCTGCTGCTTCTCGACGAGCCCACGGCCAATCTCACCGCCGGCGAGACTGCCAAACTCTTCTCGGTGCTGAAGCGCTTGGTGCACGAGGAAGGCATCGGCATCGTCTTTGTTTCTCACCGTATGCGCGAAATCCGCGCGCTTTGCGATGTCTGCACGATCTTGCGCGATGGCGTCACGATCGCCAATGCCACGCCGCTTGCGTCGCTCAGCGACGCCGAAATCGTCCAGCAGATGGGACAACCCGCGCAGCGTTCGGCAGTGCACCGCAACCCGCAAAAACACCTCCGACAGGGCGTACCAGTCGAACTCCTTGGCCCCGGCGACGTCAGGATCGCGATTTCGTCTGGCACCATCCTGGGACTGGCCGGCGCACCCGCGGGTCCGACCGGTCTCATAGCTCCCCTTGCGCCGGGCCCGGGGCTGGCTGGTGCCTTTCCGGCGAGGGTTTTGCGGACCGCTTCTCATCCCCAGCAGCAGCGGCGCGCGCCGGGATTGGCTTCGTCTCAGGCGACCGAGCAACCAAGGGCATCCTTTCGCAGCTTCCAATCGTCGACAATGTGCTTGCAGCACGTAGGGTTCGCGAGAAGCGGCGGATCGTTGCCAGGTCCGAGAGGCAGGAATGCCGTGATCTCGTGTCGGCGAAACTGAAAGCCGGCTCGATTTGGGACCTGCCGGCTTCGCTGTCCGGCGGCAACCAGCAGAAGCTTCTCGTCGCACGCTGGCTTGGGCTGCCGCTCAAGATAGTGGTGCTGGAAGAGCCGACGCGAGGCGTCGACATCGGCACCAAACATGACATCTACGCCCTGATCCGGGAGATGGCTGACGCCGGCGCGATCATCATCTGGTGGTCGACCGAGAATGTCGAACTGCTCGAGCTTTGCGACGCAATTTTCGCCTTCGACACTGATGGGCGACCAAGGGGATTCCTGCCTGAAGAGCACTACACCGAAGACGGGCTCGCCGAACTGACGGGGATGGCGGCATGACCGACGCGACCAACAGCAACACGACCACCAACAAATTCCGGACCGCCAACTCGCGCGTCCCAGCCGTTTTTTTGTCCTACCGCACGGAAGCCACGATTGCTGCGGCAATCGTCGTCTTGCTGCTGGCCGTTGGTATGTTCGTGCCCGCTGCACTCAGCATGGGCAATTTGCAAAACATCATCCAGGCCGCCGCGCCTCTCATCATCATGTCGCTCGGTGTTTTGCTGGTCGTGGTCACCGGCGGCATCGATCTTTCGGTCGGTTCCGTCTTTTCCCTGACCGGGATGGTGACTGCGCTGGCGATGGCCAGTGGCGATGACGGGACTGACTGCCAGTGCTGCCGGCCTGGCGGTCGGCCTTGTCTTCGGCTCGATCAATGGTCTTCTGGTCACCGTCGTCGGGCTCGCCCCTTTTGTCGTCACGCTGATCACCTACGCGGTGGCAGGCAGTCTGGCCTTCATCGTCACCAATGGTCGTTCGATGCCTATCGGCGCGCCGGATTTCTGGCTCCTGAATTCGGGCGAGATCGTTCCCGGCATGCCCAACCATCTCCTGTTCTGCATCGTACTGATGGTCGCGCTGGAATACGTACTGCGCAAGGTCGTGCTCGGACGCTGGTTCTATGCCGTCGGCTCGTCGGCAATTGCGGCACAGCTGCTTGGCATCCCGGTTCTGCGCATCAAGTTCGCGGCCTATGTGGCTTCGGGCCTGCTTGCCTCTTTCGCGGGGCTGCTGACGGTCAGCTACATCCTCAACGCCGAAGCCACGGCCGGCGCCAGCCTGATGCTGCAGGCGATTGCCGACGTCGTCATCGGCGGGGCCAGCCTTTTTGGCGGAACCGGCAGCGCGATCGGCGCCGTGCTGGGCGCGCTGATGATTCACCTGCATCCAGAACCGTTACAGGCGCTGCAATCCTGCTTGCGGTTTTGATCGACCGCTTCAGCAACAAGAACCGCATCTAGATCATCAACGGGTGGAACCAAGATGAAGTTGAAGAGCATCCTGATCGCAGCTTTGGCGACGGCCGCCTTGTCAAGCGCATCGTACGCTGAAGACAAGAAGACCGTCGCATACATCGCCCCGTCGCTCGACATCTCCTATTGGCAATGGGTCGGCTACGGCGTGAAGGAGAAGGCCAAGGAACTCGGCATGGACTATGTCGAGTACACCTCGGAAAACTCACCCGCCAAGCAGATGGACAATGCGCGGACTGCCGTGACGAAAGGCGTCGCGGCCATCGTGATCGGCCCCGTCAGCTCGACCTCGACACCGCCGCTGCTCGACTATCTGGCAAAGCAGAAAGTGCCGATCGCGTTCGCCGGCATCGGGCCGCAACCGGGCCTCACAAACTATACGTCCTCGGTCACCGCGAACAACTATGAGACGGGCAAGGTGCAGGGGAAATTCACCTGCGACCTCGCCAAGGAGCGTGGCGGCAAAAAGGTCGGCATGCTGTCGCTGCCGCAGGATCGGGAGAATGCGCAGAAATATCTCAAAGGCGCCAAGGAAGCCTTCGCCGCCAACGGCTGCGATCTCGTCCAGATACTGGAAACACGCGGCCTCACCATCAACGAAGCCGTCACCCAGGCAAACGACCTCTTGACCGCCAATCCCGACGTCAAGGCCATTTACGGCATGTATGACGAAGCCGGCACCGGCGCCGCCAAGGTTGCCGGGACCCGCGGCCTGACCGGCAAGATCGGCATTACCGTTGCGGACGGCTCGCCGACGACGATCGCACTGCTCAAGAAGGGAGCGATCCAGGGCATCTTCTTCCAGGAGGCGGTGGGCCAAGGCATTGACGGAACCCAACAGGTCTACAACGCCTTGACGGGCGCTCCAGTGACCCAGGACCTGGCCCTGGTCATGCCGCTCGTTACCGCCGACAAGGTCGACAGTCCCGAGGCCAAGAAGGTCATCGCCCGCGTCTTTCCCCCGAGCAACTGACCGCCACCCAATGGCCCCGCCGGCCAGGCCGGCGGGGCCAGACCTCGAGCAAGGAATCCCGACCGTGGCCGAGTTGCCGTTCATCGATCCGCACCATCATCTTTGGGACCTGGAAACCAATTACTATCCGTGGCTGACCGACGGGGTTAAGCCGTCGGCCTTCGGTGACTATGAGGCGATCCGAAAGAGCTATCGTCTCGATGACTATCTTGAAGACGCCCAGAACCAGAACCTCGTAAAATCGGTACACCTGGATGTGGGGTTCGATCCCGGCGATCCGGTTGGGGAGACGCGCTGGCTGCAGGAGATCGCCGACAAGCGGGGTTTTCCCCATGGCATCGTCGGCCATGCCGACCTTTCCAAACGGGATATTGGCGACCTCCTCGACCGGCACATGGAGTATCCAAACTTCAGGGGTATCCGGCAGTCGATGAATTATCATCAAGACCCCGCCAAGACCTATCAGGCGCGGCCTGAGGTCAGCCGGACGCCAGAATGGCGGCGCGGCTTCCGGGAACTGGCGAAGCGTCGACTGAGCTTCGACCTGCAGCTCTATTATCCACAGATGGAAGAGTTTCTGCAGCTCGCGCGCGACTTTCCCGACGTCCAGATCATTCTCAATCACACCGGCATGCAGGTCGATGGCCCTGAGCATTTCGAGGCCTGGAAAAAAGACATGCACAGATTGGCGCAAGCGCCGAACGTCGCCTGCAAGATCTCGGGTCTCGGCATGGGCGACTGGTCTTGGACCACGACCTCGATTCGTCCCTATGTCGAGGAGGCGATCGCGGCGTTTGGCGTCGGCCGTTCAATGTTCGCGACGAACTTCCCGGTCGACAAGCTGTTCTCGAGCTTCGACGCCATCGTGAACGCCTTCAAGGAGATCACGCAAGGCTACACACACGAGGAGCGGCTTGCATTGTTCCACGACAACGCCGCTCGCTACTACCGGCTCTAGATCATCCGCCGAAACAATTGAGACAGCAGGAGACTTTGACATGTTGCTGAAGAGCAAGGCCGTGGTGATTTCGGGCGCCGCGAGCCCCCGGGGAATTGGCCGCTCCACGGCAACCCTGATGGCGGAGCAAGGCGCGCGCATTGCTATTCTTGACCTCGATAAGGAACAAGCCCGTGACGCCGCCGCGTCGCTTGGACCCGAGCACATCGGCCTCGCCTGCAATGTCGCCGACCTCGATGCCTGCAAGAGGGCTGCCGCAGAAGTGACCGAAGCGTTTGGAAGGGTCGAGGTGTTGTGCAATATTGCCGGGATCACGCAGCCCCTAAAGACACTGGACATCGGCCCGGCCGACTGGGACCGCATCCTCGATGTCAATCTGCGCGGCGTGCTCCATCTCAGCCAGGCCTTCATCCCGCATATGCGTGAAAATGGCGGCGGCTCGATCATCTGCATGTCGTCGGTTTCCGCGCAACGCGGCGGCGGCATCTTCGGTGGCCCGCATTACTCAGCCGCCAAGGCTGGCGTGCTCGGCCTTGCCAAGGCCATGGCACGCGAATTCGGGCCTGACGGCATCCGCGTCAACTGCGTCACGCCTGGCCTGATCCAGACCGACATCACCGGCGGCAAGCTGACTGATTCCGTGCGCGCCGACATCATCAAGGGTATCCCGCTCAGTCGCCTGGGCGAGGCGCGTGATGTGGCGGGCGCCTACCTCTTCCTCGCCTCCGATCTGGCCAGCTACATCACCGGCGCCGTGATCGACGTCAATGGAGGGATGTTGATCCATGGCTGACGGAACAACGGAATTCGAGATGCCACGTGCGGGCAGCAATGTCAGCCTTGCCGAACGCGCCTATCGCATCCGTCGACATACCGTGCGCATGGGCGAAGTCCAGGGCCAGGGCTATGTCGGGCAGGCGCTCGGCGTCGCCGATGTGCTTGCGGTCGCCTATTTCCATGCGCTTCGCTACCGGCCGGATGACACACAATGGGAGGAGCGCGACCGCTTTCTGCTGTCGATCGGACATTATGCGATCGCGCTTTACGCGGCATTGATCGAAGCAGGCGTGCTGCCCGAGGAAGAGCTTGAGACCTACGGTACCGACGACAGCCGCATGCCGATGTCCGGCATGGCGGCGTACACGCCTGGAATGGAAATCACCGGCGGATCGCTCGGCCACGGGCTCGGCATCGCCGTCGGCATGTGCCTGGGACTGAAACGCAAGCAGAGCGATTGTTTCGTCTACAATCTCTTGTCCGACGGTGAGCTCGGCGAGGGTTCGACCTGGGAAGCAGCGATGTCTGCCGCCCATCACAAGCTCGACAACCTCATCGCCATCGTCGACTTCAACAACCAGCAGGCCGACGGCCCGTCCACAGCCATGCTGTCTTCGGAGCCGGTGACCGACAAGTTCGAGGCCTTCGGCTGGCACGCGCAGCGCGTTGACGGTAACGACATCGAGGCCGTCCGCGCTGCGTTCGACAACGCGCGGGGTCTCAAGGATCGGCGTCCGCGTATCATCGTCTGCGACACCCGCATGGGTAAGGGAGTGCCGTTCCTGGAGGCTCGCGACGTCACGCATTTCATCCGCGTCGAGCCCTATGAGTGGGCGCTGGCGCTCGAAGCTTTGGAGAAGGGACGTCCGCAGTGAGGCTGTCAAAATTCGCGCCGCGCCACGCCGTCAACGCGGACGAGCGCAAGACCACCTCGGCGATGATCGCCTCGATCGCGCCCGATGGCGTTCCCACGCGCAACGCGCCGTTCGGACACGCACTTGCAAGGCTAGCCCATCAGCGGCCCGGGATCGTGGGTTTGACGGCTGATCTTGCGAAATACACCGACCTACATGTCTTCGCGCAGGAGCATCCGGATCGCTTCTATCAAATGGGCATGGCGGAGCAGGTACTGATGAGCGCTGCCGCTGGCCTGGCGCGGGAGGGTTTCACGCCCTTCGCCACCACCTACGCCGTCTTTGCCTCCCGACGTGCCTACGATTTCATCTGCATGGCGATTGCCGAGGACAATCTCGACGTCAAGATCGTCTGCGCTCTGCCGGGACTGACCACCGGCTACGGTCCCAGCCACCAGGCGACGGAGGACATCGCGATCTTCCGTGGCATGCCGAGCCTAACGATCATCGATCCTTGCGACGCGCTCGACAACGAACAGGCCACGGAGGCGATCGCGGACTACAAGGGGCCGGTCTACATGCGGCTTTTGCGCGGCAAGGTCCCTGTCGTGCTCGACGATTACAACTACAAATTCGAGATCGGCAAGGCGCGATTGCTGCGCCACGGTGCGGACGTACTGTTCATTTCCAGCGGCCTGATGACCATGCGCGTGCTGGAGGCGGCAAAGGCTCTCGAAGCTGACCGTATCGGCTGCGCGGTGCTGCACGTGCCGACGATCAAGCCGCTCGACACAGAGGCAATACTTGCCGCTGCGCGCCAGCCCGGCAGGTTGGTGGTCGTGGCCGAGAACCACACGATTATAGGCGGGCTGGGTGAAGGCGTTGCCACCCTCCTTTTGCGAGACGGTGTGACTCCCACGTTTCGCCAGATCGCACTGCCCGACGAGTTTCTCGATGCCGGCGCGCTTCCGACGCTTCATGATCGCTACGGGATCTCGACGTCCGAGATTGTGCGCCGCATTCGCGGATGGGTGAAACAGAACCGAGGGAACCGGGCTGCTTTTTCGTGAATTTCCGTGATGAAGCCGTAAATCTGCTTATATCTCGTACGTGAATTGCTGTCACCGGAGCACCACGTTTAACGATGCTGGCGCATAGGGCCCTTAGCTCGTCCGGCGTAATTTCCGGCAGGAGCCGATTGCGCCAGACCGGAAGAAGCGCTCGCTCAAAGATGGCGCGCCGCGTGGCCCGCGTGCTGTCGGCCATTGGCGCGGCCGTGAGCCAATTCTCGCCGAATTCGCCAAAACTCTTCGCCTCTTTCAGGTGGCGCTTCGCCCGCTGCTTCTCGATCGCTGGCGATCGTCCCACGCGGATGAGGTTCCTGGCGTCCAGGCACTTCTCTCGTGCGAGCGCTAGCGAGATTCCGTCACGTCCATATCTGCCCAGATGCACCGTCTCCTGGTGCCCATTGAGCCTGTAGTCCAGCAGAGACGGCATCGCGCTGCCCGGCATGACTTTGACATACATACCGTCACGGTCCACGACTTTGTAGATTTTCTCTTTTGGTTTTCAAAGGGTGGCGTCCGTCAGCATACCCATTGCTCCCAGAAAAGTACCGTCAGTACAACAGCACAGCTGACATTAAGTGGAAACCGGGGAAGTAGTAGACGGCACCGCAAAGCAGTTGACCCATACCTCGCGGCCAAATCGTGCTGGAAGAAATCTGCCACAATAGCAGAGGTCAGATCGCCGCAACCGTGATTTGCGGCAGCGCCGTTTTTACGGAAGCTCGTCAGCTTGTCGAAAGGTGGCGGCTATAGGTTGGGGATATGGATACCAACGCGGCCCTCGCCGTCCGCCAACGAAATTGATGATTAAAGCCGGAGTACCTGATGGTCGCAGCAATTGGAAGTGGATCTGGCAGCATGGGTTTTTCCTTGGCCCGTACGGGGGGGCATGGACATTCGAGTGGACAAACGCCGCACGCGCCCGGCGGACCTTCTGATCATAGCAGGCCGGATCAAAGCAGGCCGCCTACGTACAACAGGCCTGTTAACGGTCGCGATCGGGCGGATATCCCGAACAATTCTAGCGGCGGCTTGCAATCTGTGGCTGAACAAGAAGCCTTCGAGCAGGTTCTCTGTGCCGTTGCGCAAACCATCATGATGGATGTCATGGCTGATTCCGAGGACGCTATGGCAGAAACGGAAGAAGAGGATGCCTGACGTTGGATGGTCCTCGTCAGGATGTGGTGTGCCGTCAATGAAGGCACAATTCGAACTGAAAGGGAAACTATATGGCTAATCCTATTCAAGCCTTTACCAACACCTTTGGTACAGCCGCTGCGACGCTTGGAACGACTGCTGCCAGAGGCGCTGGAGCTGTTGCCTTCCAGGCCCAGGTCGCGGATCTAGCGGCGGTTAGCGCGGAGGCTACGGCTAGGAGTATGGAGCTGCGCACTGTTTCGATGCAGCTCCAGACAGTCAAGAAGGCGGCCGACGAACGCGTTAACTAATGTCTGAAGCGCGGCTCAGGTAGCCTCGATCGCGTCCAGCTGGCGCGATGTGGAATCGAAATGAGCCGCACGGCAATTGCCGTGCGGCTTCTCTCCTTTTTGGGAAGATCATCATTGAATGACGCCGTTTCCCTTCATTTCGAAGTTTTGTCAGGTCTCTATTGCGGACTGACCGGCGAGGTGGCTCCAGAAGCCAGCTTAATCGGCAGCGGCCTCGATGCCGATATAATCTTCGTCGAGCAAGGACTCGCGCCGCATCATCTTCGTATCAATGTTGTTGAAGATTCGATCGAGCTCGATGCCCTGGCAGCCGGAGTTAGCGTGGAGGGCAACGGGAATGTAGCCGCAGGCCAGCGTGTTGTGGTTGCTCTTCCTGTCGTTGTTCAAATAGGCGCCATGTCCATTCTCTGGTCGGCAAAGGGTGCAGCGCCAGCTGTGTCGAACGGTCCACCACGGCTATCGATCCCAGTGCTAGCCTTCGTGCTACTCGGTTCCGTCGGGATCGGCGCGCTCTCAGCCATTTTCTCCTACTACGACAGCGCCGGTGGATCGGGCACCAATTCGTCTAGTGCCAAACTTGAATCCAAGCTGACCAATGACCGTGCTGATAATCAGAACACCGAGGCCGCGGCCAAAGATTTGCAAAACGAAGTCGCCAGAGCGGGCCTGCTCAACATCAAGATCGGCTCCGAAAAGGGTGTTGTGACTGCTGAAGGTACCGTCGCGTCTGCATCGGCCACCAGTTGGCAGAAGGTTCAGCAGTGGTTTGATCATCGCACGAAGGGCGCAGTGACTCTGGTTAATGGAGTTGTCATCAAAGAGGACAAAGGGCCGTCCGCAATCGCGGTTGAAGCGGTTTGGCGTGGGTCTTCGCCGTATGTTGTCATTAGTGGCGAGAAGTATTTCGTCGGCGCCCTTTTGGACAATGGATGGACGGTCGATCGGATCGAGGACGGCCGCGTGCTGCTGAGCCGAAATGGCCGCCTTGCTTCTCTCCCATACTAAAGGCTCGCGGCGGCAGGCCACGTTCACGAGAACTCCCATGGTCAAGCAGCCCCACCTATCCTGTTGCGCTCGATTTCATAAGTTGCGTGAAGGTGGCGTCCTGCGGAACCAGTTGCGGCGGATGGTCATGTTGCGGCAGAGCCGCAACCAGCCTTCTCAAAGGCTTGCCCATGGCGACCCTGCGTCAACCGCGACGCTGCATTGCAACCAACGAGCGTCTCCCAAAGCCGGTGATGTCGTCCCGAGCCACAAGCAAGAGCGCAAATTCCCCACCCCGTCCGGCAAGGAGTTTGAATACGAGCAGAGCGCACGAGACTTGCCCCTGCTGTGTCTCGTTGACCACGCTAGTTTTCGGGATGTCCGCCTACGGCGGCGCCGCGCTTATCCGCTTAACTGGCAAGCTTTCGGTCAAACACTGGCGGTCCTGAACAGACCGGATCCACCCGGCCGCCATCCATTTTCGCGCCTGTCTCCCAGCCTCAAGCTTAGCCATGCGCTGGTGGGTCTTCGAAATCTGCGTAGCAGCAGAGCAACTCTCAAACCATCACAAAGGGGCCTCCATGGCCAACATCCTGCGTAACTTCATCGAGCGCGCGCCGGCCAACCCGGACTTAATGGTCGCGTTGATGCTGCTTCTGGCCATAGCTATGATGGTCATGCCAGTACCGATCGCTGTAATTGACGCGCTGATCGGATTCAATATGGGTTTAGCCATCCTGCTGCTGATGGTCGCCCTGCATATCAGCACGCCGCTTGATTTTTCCTCCTTGCCCGGCGTCATTTTGATTTCCACGGTGTTCCGTCTGGCGCTCACCATCGCAACAACCCGACTGATCCTGGCCGAGGGGGAGGCAGGCAGCATCATCCACACGTTCGGCGATTTCGTGATCGCGGGTAATATCGTCGTAGGTATTGTCATATTTCTGGTCGTCACCATGGTTCAATTCATGGTCCTTGCGAAGGGCGCCGAACGCGTAGCAGAAGTGGCGGCGCGCTTCACGCTTGATGCGCTGCCGGGCAAGCAAATGGCGGTCGACGCGGAGTTGCGGAACGGCCACATCGATGGCAACGAATCTCGCAAGCGTCGCGCCGCATTGGAGAAGGAGAGCCGACTTTACGGCGCTATGGATGGTGCGATGAAGTTCGTGAAGGGCGACGCCATCGCCGGGTTGGTCGTTATCTTCATCAACATGCTGGGTGGGATTTCGATCGGCGTGCTTTCGAAGGGAATGCCCTTCGCCGAGGTGCTGCGTCACTATACTCTGCTGACCATCGGTGATGCGCTCATCTCGCAGATTCCGGCCCTGCTGCTCTCAATTACCGCGGCCACCATCGTCACTCGCGTAACCGGAGCTGAGAGCCTGAACCTTGGGACCGACATCGTCGATCAACTCACGGCCAGTAGGCGAGCATTGCGGTTGGCGGCCTCTGTCTTGATTGCAATGGGGTTCGTTCCTGGCTTCCCCCTGCCGGTCTTTCTCGCATTGGCCGCAATCTTCGCCGCGGCAAGCATGGTCAAGGGTGATGTGCTGGCCGCCAGCAGCGCCGATGCTACAACGGCAGCGTCAGGGGAGTCCGCAAACCAGCCCCCGCCTTCCCAAGCCGGTCCGATCGCCTTATTCCTTTCGCCGAACCTTATGCATGCGATCGACCAAGCCGAATTGCAACAGCACATTGCAGGTGTTTCGCAACTGGTTTCAGTCGATCTCGGCATCGTTGTTCCCAGCATTCCTGCCTCGATCGATCAACAGCTGCCCGAGTCCCAATTCAGAACAGATATCGAGGGCGTCCCGGTCGAACAAGGTTTGATTGATCCCACACAGCTGAAGCTCAAAGATGATGTGGCGAAAATAGAATCGAGCAACATCCCGTTTCGGCATGATTTAGAAACGGACACAATCTGGATCGAAAAAAGCCATTTGGCGGGTCTCAAAGCGGCCGGTATCGCACATTACTCGCCTAGCGAACTCCTCGCGTTGCGTGTCCAGGCTATGTTGACTCGCTACGCACCTCGCTTGGTCGGCATCCAAGAGACGAGCCAGTTGCTGGGCCGGATGGAGCAAGAATATGCCGATCTGGTAAAGGAGGTGCTGCGCACGACACCGATCCCACGGATTGCAGATGTGCTGCGCCGCCTGCTGAATGAAGGTATCCCGATCCGCAATACTCGCCTCATTTTGGAGGCATTGGCCGAATGGAGCGAACGTGAGCAAAACGTCGCCCTTCTCACGGAGTACGTCCGTTCTGCCATGAAGCGGCAGATCTGCCATCGCTATGCCAACGGACACGGTGTCCTGCCCGCCTTAATCATAGATCGTGAGACCGAGGATGTGGTACGCAACGCGGCTCGGGATTCGGCCGCTGGTCCCTCCCTCTTGCTTGAGGATCAGCAAAGCGAAGCTCTGCTATCACAGATGCGTCAGATCATTTCCGCCGCAACGCCGGATCAAGCCCGTCCTGTCGTATTGACTTCAATGGATGTTCGACGCTTCGTCCGCGGCTTTCTCACCCGAAATGGGATCGATCTTGCTGTACTGTCCTATCAGGACCTCGCGTCAGACTTCACGATTCAGCCCGCCGGATCGGTCAGGATCCGCCTGGAACCAAAAGTGGGACGCCAGGAGAACCGCGCAATCTCCGCTTTGCCATCTAAGATAGGTGATAACCAACTATGAGTTCACATGAGCATGTCGCTTCACCGTTACTTTCGTTTCATCTGAAACCGGTTCTCTTCGCAGCATTCGCCATCCTGCCTCTTGCCGGTTGCGCTAGTTGGAATAAGCCAGCTCTTTCAGTAAAGGAGACGTCGCCCCCGGACTTGCTCGGCGCCAATCACATCGATCCGGCTATGCGCGAACGCATTTTGCGCGAAGTCGGTCAGGATTCTCAAGAGCGAGCTTTGCGAGATGAGCTGAGGCAACATCCAGGCAATGTTGATATGGCAATCCGTCTTACGAAGGTTTTGGTGGCGCAGAAACGCCTTGATGACGCCGTTGGGGTCCTCGACAGCGTCCTGGTTGCAGTTCCAGGCGACTTGCGCGCGTTGAATGCGAAGGGAGCTGTCTTGGACATTCAAGGCAGGCATGACGCGGCACAAGCGTTATATCGGCAGGCCCTCCAAACAGAGCCAGAAAATCAGATGTTGCTCCACAATCTTAACCTGTCGGTTGCGCTTAACGGCAAGTCCGAACGGAAGGCGTTGGCACCGTCGCAATAGCTGCCACTGGACTTGCATGGTTTGTCAGAAGTGGCCGCAGATCGGGCGCTATGTACGAGCACGCGTCAGGACCGTTTGGGGCGCTGATGTTGAAGGGACTGCGTAAGGTCTTCCAAGTCACCAGGGTGAGAACGAGACCCGGCGATTGTAGCGTCTCCGGCAGAGCACCAGTTGTGGGCGCTGTCGCACTATCTGAGATTGACCTGACCCGCACCTCGCACGATCCGGCTCGCCGCCGCGATCGGTTCGCCGCTGGGCCGCATCGGAAAGTCGCCAATGGCATGTACCGCCGGTCCGGTGAAGCAGGGGGTCGGGAGCTCGGACCGAAGTCGAAGAGGCGGTCTCGCGTTCCAAACACGCTTTGCCCTCCCGCTGCAGCCGGTGGAGGCCTCGCCTAGGCTCATTGGGCTATGGCGGCTGGACTTCGGCAACTCGGTTGTCGCGAAACGTAGTTTGCTGGCGTCGGGCATCGCTCTACAACTACACCCCATGACCGACAGCCTGCGTCGACTGATGCTTCGCTTCAGCAAAGGAATGGCGTGCATGACTGCTAGATCCGGCGACCAACAAGGACTTGCAGAACGCGGGGGTGAGCTTGCCACGGTGGATCACGATGTTCTCGTGACCGATCTTGGCGCGGGCGTCCTGCCACTGCCGATTATGGCCGCGCTGCTCATTCGACTTGACGTGGCAAGCGGCGAAATCGGCTTCTTCCAGTGTTGCCAACTCCCCTGCATGTACCGGCCGCTTCGTATGGATGTGCACCCACATGGGACCCGGCATGACGCCGTTGCGCAGCGCCTTCGGCTGCAGCCTGATCTCAAACAGCGCCCCCGGCTCGCCCTTCAACGCACGTGGCAGATCCGCGGGCGTCAACTCCTTGGCCTCCAGCAAGTGTTCAAGGTGCTTCTGGGACGGAAAGGCGTAGGTCTTCATGCACTCGATCTTGGCGATGGCCCTTGTCTCGTTCAAAGCCTTAGCCAGTCCCCTCGCCTCGGACAATATCACCTTGAGCCGGACGGTTTTGTCGTGCACTTCGACCACTTGCGCGGGCGAGAGCAGGACGCGTCGCCGAGGATCCTCCAACGCGACCAGACAGGCCTGCATCTCAGTGGTCTGTGCCTGGAGGCGCGCGATTACAGTTTCGACGGCGTGGTCGGCGTCTTCGGGTTTCAGCTGGCGCGCCTGAGAGACGGTCCTTTGCTGACCAGCCGTATCGAACTGCAAAAGTTCGTCCAGCCGCGTGAGTAGCGGCCTAAGGGTCTCCGTCGAGGCTGGGGCCGGGGTTTGCCAGATCGCCAAGTGTGCCGCCGCCGATGACGCGCTCGCATGCGCCTCTCTCGCGCTCACAAGTTTCTTCGTGCCTCGATCCGAACGCATGAGAACCTTGGTTGCTGGCGCGGAGTCGTCGCTGACGGTTGCAACGACTTGCGGTTCCGGCCGCGGCGCGGCCGAACTCCCGCCACCGGCAGCCAGCTTGCCCTTGCTTTTCCTCTGCCGGCTGCGCGCCGCGGTGACTTCGGCCACCGCAGCCTCGCCGGCAGTTTCGGCCAGTATTGTAGCGCCCGCGGCAGCTGTCCGTGCAGTGATGGGCGACGACTGCGTCTGCAGCGTCAGAGTTCCTTGGGGCACGGCAGCCGTGCCAGCCTTGTCGGCCGATATCGCAGCGCTGGCGATGGCCGGCGATAAATTCCGTGCAGGCTCTGGCTGGAGATCCAGGAGCCGCATGACCTCGTCGGCAGTGATCCATGCGCCGTCTACGATTTGCCCAAGCAGTTCCAACGGGAGGCGGCCACCTGTTCCATGGTCGCTTAGCTTGGCAAGCATGGAGTACGACGTCGACGCAAATTCCGAAAGCCGCTCCATGACTCCTTCCAAAACGGCGCAGTGTTGTGCGTCGAGGGGACGCCCTTGATTGTTCATCACAGCATCTTTCGTCGAGACGAATGCCGGAAAAACATCGGCGATGAAGCCGTCCAACAGAGCCACCTGTTCGTGGAGGATGTCCCTGACGGGTGGTTCGAACGTGCTTGTCTGCGGCTCAATCTTGAGCTGCGCGAGAGCGGTCCGGGATTGCAGCTGCATGACCTTCGTAGCCATTAGCCAGCCGGTGCGCAGGCGCAGCGCGGCTTCTTCGCCCCGCCGCATTTCGACCGTTGAACTTGGCAAATTGGAAGCCGCGGCGCACACGGACCGCGCCCATTCGCCGCGCTGTACCTTCTTGTCCCACCACTCCATGCAGGCGACATAATGTTTAGCCACACTGGAAACCGACCGGATCACCTGGTCGGGGGAGGCATTGGATCGGTACATCTCGCGGAGGATGCGGTCGGCAGCCTGCCTGCCCCGTTCTGACTTCTCGATAATTGTTTTGGCTACACGATCACAATGGTCCACTCGATCGATCGCGTGGTCGCGGATTTGACGCACCTGATCGTCGGGCAGAATGCGATGCGCTACCGGGCCGGGTAGGCTTGTGTAGTAGTCCAGAACGTTTGCACCCGCATTGATGACCCGATCGAATTTGTCTTGCAGTTCGTCCATCGATCGTATGTTTTGCAGGCCGCTTTTTTGGCGAACGTCTAGTTCCTCAAGCAGGCCGAGCATCCGTTGCTTTGCGTCGTTTTTCTCTTCCTCTGTCCAGGGAGCGGGTATTGCCTCACTTGAAGTTGACGGCGCGCCCGCGATCGGCGTCGTACTGTCAGCCTCCGACAAAGAAGGAACGCCGCGCCGCCGCGTAGCGGCTACACGCGGCGCGGCAACCGGGATTCGATGTGCGCCAACGGATGGGCCGGAAGATCTACCACCAAGGTCGTCATCAGCACCGTGCGCGATGCCAGCCGAGAGTAAACCTCTACCTTCAGGCTCAGAGCGCATCCGATCCACGACGGAACCGAACGACCGGCTACCCTCCGCCGCCGCCCGACTCGATGGGGAGCGCGAACTGCCCGGTTCGGCTGCATCATCGGCGATGCGTGATCTGTCAAGTCGGCCAATGCCCGTCATATTTCATCTCCGATGAAGGCTTAGAATGCGCTGTCTATGCTGCTGGGGCGGATGTCGCTTAGCCGTAGCGCATCGTACGCGGGGATATAAGCGTACCCTGATGGGCATAGGGCATGGGGTCCCCGAGCAGCCGCATGGTTTCTCGTCAATCGTCACGGGCAGCCCCACGCGCAGCGGCGTCGATTGATTCACGCCGCACTCGCAGTTTTCAGGTTTTGCAAGAATTCAGTCGAGGTCCGCTCGCGCTTCCATTCACCGACACCATTTTTCACCAAAGTATAGCTATAGCTGAAACCTTCTACATGGGTCCGTCGTAAGGGCTTTTGGCTTCCTGCATTGAATGCTCTGACGTTCCCACCGATTGCCTTTCGTGATTGTCGCCAAATGCCACCGACGAGTCAGCAATTCGATGACTCCCTGGTCGTTGAGCGTCACGGGGAGAGTGCGTTGCGACGCTCGAAATCATCACGGCTTTGCTTGCTCCAGATCTTTGCGCAGGAAGCCTCTGCGCTCATCCGCCCAACCCACGTTCATTATGATTCAATCGTTCAGGGACACATTCGGCATGACATCGCCTGTCGCTGGCGGGATCCAGTATCTATCCATTGAGCGCTTCAGCGATGCGTCCAACTCGGCGGCTGTCCGGAGCGAGGGCATTTGCGCCTCGTTGATCCAGCCGAAGCCGAGGTAATGGAAGTGGTCCGCCGGCGCCGTGATCCGGCTCTTGTCCAATTCTCCAACGAAGTCCGCCGCCCAATCGTGGATTGTATAAGCTTCAAGTTTATCCTTCATCGGCTGCCAGCGTTGGATGCGCTCTTCGCAGGGCATCTTGGCCGCTCTGGAAATCGCGGACGCGATCTCGTCAGGGCGGGTCGGATCCACCAGCAGAGCCTCATTGTTGTTGAAGTCCTCGGCCGCACCTGCAAACTTGGACAAGACCAAAACGCCCGGATCTTTCGGGTCTTGCGCAGCGACATATTCCTTCGCTACCAAATTCATGCCGTCTCGCAAGGGTGTCACCACGCAGACGCGCGCGGCGCGGTAAAGACCCGCGAGTCGAGCCTGGCTGAAAGCGTCATTCTCATAGAGGATGGGGCTCCACTCGTCCGTACCATGCTCGACATTGACCCGGCTGACCAAGCTGTCAACATTGCGCTTGTACGCTTGATACTCTTCAATTTCGGTGCGTGAAGGTATGGCGATTTGCAAGAGTGAAATGCTGCGCGGCTCGGCTGCGAACACCTGATCGAAAGCTTTGATCCGGTTGTCGATACCCTTGCTGTAATCGAGTCGATCGACGCCAATTGCAAGCTTCGCGCCCCCGAGTTTCTTTTGCACGGAGGAGATATATTCCTCCTGATTGGCAAGCGACTCCGCCGCATATTCTGCAAACTGCTTCGGATCGATACCGATCGGAAACTTTTGGCAGCGGGTCCGCCCGCGTTCCGAAATCACGATGCCATCCTTACTTTCTAGGCCAAGATGAGAACGGAGGCATGCAAGGAAGTTATCCACGTCCCTGTTGGTCTGAAAGCCGAGCAAGCCATAGTCGAGCATCGATTTCATGAGTTCACGATGATTGGGTACTTGCGCGATGGTATCGGGTGCCGGCCACGGCGTATGTAGGAAAAAGCCGATCGGCCGGTCGACGCCGAGTCTGTGGAGGTCATCGGCGAGCGGAAGAAAGTGATAATCATGCACCCAGAATGCGTCTCGATCCCTCAAGTCGAACGCCGCGCGCGCCATAAAGGCATTGATCTCGCGATAGCTGTCGTAATGTTGCGGCGAGCTCGAAATTCGGTCGGGCAAGGAGTGAAACGCCGGCCATAATGTCGAATTCGCAAAACCTGCATAGAAGCCACGATAGTGTGCGCTCGGCAGATCAAGCCTCGATATATGTCCCTCGCCATATGACTCGAGTTGCACACTCGCTACAGCATCCTCGCTCACCTTGCCTGAGGAGCCCAGCCAGACGGCACCTGAACGCGCCACGATGGGCTCGAGCGCTGCGGCAAGGCCGCCCGTCTTCGGTTGGCCCGGGTCGGCGGCTGCAACGCGGTTTGAAATGACGACAAGCTTTGATTGCTGCCCTGCCTCACAGAGATCATCCTTCTGGTGGGCAGAACCAATCCGAGGGGAAAGATCTGAAGGGGGTTGTTGCATCCAATACTGCGCCGCCTCGCGCAGGTGCTGGTCGAAGGCTGCGTGTTGCATGGGTTGCCATGTCGTGCGCGACGTACCGGCGGGCCTTGAGTCTGCTACCAAAGCAGTGATTCTATCCATTTTACATCTCCGTCCAGATCTCCATTCGATACGGTTTGGGATCGCAGCCCACTAAGCCGCAGGCTTCTCCATTGCTCATCTTGAGCGGTCGAGCTTTCGAGAAGCTGACGAGACTAAAAGCAATTAGCCGCCGCGCTCAGTGGGACCTGATGGCGACCTGTGGCCGAGCACCCCAACTAGGCAGTGGGGCTCACGCCCTTGATCGCACGGAGCTGGCCTCCCTTCTCACCGGATGCCTGTGCAGGGCGCTTCGGCTGAATTGATTCAGCCGAAGCGCGGCTTTGGAGGACCTGTCAGCCAGTTATAAACCGGCGTCAGCTTGCTTGTGACGGCGACAGTCTATCTTTTGGACCATCGCACCTGGCTTTTGAGCTGGCTCGGTCCGGCACTGACCCAAGGGAGGGGCTTGGGGCGTCTGAGCCGATGCCGGACCGAACCGTATCAGGCGACGCGGGTTATCTCGTCGCACATTGCAGCAACAGGTGCCACTTATGGCTTCATATCTTCTATCCGACTTTCTGTGAAATTTATTGTTTTGATCCGATGCATTGATGCTTTGGATGGACCCAAAGTGCCCCGCACCGAGCAGAATTCCGGGCTCGTGCTGAAGGACTGTTGTTCGACGGCTCTAATTTGAGTGTGGCAAGACGGATTGCGGGGCCTATCCCTCTCGGGTGAGACCGGTAATTTCTCAGGGATCAGGTGGCAGCCGGGAGTGCGGGTTTCGGTTTGAACAGAGAAGGCGCGTTTGATTCTGGCTGACGGAGCGGTGCCCGCAATCGGTGGCGGCGCTGGTCATTCAGATCAGCCGCGCGGACCTGCATCAGCATGTGAGCGCCGTCAGCGACCAGCGCATCTGCTGAAGGCGCAGGCGATTACCAACACAGCGGGCGCTGAGGGTCATGCCGTATCCGACAGCCGGACGCGGCAGGAAGTTCTCGCCTCATGAGCGAGTTGATCTACGAAATGGCTCCCGACTTCTGGGAGGATAAGTGACGATTAAGCTCGGAATATCCCGAGGGCGCTACGCCCCTCGATCCTAATGAAATGAACTCAGTGGGCTTAAATACAAGCACATCACCACGCAGGGCGAGCTTGACGAGCTCAAGCAGGCCAACATCGCTTCCGGGCTGCGCTGGCTTGCCCGCACGCGTCGCAAGGACATCCTCTCGGACGATTTTGCAATCGAGCTTCACCGGCGGCTCTTTGGCGACGTGTGGGACTGGGCAGGAGTGTTTCGGAAGACCGGGAAAAACATCGGCGTTGATCCAACCCAGATTGGAGTGCAGCTACGCGACTTGATGGATGACGCCCAATATTGGGCGGCCAACCGCACCTATGCGGCGACCGAGGCCGCCGTGCGCCTACATCATAAGCTGGTCTTCATTCACCCGTTTGCCAACGGCAACGGGGCGTCACGCGCGTATCATGGCCGATGTCGTCCTCGACAAGGTATACGGCGCCGGCCCAATCGACTGGACAGCAGGCGCAGACCTTCAAAAAATCAACGAGAGGCGCATCACATAGATCGCGGCTCTGAAGGCGGCGGATGCTCATGACATCGGGCCGCTGCTGGCGTTCATAGGTCCTCGAACCGATGTGTCGGAGAAAGCCGACAGAGCCACCCGATTCGCCGGCTCGGCGACGCGCCGGCAAATTGTTCAATGAATCGAAAAATCGACGGTCTATCGGCTCGTGCCGGCGAAGCGCGCCGGCACCTGCCCATGTTCGAGGCTCGTTGTCGTGATCAGGTTGTCGACAGCTTCCCCATTTAACAAAACAGACAGGGTTGGTCGCACTGGACGAGCATCGGCTGCCGATGCTCACGGTGCATGCCTGGCGAGGGCTGTTAAAGGGTAGTTTGTTGCTGATTTCCGGCACGTCAAATCCAGCCCAGCTTCGATGCCTATTTTTGAAGGGAGGAACGGATGGATTTCGCCTCGACGAAGTGGGAGCAGGTAAAGTCGGACAGCGCGGGCCGGCAAGCGAGTTCACCCGCGGTGCGATCCGCAGATGCAGCGACGTTTGAGCGGCAGCTGAGCGAGATCGCCAGTTCCCGTGGCGGCAGAGCAATGCCGGCGGCCTCGACGTTGCAGCCGGTCCAGTCAGCTGGAGTTTTGATAGGGCACAGCAAGGAGCCTCTTTATTCCGAGGACGCTCGCCTTATTTCGGGGCTTGAGAACGCGCTCCCCAAGGGCAAGGCCGCCAATCACACCGCCAACGCCTATATATACTCTCTTCGCAGCTTCAGCCGCCGGCTCTTCGCAAATAACAAAGATACGATTGCTGCGCGGCTCGACGACCAGTCGCTGACCGATGATGCCCGCGAAGCCATCGAAAAGGGTCATGACAGACGACTCCTTCCGGCAATAGACCATCTCCGGACCTTCCAGTCGACGGGCGGAATCGTGCCGATCAAAGGTTGCGCTGATCTAAATCCTCACCCCCAGGACGGGGTCCTCATCGAAGAGTACAGAAACGACGCGGAGACATCGACCCGCAAGGTGTATGCAGCTGTTCTTCGCAATTTCAGTGACTACCTGCGTAAGAGCAACAAGCCGGACATTGCTGGTCGGCTTTCCGGCACGTCGTTGGGCGGCGATGTCAAGAGCTATAGGAAGGACGGCGGTAGTCGGAATATCGGTCCCGCACTGGCTGATCTGCGAAAATCGCAGGCAGGCGCTAAAGCGATCGGGCGCGAGCGCCATATTCTCCCCGTTCCTGCTGCCGAAAACGCGCCGCGGACGGAGCCAATGTCCGTCGGCAGCGCCGCCGTTCAGCACAGCGCGTCTCAGGGCGCGGGCAGATGGCCAGCGGAGCTGCTGGCTCCTGTAGAAAGCTACGACCAGGATTTGCTTTGGGAGATGATGGACAAACCCGGTCCGTCGTTATCTCTCGAGCCAGCCGCGCGCGATGACCAGTCATCGGATCCCCGAGAGTCCGTTCGTCACTTGAACTGGGGCCACGACCCCCAGCAGTTCCCCGACAAGCCGATGGGTGTATTTGCCAGCAGCAACCTTTTGCCAAGCGGGGAAGTCGTCATCAACGATGAGCGTGTCGCCAGTTCAGGTGGAGGTAGTGGAGCAATGCTGGCCTCCTCGACACTGGAGGCGGCTCAGTCAGCTGGAGTTTTGACAGGGCGGAGCAAGAAGCCTCTTTATTCCGAAGACGCTCGCCTTATTTCCGGACTTGAGAAGGCCCTCCGCGACAGCAATGCCGTCAACACCGCCAAGGCCTATGTACAATCTCTTCGCAGTTTCGGGCGCTGGCTCTTCGCAAATAACAAAGACCCGATTGCTGCTCGGCTCAACGACCAGTCGCTGACCGATGATGCCCGCGAAGCCATCGAAAAGGGTCATCACAAACGACTCCTTTCGACAATGGACCATCTCCGGACCTTCCAGTCGACGGGCGGAGTCGTGCCGATCACAGGTCGCCCTGAGCTTAATCCTCACCCCCAGGACGGGGCTCTCATCAAAGAGTACAAAAAGGAAGCAGGGACATCGACCGGCAGGGTGTATGCAACTGTTCTTCGCAGTTTCAGTGACTATCTGCGTAAAAACAACAAGCCGGGCATTGCTGCTCGGCTTTCCGGCACGTCATTGGACGGCGATGTGAAGAGCTATAGGAAGGGCGGCGGTGATGAGCATATCGGTGCCGCACTGGCTGATCTGCGAAAATCGCAGGCAGGCGTTAAAGCGATGGAGCTCGAGCGCCATATTCTCCCCGTTCCTGATTCCGAAAAAGCGGTCCGGATGGAGCCGATATCCATCGGCGGCGCCGCTGCGCAGCGCAGCGTGTCGCAGGAAGCGGGCAGATGGCGAGATGAGCTGCCTCCTGTAGAAAGCTACGACCAGGATTTGCTTTGGGAGATGATGGACAAACCCGGCCCGTCATCTCCCGAGCCAGCGGCGCGCCATGACCAGTCTTCGGATCGAGCGTCCATTCGCCCCTTGAACTGGGGCTACGACCGCCAGCAGTTCCCGGACGAGCCGATGGGTGCATTTGCCAGCAGCAACCTCCTGCCAGGCGAGGAGGTCCTCATCAACGATGAGCGTGACACAGCTGGGTTGCGGCCAGCGAAGAGGCCGAAGCCCCTGGACAATCCAGACGGTCTTGCCATTGAGCGGCAGCTGAGCGAGATCGCCAATTCAGGTGGAGCAATACCGGCGTCCTCGACACTGCGGCCGGCTCAGCCAGCTGGAGTTCGGATAGGGCGGACCAAGCAACCTCTTTATTCCGAGGACGCTCGCCTTATTTCGGGATTTGAGAAGGCATTCCCCAACGGCAACGCCGCCAATCTCACCGCCAACGCCTATGTATATTCTCTTCACAGGTTTGGGCGCTGGCTCCTCGCAAAGAACAAAGATCCGTTTGCCGCCCGGCTCAACGAGCAATCGCTGACCGATGATGTGCGCGAGGCCATCGAAACGGGTCATAACGTGAAACTCCGTCCGGCAATGGACCATCTTCGGACCTTCCAGTCGGCGGGCGGAGTGGTGCCGGTCACAGCCCGCGCTGAGCTAAATCCTCACCCCCAAGACGTGGCTCTCATCAAAGAGTACAAAAACGAAGCTGCAACAGGGACCCGCAAGGCGTATGCAACGGTTCTTCGCAATTTCAGTGACTACCTGCGTGAGAACAACAAGCCGGGCATTGCTGCTCGGCTTTCCGGCACGTCGTTGGACAGCGATGTCGAGCGCTATAGGAAGGACGCCGGGGGCAATCGCAATATCGGTGCCGCACTGGCTGGTCTGCGAAAATCGCAGGCAGGCGCTAAAGCGATGGAGCTCGAGCGCCATAACCTCCCCGTTCCTGATCCCGAAAACGCGCCGCGGATGGAGCCGATGCCCGTCAGCGGCGCCGCTGTCCAGCACAGTGTGTCGCAGGAAGCGGACAGATGGCCAGCGGAGCTGCCTCCTGTGGAAGGCTACGATCAGGATTTGCTTTGGGAGCTGACGGGCGAACCCGGTCCGTCGCCATCTCTCGAGCCGGTTTTGATAGGGCGGAGAAAGCAGCCTCTTTATTCCGAGGACGCTCGCCTCATTTCGGGACTTGAGAAGGCCCTCTTCGAGGGCAATGCCGCCGATGCCACTGCCAACGCCTATGTATCTTCTCTTCGCAGCTTCGGGCGATGGCTCTTCGCAAAGAACAAAGATCCGTTTGCTGCCCGGCTCAACGACCAGTCGCTGAACGATGATGTGCGCGAGGTCATCGAGAAGGGTCATCACAGACTAGTCCTTCCGGCAATGGACCATCTGCGGACCTTCCAGTCGACGGGCGGAGTGGTGCCGATCACAGGCCGCGCTGAGCTAAATCCTCACCCCCAGGACGTGGCTCTCATCAAAGAATACAAAAGCGAAGCAGGGACATCGACTGGCAGGTTGTATGCAGCTGTTCTTCGCAGTTTCAGTGACTACCTGCGTAAAAGCAACAAGCTAGGCATTGCTGCTCGGCTTTCCGGCACGTCATTGGACGGCGATGTCGAGCGCTATAGGAAGGACAGCGGGGGCAATCGGAATGTCGGTGCCGCACTGGCTGATCTGCGAAAATCGCAGGCAGGCGCTAAAGCGATGGAGCTCGAGCGCCATAACCTTCCCGTTCCTGATCCAGCAAAGGCGGTCCGGATGGAGCCGATGCCCGTCGGCAGCGCCGCTGCGCAGCACAGCGCGTGGCAGGAAGCGGGCAGATGGCCAGCGGAGCTGCCTCCCGTGGAAGGCTACGATCAGGATTTGCTTTGGGAGATGATCGACAAACCCGGCCCGTCGTTGTCTCTCGAGCCAGCCGCGCGCCATGACCAGTCATCGGATCCCCGAGAGTCCGTTCGTCACTTGAACTGGGGCCACGACCCCCAGCAGTTCCCCGACAAGCCGATGGGTGCATTTGCCAGCAGCCACCTCCCGCCAAGCGAGGAGGTCCTCATCAACAATGAGCGTGACACAGCTGGGTTGCGGCCAGCGAAGAGGCCGAGGACCCTGGACAATCCAGACGGCCTTGCCATTGAGCGGCAGCTGAGCGAGATCGCCAATTCAGGTGGTCGCCTGCTGTCGTCGGCGGATCCCATCCATCAACTGGGTGCATTGCCATCGCAGGCGCAGGACATCGTCCAGGCCGGACGGCAAGAACCTGCCCGGTTCGCCTCAACCGGGTGGCCACAGATGCCGCTCAACTTTGATTGGAGTATGTGGCCGACCCTGGAAGCAGCGCCAGCGCCCGCTGCCAGCGCCCGCCCCGACACCTACCGGGATTTTCCATTGGTTGATCTGACTGCGGCCACGCCGTCTGAATCACGCGACGACGATAATTCCGTGCCGGCGTTTGCGAGCATGTCCGCCGATGCTCAGATCGGGGCTTTGGGTCCGACAGCCCCGTCTCACGGCCGCGGGCTGGTGCTCCAGGACATGGAATGGCTGGGCGACGAGCATGTCCTGAGGGATTACCAGCTCCTGACGCAAGAGTTGCAGGGGAACAATCCGGGTCTCGCCGCCCGGACGCGGTTCGTGGATCCCCTCATAACCCTTGGCAGCCTGCGCTTGGGCACCGAGAGCGACATGCTACGCGCATTCCAGCGCATCGTTCATGATCACAATGGCGACGACACGGCCGACTTCCTGTTCCTGCCAGTGAACGATGCCAGTGCCAATCGCCGCGGCAGCCATTGGTCGCTGCTGTTCGTTGATCGCCGCGAGCGGGAACGGCCGGTTGCCTATCACTACGACTCGAACGGGAGATACAACGAGGCGCCGGCAGGACAACTCGCAGCAAGGCTGGGCGCGCACTTGGAGTCACCCCGCTTCCCCCAACAGCGAAACGGTCATGATTGCGGCGTCTTTGTGGTGGACGGCACACGCGAGCTGGTTAGGCGATTGGCGCAACCAGGGCAGCCAGTCCAGCTGGACCTCGACGGGCTCCGTGCCGATAGGCAGGCACTGCAAAACCGACTGAGGGGCTGAAGCTTCGCCATGGCGGGATAGCTTAGATTTAGACTGGAGCACCTCACGCCTACGGCCTGGGGCTCGGGCACGAAGGAGGGTACGAGGCCGCCACCCAGCAACCCAGCCCGGCGCAGCTATCCGGCGAGCGTGGCCAAAGTTTACCGCAATAGCGGTCGGCTTCGACTATCGCTGAACCCTACCACGTAGATATCGCCACTAGCATCCTGCACCCGCAGACAAAGGTGCTAACGTTCCACTAGGCGTTTTGCCTGGAAGTCGAACTCGGATGGGCATAGCGATCGCAGGAGAGATCAAAACTACGGTTTTTAGACACCCGTCAGCGAGCCAGAAACAGCGGCATTGGCGGGTTGCCGTCCAGCCATCTCGTCACCCCTCCGAAGAGGCGGTCGCGCAGCCGCCGGCTGCCATAAGCGCCCATGACTATCATATCGGCAGACGTGTCGATTGCGTGCTGCGCGAGCACCGTGGCCGCCGGTTTGCCATGGCTCGGCAGTCGGTCAACCGCCACCCGGGCGCCATGCCGGGCGAGGTAGGCAGCGATGTCGTCTCCGGGATCGGCGCCGTTTCCGTTGCACGTAGCCTCAGGATCGACCAGGGTGACACGAACGTCCTCAGCACCGCATAGGAGATCCAGCGCTTCCCGAACCGCGCGGGACGCCTCGACTCGCGAATCCCAGCCGACCAGCACGCGCCGCGGCGACAGCGTCGCCTCAGCGCCCCTTGGGACGACAAGCACCGGCTTTCCCGTATCGAACAAGCTGCCGTTGATAGCAAAAGGTCCGAGCCTATCGTCGTTGAGAAGCGAGGGGCCGATGATTGTCAGGTCGGCGCAGAGCGCCCGTCTTCGCACCACCTCACCGATGGTGGCCTCATCGCAGTAGTCGGTATCGACGTCATAGCAAAGCCACATGGCTCTCAGCAGTGTCTGAATTTCCCTGGATGTTTTTTCCAGTCTGGCCATGTCCTGGGAAAATCTCTCGATCTGCCTAAACCGTTTGTCCAGTCTGGCGATGGCCTGTGCGCGTTGTCCAGGCCACTCGGGGATGCCATCGCCGAGTAGCGGAGACGGCATAATGAGCGGCGGAGGCGACATCACCAGTACGGAAAGATACGCGCCGACTTCGGCACACAAGCTGGCAGCTGTTTTGACATCCTGACCGGAGTGGTCAGCTCCCGTCACACTGAGTACGCTTCTGAAAGCCATTTGATTGTTTCTTTCTGAACATATCGTACCTGCCGGCGCGTTTCGAAGCCGCAAGACTTGCGGCCGCAATGGAAGTGGCACCGCATCGGCCGCCATTCAGCCGTCCGGCTTTTCCAGCGAATAACCGGCCGACCTGACGGTACGAATCACGCTGCCGGGGGAGGCCGCCTTCAGCGCCTTTCTGATCCGGCTGATATGCACATCGACGGTGCGTGCACCGATGTGGATATTGTTCGGCCAGGCCGCGTCGATCAGCTCTTCCCGGCTAAAGACCTTTCCGGGAGCCTCGAGCAAATGCCGCAGCAGGTTGAACTCGAGCGGTCCGAGATGGATGTCGTGGCCATTGCCACGAACTCGGTAGGCATCGAGCTTCATCTCAAGGCTGCCGCAGCAGAGCCAGCTGTTTTCAATTCCGTTTGAACCCGGCTTCGGCAGCGCCAGCTTCGTCCGTAGACAGTCGAGCAGCGTGGCCGGCGCGATCGGTCGCACAAAGCTCTCGTCTATGCCGGCCTTCAACAAATCGAGGTGCTGGTTCTCAGCGCCGGGGGCGATGAGGGCAACAATGGGAAGGCCGCCGGTACGGGGCTCCCTCTTGAGCCTGGCGCAGATTGTGGGGCCTGTGGCGCTTGCTGGCCCGCAATCCAGTACTACCGCCTGGAGTTCCCGCTCATCGGCCGCTGCAAGTGCTTCCGGCATGCAGCCTGCCGGTTCACTCGTGAAGCCATCCACCTCCAGAATGTGGCTGAGGAACAGATACAACTCCGTATCTTGTGAACAGATCAGGACCAGTGGCTTCATCGGCACTATCCCAACAAGCAAATCGGCCTCGACCACATCGGTTGGGTGGGCTGGCCACGGCACGTCTTCAAGGCCCGGCATGATCGCGCTTAAAGAGCGGTTCCATCATGCCCGCGCCACCTCGGGATAGGCTTCAATGACCGCGATGGCGTCGCCGGCCAGTTTCGTTCCGGCCGCGGCGAGTTTCCACAACGTCTCGAAGCCGAACCGATGGACGTCGCGAAGGGTCTTCGACAGAACGACCAACCGCCCGGCCGTGAAGATCACGCGCCCGAAGCCCTCATGGCTGATCTCCATCATCGGCGATGCCATCAGGCCGGAGCGCTCTTCGATCGCAAGCCCGACGGCCGTGTAAAACATGTTGAGCCTCCACAGCACATCAGGATCGGGATCGCCGATGATCGGGATCGCACGTCGCTGTTGCTTTGTGATGACGAAGTCTCCCAGTAGCTCGGCGTCCGATTTGCCTTCCCACGATCCGAAGGAGTCTTGGGCACGGATCAGCCGCACGAGGCATCTGACGAACTTGGTGGCAAGGGCCGCTTCGATCTCGCCGATATCTGGGCTAACAACGGCATCGAACATTTCGCCTGCTCCTCATTTGAAATCCTCATCCTCGAAGGATGTTTTCTTTTCAGCAACGCCTGCCTCCGCCAGCACCTTGCGCAGCCAAGGCGGAGGACACGTCCTCAGCATCATCTGCGTGCGCAAAAGCACCTCTTGAATGCTTTGGGGCTGCGGCACCTTGATCGGAAGGATCTTCGCCGAAATGACCTTGGCCGCCGAAGGTCCGCCGATAGCCAGGCAAAACAGGAGATGACAGCCCTTCAGCGCCTCCACCTTCGGCGTGATGCGATCATCGCCCTCGCTGCGATGCTTGCCGGTCTCATCGGAAACGTCGTCGCAGACCACGGCTTCCACAAGCTGCCACTCCTCCCGTGTCATGTCGTAGACTGCAAAGCGCCTTGCCGACCCGAAATGAGCGTTGAGATTCTTCATGTCTTGCGTGGCGATCGCCACACGCAAAGCGCCGGGTTGCTTTAGCGGCATCGATGCGTGAGCTTCGTCAGGCACGAGCGAGAGGCAACGAACTGAGTTCATCTGGCATTTCTCGGTAGCGGAATGGATCAAGCCCCTCAGGCGTCGGCGCATGCCGACTGGCTTGGAAGATGTTGGCAGCCTCGAAGATCAGGTCGCGGGTCCCCCGATAGAGGATTGTGAGCTTGTGTTGGCTGCCGAGCCTGTCAAAGATCGGGAACCCGACGCGCATGAGCGGGATGCCGAGGTGCTGCGCGGCCTGGCGGCCGTGGGAATGGGTGACCAGAAGGTCAGTGCCGACGCCAAGAGTTTCCAAATCGCCGAGATCGCCAATCTGAACTGAGTCCGCCGGTACTTTCTCCAGAATTTCCGACATATCGGTCGTGGTGACCGCCGCCGCGATTTCGGAACCCATGCCGACGAAGAACGTCGCGAGTTGGTAGAGCTGGTCTGGTTCGGCAGCGATCGCAATTTTCTTCCCTCCGAAATGGAAATGCCCATCGAGCAACGCATCCTGCAACTGCGCCCTGCGACGGCGCACCGCGGCGGGGACCGGCGCACCGGAAATCGCAGACAGCAGCGAGATGAAACGGTCGGCGCCCTTCAATCCTGTCAACGACTGGAACAGCACGTAAGGTACACCGGTCAACCTGTGCAGCAGCTCGGCCGGGCGACGCATATGCTCGCCGATGGCAATGCATTGCACGGCCGTGCCAAGCCCGCGGATGTCCTCGATGCTGGCACCGCCATAGCTGGTCGAGACCCAGCGGTCCGGCACCGTACCGTCAAGCGACCCGGAAACGTCCGGCACAATCACCGGCTCGAGTCCGAAACTTTCAACCGTCTCACGCAAATGCTCGATATCGGCCACAGTAAGGCTCGAGGCGGGCAGGACCGCGATCTTCTTCGATCGCCGCGCCTGCACGCCGGGCCTCGTAATCCTTTCGATCATCGACGCGACAGCCTTGGCCCAGCCCTCTTCGATCGCCCCGTCGAAATCGGGCGTGCTAGCCAGCACGACCTCCGTACCCGCGAGTTCTTCGGCGCGTTTGAGCCTGATATTAGCGATATCGCCTGCGAAATCCTCGCCGCGGGTTTCCGTCAGCGCGGTCGTGCACACTCCGATCAGCTTCGGATTTGTACGAGTCTTGAGATTGAGAATCGCCTCTTCCAGATGATCCGCCCCACCAAGGATCGTCGCCACCTCGTCCATCGCAGTGGTCTGCAGGGGGATGGCTTCCTTGAAATGCCGCACGAAGAGCACGAGCGCGAAGCTGGTGCACCCCTGGCTGCCGTGGAACAAGGGAATGGCGCCGTCGATCCCGAGAAAGGCCAAGGCTGCACCCAACGGCTGCGATGACTTCAGCGGATTGACCGCCGCGGCTTTTGTCTGGGGGAGGATGCGGACCATAGGCTTCCTCAACGCTCGCCGAAATCGTGGGCCGTCGTGCCGGCGAATTTGAAAGCCTGGACGGTCGCGGACTCCGACGGCTCGTCGCCTTGAGCGGCCTGGCACTCCCACGGTGATGGCTCCCGCACCTGACGCCAGATCGGGTTGTGGATGGCGAGGTCGATTTGGCGGACGAGTTCCACTATGCCTTCATAACCGGCATAGGGCTGGTGGCGCTCCTGGTTGATGTCGAGCCAGGGGACCTTGGCCTTCAGCGCGATGAATTGCGTGCGCCCGCCCGACAGCATGATGTCGGCCTGGCGTTTTGAGAGCATTGCGTAAAGCTCGCGCGGCGCCATGGTCTCAAACATGTGGTTCTCGTGGCTGAGAACTTTCTTGATCCGCTCCTTGTCTTCGACCGTTGATTTCTTGACCGAGGTGCCGACGATCTCAATGCCGATCTCCATCAGCGCCTGGACAACCGACCAGGATTTCACACCTCCGGTGTTTAGAAGCACGCGCTTGCCTTGGAGCCTCGGTCGGTAGGCCGCGAGCTTCTTCCAGGCAATCGCCTCCTCTTCAGCAATCAAGGCCTCGGTGCGGCTGAGGATCTTGGGATCTGCGCCCTTCTTCACCAGCAGTCTGGCAATCTGCCGAAGCGCTTCAGAGGTCTCGGTGATGCCGTAGAAAGAGCCTTCGAAAAACGGGATATCCCAGCGCTGCTCCATCTTGCGGGCCAGGTTGATGAGTGCGGTCGAGCACACCACCATGGTTGCCCGGGCGCGGTGCGCTGATGCAACGTCAAGGTAACGCGCGTCGCCGGGAATCGAGGCGCGAACCCGGATGCCGAGCCGATCCAGGAGCGGCTTCACCAGCCAGAATTCGCCCGAGAGGTTGAACTCGCCGAGAATATTGACGTCGTGCGGACCGGCATCGTCAGGCTCCACCGTGCCTATCACATGATCGAGCAACGCTTCGCCGGCAAGCTTGTTGCCGAGATTCTTCGAGCCCACGAACCCAGGCGCTTTGACCGGCACCACCGGCAAGCCGAACTTCTCCGCCGCGCGTTTGCACACGGCCTCGATGTCGTCGCCGATTAGGGCCGTAACACAGGTCGAATAGACGAAGATCGCGGGCGGCGCGTGAGCTTCCTTGATCTCGCGGATCGCTTTGAAAAGTTTGCGCTCCCCCTGCCCCATCACCACATCGAGTTCGGTGAGATCGGTCGTGAAGCTCGTGCGCCATAGAGTCGGCCCAGACGAAGCCGTGCCGCGGTTGTCCCAGGAATTGCCCTCGCAGCCGAGCGGTGCATGGACCAGATGCGCGACATCGGTGATGGGCTGCAGCACGATTTTTGCCCCGTCGAAGGCGCAGCCGCCGGCGGCCGCCCCTGGGGTCAGCGGTTTGGTGCAGCCCTTTTTGCGCGCCTGGGCATCCTTGCCGCGGTTCTTCTCGCAGGCAGGCTCATTGAAGACGTCCTGAATTTTGGCATTGAGCGAGGACATTACGCTGGTCTCCAAAGTCCGTCGGGAAGCGACCGGCCCCTCCGAAAGAGTTGGTCGCCACTGCTAAAGCGATAGCGACTTTCAGTGCCGCTCCGCCCACTCAGGGTTTCACGCATCACTTCTCCGCAAACTGGTTCGCACATTCCTGGAGACATGCTTAGCGGGTGAGATCATAAGAATAGTCCGTCACTCCCGTCTGGCTGGTCTCGCGATCGAGCTTGTCGAAGATCTTGTCGAGGATGGTCGTCAGTACGCGCAGCCCGCCTTGGTAGCCCATGAGCGCAAAGCGGTGGTGATGGTGCCGGTCGAAGAGCGGAAATGTCAGCCGGACGAGCGGCGTTCCGGTGTCGCGCTCCAGATACTTGCCATAGGAATTGCCGATCAACAGATCCACAGGCTCGGTGAATAGCAGCGATCGCATCGCCCACAGGTCCTTGCCCGGCCAGACTTGAGCCGCCCTGCCGAAAGGGGAGAATGCAAGCATAGCCTTCATCTCGTCCGCCCACGCCGGGGTGCCATTGGTGGCTAGGCAGTGGGTCGGCTCGCCGCCCGTCTCCATGATGAAGCGGGCCATGGCGTGGACGAAGTCCGGGTCGCCGTAGATCGCGTATTTCTTGCCGTGCAGCCAGGACTGGCTGTCCGCCATGGCATCAACAAGTCGCCCGCGCTCCAGTCGGATTGCCTCGGGGATTTCCTTACCGGAGATCGCGGAGACCTCCATCAGGAATTCGTCCGTCGCCTGGACGCCCAGCGGGTAATGGAACGAGGCCGAGGCCTGACCGACCGCCTCGCAATATTCCAACGTTTTTCGCGTGTTGTAATGCTGCAGCGAAAGTGTCGCCTCGGCGTTCAGTGCGTTCCTCACATCTTGGATTTTCGTGCCCCCGTCATACATGCGGTAGTCGCCGTCCGATGGTGTGTCGAACTGGTCAGAGGCATCCTGGATGAATGTATAGGACACGCCCATCAGATCGAGCAGACGTTTGAGTTCCCGGTTGTTGCCGACGCAAAAGCCGTCGAAGCCCGGAATGATGTTGATCGTTCCTTGGGCTTCCGTTCGCTGCTGGCCTTTCCAGAAGTGTTCCAAAATGCCCTTGATCGTACCGTCATAGCCGTCGACGTGGCTGCCGACGAAGGCTGGCGTGTGGGCGAACGGCACATCGAAGTCGCGCGGGACTGAGCCTTCTTCCTTGGCGTTCTCGATGAAGCTGCGCAAGTCGTCGCCAATGACCTCGGCCATACAAGTCGTCGATACGGCGATCATCTTCGGGTCGTACAGTTTATACGTGTTGGCGAGTCCGTCGACCATGTTCTTCAGTCCGCCGAACACTGCCGCGTCCTCGGTCATAGAGGAAGAAACCGCCGAAGCAGGCTCCTTGAAATGGCGCGACAGGTGGGAGCGATAATAGGCCACGCAGCCTTGGCTTCCGTGGACGAAGGGCATGGTTCGCTCGAAGCCCGCGGCCGCGAATACCGCGCCGAGCGGCTGGCAGGCCTTGGCGGGGTTGATGACAAGCGCTTCGCGCGCAAAGTTTTTCTCGCGGTATTCCCACGTCTTGGTGAATTCGCCTTGATCGGCGACGACCTGATCCTGGTGCGGACATTCGAAATTCAGCTTCTTCTCGGCAAGCATCTGCCTGTATTCCGGCTCGCGGAAGAGGGGCGCGTGGTCGAGAACTTTTTCGGCCGACTGCGGCATGGTGGTCACCCTTCTTGAATCTGACCGCGCTGCAGCGCGGGACAGGGACATTGAACGTTTCAGGTCTTCCGCGGATCGCGGGGTTTATCGTCTCCCTGGGAGGCCAGGCTCGGACCAGGTTCTATTCGGCAGCCATTGCCTGCCCCCGGCTTGGCCGTCTTTTCCACGGCGCCTCGAATAGGTCCCAAACCGGGTTGTTGATGGCAAGATCAACGTCACGGGCGAAAACGGCAAAGCCGTCATAGCCGTGATAGGGCCCCGAATAATCCCAGGAGTGCATCTGACGGAACGGTATGCCCATCTTCTGCACCGGGTACTTTTCCTTGATCCCCGAGCCTACAAGATTAGGACGAACCCCCTCGATGAACTTTTCCAACTCGTAACCGGTCACGTCGTCATAGATCAGCGTGCCGTTTTTCACGTAGTGGGCGGTGCGTTGATAATCGTCGTTGTGGGCGAATTCGTAGCCTGTGCCGACGATCACCATGCCGAGGTCCTCGTATGCTGTGATGACGTGGCGAGGGCGCAGGCCGCCGACATAGAGCATCACCGTATTGCCTTCCAGGCGCGGTCGGTATTTGGCAATGACCTCGTCGACGAAGGGTCGGTACTTGGCGATGACCTTTTCGGTCCTCTCCTCGATTTCCGGCCCAAAGTGCTTGGCAATCTTGCGCAGGGAGGCTTCGATCTGGGAGGGACCGAAAAAATTGTATTCCATCCAGGCGATGCCGTATTTTTCCTCCATGTGCCGGCAGATGTAATTCATAGACCTGTAGCAATGGATGAGATTGAGCTTGGCCTTCGGTGCGCGCTCAATCTCGGCGAGCGTTGCGTCGCCCGACCAGTTGCCGACCACACGCAGGCCGATCTCCTCGAGCAGGATTCGCGACGCCCACGCGTCGCCTCCGATATTGTAGTCGCCGACCACGTTCACGTCGTAGGGGCCACCCTCGAACTCGATGGCCCTCTTCTCGAACACCCAGTCGCGGATAGCATCGTTGGCGATGTGGTGGCCGAGCGACTGCGAGACGCCGCGGAAGCCCTCGCAACGCACCGGCACGATCGTCTTTTCGATCTCCTTGGCCTTCTTGCGTGAAACCGCTTCGGTGTCGTCACCTATCAGGCCGATCGGGCACTCGGACTGCACGGTGATGCCCTTGTTCAGCGGAAAAAGCTCTTCGATTTCGTCGATGATCTGCTCCAGCTTTTTGTCGCCGCCGAAAACAATGTCTTTCTCCTGGAAATCGGAGGTGAACTGCATTGTCCCGAACGTGTCGATGCCCGTCGTGCCGACGTAGTAATTGCGGCGCTGCGACCAGGAGTATTGCCCGCAGCCGACCGGGCCGTGCGAGATGTGGACCATGTCCTTGACCGGACCCCACACCACGCCTTTTGAGCCGGCATAGGCGCAGCCGCGAATGGTCATCACGCCGGGAATGGATTTGATGTTTGATTTGACGTCACATTCGGAAAGGACCTCCCCTTCCTCGCCGGCCTCGTCCCCGCTCTTTGCTACGTTGAGGTGCTTTTTGCGGCGCTTCGCCGTCTTGTCGGGATAGTGGGACAACACCTCCTCGATAAGCTTCGCGTGGAGAGCACCGTCATTTTCATATTCCAGGCTCATGGGACCCCTTTCAAGGTTCGCGTGACGCCTCACCGGCGAGGCGCCTTTGTTTCGAAGGCGCGCCAGGTCAAGGCCGCACCTCGAGTCGACATCGCTTGTTTACTGTGCAGCCGCCTTTGCCGTTTCCTTGGCTTGAAGCTCGGCAAGCATCTGCTCGTCTGTCTTCATGATGCCGAAGTCGAGCAGCATGTCCTCGAGCTCCTCCATGGTGATTGGGGTGGGGATGGTGCCCTGGCCCGAATTGCCATGGATCTTCTCGGCCAGCGCGCGGTATTCCCCGGCCTGGTTTGAATCCGGCGCATACTGGATCACCGACATCTTCCTGAGCTCGGCGTGCTGAACGATATTGTCGCGTGGCACGAAATGGATGAGCTTGGAATTGAGCCTGGAAGCCAGCGCTTCGGCGAGGTCAAGCTCGCGGTCCGTTTGGCGCTCGTTGCAGATCAGGCCGCCAAGCCGCACGCCGCCCGAATGGGCGTATTTCAAAATACCCTTGGCGATGTTGTTGGCGGCATAGAGCGCCATCATCTCGCCGGACATGACGATGTAGATTTCCTGGGCTTTGTTCTCGCGGATCGGCATTGCAAAACCGCCGCACACCACGTCTCCGAGCACGTCGTAGGAAACATAGTCGACATCATCATAGGCGCCATTCTCCTCGAGAAAGTTGATCGAGGTGATGACGCCGCGGCCGGCGCAGCCTACGCCCGGCTCGGGGCCGCCCGACTCCACGCACTTAATGCCTTTGTAGCCGATCTTGAGCACATCCTCGAGTTCAAGGTCTTCCACCGAACCTTCCGCTGCTGCAAGGTGCAGCACGGTATCCTGCGCCTTCGAATTCAGGATAAGGCGGGTGGAGTCGGCCTTGGGATCGCAGCCGACGATGAGTATCCTCTGCCCCAAGTCGACAAGGGCGGCGAGCGTATTTTGGGAGGTGGTGGACTTGCCGATGCCGCCCTTGCCGTAAAAGGCGATCTGACGCAGACCTGACATGTAGCTTTCCTTCCTTCGTTCCATTCATCGCGGCTGCCGCGATACGAATGCCGGTCGGCAGCTTTCGCCGCCTCGTAACGTAAGGTTCAAAACTCATGCCAATTTTAGTGACGCATCGAAGAAAGTTTTTTGTTCTTCCTTTTCAGTTATTTGGCCTCAGCAAAATACGGGGACGTGACTAACTCAGCCTATGTCGCGGACCTGACAACACCAACGAAACATGTCGGACAGTGTTGAATAGGACAGCCATATTGTCTCGGCCTGAACGGGCTTTGTGCTTACGGTAGGCTCAGCCGGCTAGACTGAAAGAGCGGTCACTCCATAAGCCTGAATATCAAGCAGCCGGAGCCCGGCCCGTCGGCTTGGTAGAGCTTCCGACATTTGCGTCCACCTTCTGACACAAGAAGGTTCCGTCGATCCGTCAGCTGGAAACGCTTTTCATGTTTCCCGAGCACTGGCGGCTTTGAATGTTACACGTTGATTCCGATGTGATCGCCGCCTCAGATGGAAGGCTTTTCTCCATCGCGTCTCCGAGAGCAGTTCTTTCTGCTCAAGGTGAAGATCGCTTCCTTTCCTGCTGCAAGCTAGATGGCACGGCATTTGCGCCAGCTCATCAGAGCCATCGAACCACAAACAAAGCGGAGAGCGAGGCATGGGTGAATGCAGAGAACCGCTTAAGCTGACGGTGGCTGTTGCGGATAAACATCGAGAGGTCGGTGCCTCCAGGCGTCCATGCTCGCTGGCTTTTCTGCGCAGGTGTGGGCGGGGCCCGAAATCCAAACGTATGGCGTTGGACCAACTGCCGCTTGCCGATCCTCATCGGCATGCGGATCCCAAAGCAGTGCATCAAAGGATCACCCCAACCGACGTCGGCGCGCCACTGGTAACCATCTGCAATAGCCAGAGCCACTTTCGCGAAGCGAGACTCTTGCGCGACGCCAAAGTTGCGGCACCACACGTCTGCTTCGACATCGGCACTGTTGATCGCCACGTGTTTCTCCTCGAACACTGCCAGCCCATCGCTACTTGCCGCAAAACGGTTGCTCGATCTGCCCAAATCACTCATATCGGTTCGGCCGTTCGGATGACGAAGGGGTGGGCCAATGCCCTCCCGTACCACCGGATGGAAAAGCGATTTGGAAGCCGCGAAGGCCTTCATCTCACGTCCGGCATGTCTGCCGAGTCGACGTTGTGTCGGCCAAACCGAGAAGCCATGCCAGGTTTCGTCTAGCAGGAGTTAATTGATGACCATCACGAAGAAAGTTCCTTTCGTAACATTTCGCACGCGTGTTCGCGATGATTCCATTGAGGGACCGAATCCATACCGCTGGGAAGACAAGACATCCGACGACTATTTTGGTGGCAAGCGGGTCCTCCTGTTCTCGCTTCCTGGCGCCTTCACCCCGACCTGCTCGACCTACCAACTGCCCAATTTCGAAAAGCTCTACGACGAGTTCAAGAAGGAAGGAATTGATGCAATCTACTGCCTCTCCGTCAACGATGCCTTCGTCATGAATGCGTGGGGCAAGGCTTTGGGGCTGCAGAAGGTCGAGCTCATCCCGGACGGTTCAGGCGAGTTCACCCGCAAAATGGGCATGCTGGTGGCCAAGGACAATCTCGGTTTCGGAATGCGCTCCTGGCGCTATGCGGCTTTGATCAACGACGGCGCGGTGGAACAGTGGTTTGAGGAAAAAGGCTTCTCCGACAATTGCGAGACCGATCCCTATGAGGTTTCATCCCCGCAAAACGTTCTTGAAACACTGAAGGCAGCCGCATGACCGAGTGAACGTCTGGCAGCCCCAACACACGGCCAAGTGTCTCCTCGAACGGAGTTTCGCGCTCAACATGCTGTCCTCGGCAAGGCTGCTTCAACGCCAGAAGCAATCGATGGTGGCATCGCCTCAGCTCATTGAGTCGATCCGCCTGCTGCAACTGGCTCGCGTCGAACTGCATCAATTCGTGGAGCAGGAACTCGAGAAAAATCCTCTTTTGGAGCCTGCTCCAAACGACGGTGAGGCTCCTAGCGACGTTCCGATTTCGGCAGAGCAGTCCACCGGCGAACCCGATAAAGACATTGACAGGCCGACGAGCGCGGCGTCCGCCGAGCGACTGGGGGAATGGAAATCGCTGCGCAATACGACGAACCTTCCGGCGAGTGATCGCCCTGCGCTGGAAGAGTTTGCCGCCTGCACCGAAACATTGCACGATCACGTAGCTAGTCAGATCGCGCTCACCGCCTTCACACCACAGGAACGGCTGATTGCCGCCGAGCTTGCAGGCCATCTGGAAGACACCGGCTATATTCCGGCAAATCTTTTGGAACTGGCCGGCATGCTGAACGTCGGCGAGCCGGACGTGGAACGTGTTCTTGCAACCTTGCAGCACTTTGATCCACCGGGAATTTTTGCTCGCACCCTCAGCGAATGTCTCGAGATCCAGTTGCGCCAGCGAGACCGGTTCGACCCGGCGATGGCCGCTTTGATCACCCACCTTGACCTGGTCGCGAGACGCGATTTTCAGGCACTGAAGCAGCATTGCCACGTTGATGAAGACGACCTCCTTGAGATGTTGCATGAAATCCGTGCGCTCGATCCCAAGCCCGGGAACCGATTCCAATCCGGAGCGCCGGAACCCATCATACCCGACGTCTTGGTCACGCCCTCGCCCGGAGGTGGGTGGCAGATCGAACTTGATCCAGAGGCGCTGCCCAAGGTTTTGATCAATCAAACCTATTTCGCTGAAGTCTCGCGACACACAGCCCAGAATTCGAAAGATCGGGCATTTCTGAACGAATGCCTGCAAAACGCGAACTGGTTAATTCGCAGCCTCGACCAACGAGCCCAGACGATTCTGAAGGTTGCCACTGAAATCGTGCGCCAACAGGATGCCTTCCTCCGGCACGGCGTCGCCCACCTGCGGCCCCTCAATCTGAGGACTGTCGCTGAAGCGATCAACGTGCATGAGTCGACGGTGAGCCGGGTGACCTCGAACAAGTATATGCTTACTCCACGCGGGGTGTTTGAACTGAAGTATTTCTTCACCGTCGCGATTGCCTCCTGTGAAGGTGGTGACGCGCACTCCGCCGAAGCTGTCCGTCATCGGATCAAAGCTATAGTTGCTCAAGAATCCGCCGGGCACGTGCTTTCCGACGATGACATCGCCGCGCGGCTGAAGGAAACCGGCATCAATGTTGCCCGGCGCACCGTTACAAAATATCGCGAGGCGATGAACATCCCCTCCTCTGTACAACGTCGCAGGGAAAAGCGCCTATGGCTCAATGGAGATGAAGCTTTGCCGTCTGATCCCGCTGACGTCAAACCGCAACGCTGATATAAACAGAGGGTTCTCATCAATGCGCGCGCGGCATGCGCTCTTCCCTATGAGGGCCATATCGACAATGACCTCTCTGATCAGCAGTTCATTTTCGTTGAATTTCTGGGTATTGAATTTACCGATGCAAACACCCTCAGAGCGCACGCACAGAGAAATACGTGCGCAGTTCAGTTGCCAGTGCATTGTTGACCCTCTCACGAAGCCGCTGCACATCGTTTCTCACTCGAAGGATGCACATCTCGTTTATGATGAGCGCGAGAGAGCCATCGTTGATGGAGACGACCCGGCAATCATCGACGTTCAAGATTTCTTCGAGTTCGGGATTAAAGCGCCCTTCAAAATGCCGTCATAGATCACTTGGCTGAAATGGAGGTCTGCAGTGATGGTGTCGCACTTGCCCGCCGAACCGTGATTGACAGGAATAGGCCGTCGCCAAAGTGATGCGGCTGCTCCGCGCACGTTACGACGGTTTGTCGTGTGCCCGCCGTGTCGGGACGAGGGGCGTCAGCGCCGCGCGCGATGTTCTTTGCGGCCGCCGTGCGTCGAACAAAGGCTGAAACGGTAGGGAACGAGGGAGCGCGCCCTCAAAAGCGCCGTAGCGACCGGTTTACAAGAAATGGCTCGGATCGTGTTGCCGCGGTCGGATACCACATTCCAGCCAGAGCCGCGTGTTTTGGCACGAAAGGCCTCGGTCCCGGCGATCCGTTTGTTCGTTCTCTCAAGATTCTGTCCGGACCGCACTCAGGTCGCTACCCGAACCGTGCTCGGCCCGCTTACCCTGATCGGGCCGATTGAATTTTCCTCTCCTCCCGTGCAAGGGCGCCTGGAAGAAGCCGCTCTGGCTCAACGGCGTGAGATTGGCGCCCGCGAGATTGGCGCCTCGGACGCCGGCAAGAGCGCCTCCTGGTCCAACGCGATGCCATTCTTGATCCGTGCCAGGCGACTTTCGTCGTCTTCCGGGCCGAAGCAGCTTTCGAAATCATTGCATTCACGGCAGCTAGGCGAGCTGCATAGTGAAAATCCTTCGGATTCGCAGAGCTTGCGATAAAAGTACTTCTTCCATTTCATGTTTTGGGTGTTGCCGGCCGCAAGCGTCGGGAAATGCGTGGCAAGCAGGCGGCTGAGCTCGTTTCGGTTGAAAAGGCCAAGGTCCTGCCAGAGATGGTCGTTGCGCATGGCACGCCGGGCGATGATCTTGGCGAACCGGGCGCTGGCCGGGTCGCCGGGCCGGGCATGCGCGAGCAGCAACTCGCGCAGAAGTTCTTCCTCAGGGTCCGGCTGGGGCTCGCCCGCCTCCTCCAAGGCGAACGCGTCGACGGCGACTGCGGGGAAGCTGCCGGTCAGGACATCGCGCAGCTCAGCTCGCGAAAGACCGGTTGCTTGTGTCGCCGTCGCCTTGCCGGCCTCGAGTTCCTCAAGCGCGCTCGAAAGCACACAGGCAAGCGCATGCCGGTCAAACTGCAACTCGGTCGGCGATTTGCCAGTGCCGGGGCAGCCATGGTGCTGCGCCGCATGGGTGCCATGCTCCTGGTCCCGTCCCATCAATCGCCCTGAAGAGCGAGCGACTTGCTGACCGCTGGGATGATCTGGTCTCCCCAGAGCTCGATCTGGCGTAGCATCGTTTTGTGGTCGAAATCGCCCAGTTGCGTCTGAATTGCGACCTGGTCGGGTTTCAAGATGTCGATCTCTTCCAGCAGGCGGTCAATCACGCGATTCACGCTGCCGATCGGCAGGTTCTGGCGCATCTTCTCGAATGATAAATCCTGCTGCGTCGGCGTCTCGTTTAGCAGATAGCCGTCCGGGCTCTGCTGACGGCGCTGGTGCAGTGCTTCTGACAGCCGGCGCTGAAAACGGGCGTTGTCGAGATAACTGTTGATCTCTGCCTCATCATCGCTGGCATAGCAGCAACGCAGCAGACATATCTTGGCGTCCGTGACATTCTTCCCTTCGGAAGCCGCCGACTTCTCGATTGCTTCGCGCAGCGCGGTCAAACCCTCCAAGCCATTGTGAAATGCCGTGACAAAGAAATTGTGCCCCTCACGATAAGCCCGCCTTATGCGCGCGGCTCCCCCAGCGATCCAGATCGGCGGGGTCGGCTTCTGGAGCGTACGCAGCGCAATCGCCGTCGGAGGTATGTTCACATACTTGCCGTCGTGCTCGAAGATGTTTTGGTTGAGGCCTTTCAGAAGGATGTCCAAGTATTCCGAAAACACGGCCGCCGCCTCATCGATATTGACGCCGAAGCGTTCGAACTCGAATTTCTGGTATCCCAAGCCGACGCCAAGCTCGAGGCGGCCGTTCGCCACGATGTCGGCGAAGCCGATTTCTGAAAGCAAGCGCTGCGGCTGATATAGCGGCAGCACGCACACAGCAGTGCCAAGGCGAATAGTGCTCGTCATGCCGGCGCAGTGCGCCACCATCATCAGGGGCGAGGGTATCAGACTGTAATTGTTGAAGTGGTGCTCGGCAAACCAGGCGGTAGCGAAGCCGGCTTGCTCCGAAACGGTGGCCTGTTCGATGGAGTTGCGGATGACGCTGTCGCACGATTGATGATAGCCTCGCTGGGCGGCCAGGATGAAGGTTGCGAATTCCATGAGGTTTCCTTGTTTACAGGTGAGTTAGCCTGTCGGAGAAGCGCCAAATACGCGCACAGGCCTTGGCTGCGGCCAGCCTTGCCGGCGGCTTGGTTTTGCTGCACCGCTCGCAATTGGGTGGCTAGGCACGCGGAGCGGTTGGAACTGCTTTGACCACGATGAGGACGGACGTTTTCGTCATCGCCCGAATTCACATCTTCGGCCGAAGCAGTGCGGGCGCCGGGCGCAGCGGAGTTGAAGCCTTGGATATCCTCAGCCCCGGCGCCTGGCGAAAAGTCGCCGGTCAACACGCTGCCTCAGCAAAGTACTCTGTATCGAGTTCGCTGGCGTTCCCCGCATCACCGAACGCGGTCCAGCCGCCGTCCACGTACAAGGTGGAACCGTTAACGTATGAGGCGGCAGACGAAGCCAGGAAGAACGCGGCCTCAGCGACGTCTTCCGGCTCTCCCAACCTGCCCATCGGGATGCGCCGCTGGATCGATGTGGCGTCGATGCGACGGACCTTCGCTAACTGAGCAGAGCCAGGCGCGCAGATATAACCAGGAGCTACCGTGGCTGTGCGAATGCCGACAGGCCCGAGTTCGGCCGCCAGGCATCGGGTCAGAATGTCCAACCCAGCCTGGGCAGCGCCATAGACATGGCGCGGCACAAACGGCAAAAAGCTATTGATCGATCCAAGATTGAGGATCACGCCGCCAGGGCACATCGCCTTGATCGCCTCGCGTGCGCAAGTGAAGGCGCCGGTAAGATTGACATCCAGGACGTGTTTGCTGTGTTCGGGTATTTCTTCGATTCCCAACAACGACGTGTCGGCAGCAGCACCGTTGACGAGCACATCGACACGCCCGAAGCGTCCCCGCAGGTCCTCGAATAGCGCCACCACCTCGCTCTCGACGGCCACGTCCACACATTTGGCCGGATTGTTGCCGCGGAGCCACGCAGCCAGTTCTGCCGCTGCGGCACCATCTTTGTCAGCGATCACAACAGTATCGCCGCTCTCGGCAAAGCGGCGAACGACGGCCGCGCCTATACCGTTCGCACCACCTGTGACAAGCACGACTCGCGCCCCCGTACCCTCGGCAGGACGGCAGAGTTCGGCCTGGGGGGTCCCATCCACCGGCTGGTGCGCATCTCCCGGCTGGTTGAATGACATCCAGCCTCCGTCGACCGCCAGCACCGAACCGGTAATGTAGCGCGCCCGAGCGCTGGTCAGAAAACGCACAACGAGGGCGATCTCATCCGGGCGTGCCAAGCGACCCAGCGGCACGCGGCGGCGCACTGCCGCTAGATGCATTTTGCCTGCGCGTTCCAGTTCCATCACCATCGGCGTGCGCACGTAGCCCGGCGCTACCGCCGTCACGCGAATGCCGCGAGAAGCCCACTCGCATGCAAGCGACTTCGTCAATGAGATCAGGCCGGCCTTCGAGGCAGCGTAGGCGTTGCGCTTGGGATTGCCGACGACGCCCGCCATCGAAGCGACGTTGACGATGGCACCGCCCGGCTTCATGCGCCTCGCCGCTTCGCGGGCCATGACGAGGGGTCCAATCAAGTTTACTTCCAAGGCGAGACGGAAAGCGTCGACACTGGTATCGACACTCGCAGCCATGCTGGGCCCTATCGCGGCGTTGTTGATGAGGACGCCGATGTGCTCGAACTGTGCTTCGACTCGACCGTAGAGCGCGAGGACATCCCCCTCTCGCGAGATGTCGCACTCGAGGCCGAGATGCGGATGGCCGAGCCCACGGGCCAGTTCAACGACCCCGCTGCCAGCGAGGTCTACCGCAACAACAGTGTCTCCGTCCCTGACAAGAATATCGACCAGGGCGCGGCCGATCCCGCCCGCGGCGCCCGTAATGACGACGGTGCGTCCTGCCTGCTTCATGAAAATCTCTCCGCGCTCCCTTCAACGATCTCAGCCCATCAGTTTGCGTGGCAAAATGATGTCTCGGTAAAACAGCGTCCTGGCCACGACCTGAATAGACGATGCAGCGATCCGGCTGCGGTCCAACTTCCGAATTGGTAGCCGATCCTGCGAAGGGACCCGTCAAGGACAGGTTACCTTGGTAGCCAGTCGGTGCACCCCAGCGTCGTCAAGCCGCTAGTGGGGCAGAGCAGACCGCTCACGCCGTCGTGGGGCAGAAAGGCAATCCGATGCCCCTTCTCACCGAACAGTCTTTCGCCGGGATCGCTGTGGCATTGCAAAGTTCTCATAGCCTTTAGCCTCCATTGACCGCGCGGCTTTGTCGTTCGAAACCTGTGAGGGGGCCAGGGGGGAAGGAACGCGACGCTTTCCAAGCCTGTAGACCGGATCGTGCGGATGCGGTGCTCCGATCGGCCGTCGCGGGCCGAACCGTTCCGCCTCAACGACCGCTGGTGGGATCTGCTGCTCGAGCCAATCGTAGACCACGGTTCGTTCGGCAATCCGCCACTCCCCTTCCCTGTTCTGAAACAGGTCGCAGTAACGGCCACACAGGAGCGTCTGGCGTGGTTCTCCATCTTCGTCCGGCCCGCGTTGCAACGCGGTGAAATAGCTCTCGACCGCGGCATCTACCGGACCAATGAATTCGATGAGGATGTTGGTGATCTGGTGGATGTTGCGCGGTCCGGTCTTGAAGACACCCAGCGCCAACTGAATGAAGCCCTCTGCCGGGCCGCAATAGGCCCCGTGATTGTCCTGTGCATCGGGCCAGTATGCGCTGCTAAGCGCCGCCTCATCCGCACGGTCTATCCCGCGGCAGTACCGATAGAGGCAGTCGCGGATCGCCTCACGGTCGAGGAGCTCGGTAATTTTCGGCTGGTGGTCCATTAGCTTTGCCACAAATTTTGTGATTGGAAGAGTGTGTTTTGCGAGCCGCGGCGTCCTAGCAGTAGTGGGAGCGTCCCGACACGCAGATGCGCCTACGTTGGACGAGTAAGATAGTGGATGGGAGGGTTCGTCCGTTACCATATGCAGGCCACCTGAGCGGTCCTTTCTTGCCCGCCGAAATGACGTCCGGCTCAACCCGTGCTGCAGGGTGTACGTTTGAGTTCAAGTGCACGTTCGGGGCAGGATCGCACGCCTCGCGACGCAGTGATTTCCTCCCCTTCCGCAACTTCGATGTCACCGGGAAGGATGTAACCCGCGTCATCAAGCTTGAAGATGCGTGGCGCTTGCGCCGCGCATCGCGCGTGTCCTTGGCATTTGTCGTTATGGACGATGATGCGCATGGCTCTGCCTCCATTGTCATTGCCCCGGTTTGTGGGAGTTGGTTAGGACCAGTCCAAGACCAGATTTTCGATCCCGAACACATGCCCGCCGACAGTGATGGGCGCCGTACCCTCCTTGATCCGGAACGTTGGGATGCGCGTCAGCCACTCCTCCAAGCCAATGACGATCTCGCGCCGAGCAAGATGTGAGCCAAGGCAACGGTGAGGCCCATAGCCAAAGGTGGCATGGGGGTTGTCCTCCCGCGCCAGATCGACCGTGTTTGGACATTCGAATTCCGCCGGGTCGCGATTGGCGATCATCGTGGCGCAGGAAACATAGTCCCCCTTGCGGATCGGCGCGCCTTCGAAGTCGATATCTTTCGTTGCCACACGGATCAACTGAACGGTCGAATAGGCGCGCAGCAATTCTTCGGCCGCAAGCGGGATCCGGTCCGGTTCGCTTCGCAACAATTCCTGATCCTGGACGTTGCGCGCCAGATGAGCCAAGTCAAAGCCTATAGCTGCTGCAACCGTATCGAGCCCGGCAACGAAAACCAGCACGCCGACGCCGCGGATTTCCTGTTTCGTCAGCCGGCGGCCCTCGACCTGTGCCTGCACGATAAAGGTCATGAAGTCGTCAACCAGGTCCTGGCGGCGGGCGGCCGCAAGTTCGTCAATGAAGGCCACGATCGTTCGGGCAGCGGCGGGCCGTTTCACATCGTCGCCGTGGAGAAGATCTCTCGCCCATCCGACGAATATGTCGATCCGGTCATCGGGCAGCCCTAGGAGATGGAGGAAGATGTTGACCGTGAAGGGAAATGCGAAATCGTTCATGACGTCGCAGCTTGCGCCCAATGCTGCGATCCCGTCGATGAGCCTGATTGCCCTTTCGCGGACAGCTGGCTCCAATGCCGATACCCGCTTTGGCGAAAGCAGCGGATTGAGCAATGCGCGAAAGGCGCCATGGGCCGGAGGATCGAGTTCAAGTGGGATCATCGGCCAGTTTTCGCCGAGCGCGGAGGCAAAGATGCTGCGATGGCTGGAAAAAGTTTCGGTGTCCTGCAGCACCCGGCGCTGGTCGCTGGCGCGCGTGATTACCCAGGTACCCTGGCCGTCGCGCGTGTTGAGGGGCGAATAAAAAATTGGAAGCCCGGCATGGACGCAAGCAACTGCTGCGTGCGGATCTCCGTTGGGAGTCGGTGACATCCCGGGCGACGTAAACAGGCTGAAATCCCTCACCATTTCGGGTGGGATATGATCTGGAACGGAATTTTTCCCCATTGGTTCTCCTGACCTCAGCCGTCGATTGAGATTGCACCACCGGCCATAAAGGTCGATGCCCGCGCCCGGTAAGTGCCAGCTCAGGCGCGTTGCTTACGGTGCGATGCAGGCGACGTGCGCATTAGCGCGCAAGAGATCGGTCGCCAATTCAAGCAGCAAGGCATCTCTTTCGTGCTACGCGCCCTAGAGCATAGCTGCTGGTGATCCCCATTGAAGCTGAGAAACTGATCAATCGTCGCTGAGCTCCGTGCCGCAATGCTCACGCCTCGCATCATCTGAGCAAGTTGCGTGCCGGATTGGTGCCAGATGGCCCTCACCAAGCAATGGCCAAGCAGCACTGGGACCTGTGCAGTGGATGCTACCTGCCCATTATTACCAGGAGAACGTCTGGCAACCGACGCGTGCGGTCAGCTTTGTCGCGTCCGCGACACGGGGACTGTTCGGCTTGGTGGTGCCACATCCAAAGTTGGTACCTGAAAGCCAATGTTGTGTACCTGGAGCGGCTAAACGGCCGCCCTCGGACAATTAAAGGGTGGGAAGCCGAAGTTCGCCGATTTGGGTGAAGAATCCCGCCGAGATGTGGTCGGTGCTGGCCGCAATCCCAGGTACGCATTGGGCTGCTGCTCGCCCAGTTCGCTGGCGTCGGGCCAATCCTCGCGTCCGCCGAGTTTGTAAAGAATCTGGGAAACCCTTCCACCACTGGCTTCCATGCGGTAAGCGCGCCGGATGAACGATCCAATCGCTGCTGCTTTGGGAGTTCGACGAAGACCGCGAGGCTCTGCAGCTCGGCTCCGGCTCGGCGTGCCGGATGCTCCACTTTCCCCACGAGGGCTCCCTTGGCGACCTTCTTGCCTTCGAAATGCGGCTCGAGCGCCTCCCGGATATCCTTCAGAATGCCCAGAAGCCGCTCGACGAGGATCGGAACCGCGTGCAGGATCTTCTGCCGCGACAGCGCCCTCGGCCCCTCGGCTCCGGCGGTGTCGGCAGGATCTCTTTTCAGGCTTTGGGTTTCACCGGAAACGAGGGTCTTGATTTCGCGAACGGTTGTCAGCGGGGGAGACCCGCCGCTGCCCTTCTGTCGTTCAAGTTCTTAGCCTGCAGGAGGTCTTGATGATTGACCGTCCCAACCTTGATCCATCTCTCTACCCGACCGACCTGGAAAGCTTGAAAGCGGTTTTCGACCAGCTTTGCCAAGAGGGCCATATCCAGCCGGGATCACCAGAAGCCGAGAATGTTGCCTCTGATCTAGTGCGCCTTTTCCAGAACGGACTTAGGGACGAGACCAGCCTGCTCGTATCAGCTAGGGCCGCCACAGCAGGTTTGCGCCGGGCAGGCTGACCTTTCTAATTCAGGACCCAAACGGTTCGTAGCGCAGCTGCATACCGTCTGCGATCTCGGCAGCCTCAGGCGGCAAGAGTGCAATGCCGTCGGCCAACGCAATGGCCATCAAATTGGCCGAGGATCCACGTTCAAGCATCGCCAGCACAGGTTCACCCGTTTCGGTGCGGCCGGATATGCGGACGGGCACAAACTCGGTTCGGCCTTCCCGCTTTTTGCAGTTGAAGCCAGCCACCGCCGAGAACCATTGCGGCTGAATCTCCGCAAGGCCGGCCAGCCTTCGCAAGGCAGGCAGGACAATCTGCCGAAACGCTATCAGGGCCGCGTTGGGATTGCCCGGCAACCCAGCAAAGACCGTGTTCCTAATCCTTCCGACTTTCAGCGGCTTGCCCGGCCGCATCGCGACCATGAGGACATCAAGGTCGGCGCCATGAGATTGAACAGCCGCCACCATATGGTCTTCCTCGCCTGCCGAGACCCCGCCTGTGGTAACCAAGGCGTCACAGGACGCGACGGCGCGAGCGACAACGTCTGCGAGGAGACCCAGGCTGTCAGGGACCATGCCGAAGTCGACGATTTCCGCCCATGGACAAGTCGCCAGCAACGAGCGCAACATGATCCGATTGGAATTGTAAATCTGACCGTGTTCGAGGGGTTCACCTCGTTCCTTCAATTCGGTTCCGGTCGAGAGCAGCCCTATCCGGATCTTTCGAAGCACCTGGACTTCGACGATCCCCACCGCTGCCAACAAGGTTAGATCCCTGGCAGACAGGCCCTTACCCCGCCTTACCAGTTCCATGTCGACGCTGACGTCCTCGCCAGCGAGACGAATGTGACGGCCACGACGGGGCCGCTCGTACACCGTCACGGTGTCGCCAATTCGCTCGCAATGCTCTTGCATGACCACCGCATCGAAGCTCGACGGAACGGGTGCTCCCGTGAATATTCGAAGTGCATTTCGTGGGTCGAGGTTCTCGAGAGCGCGCACATCGCCGGCGACCACCCGCCCAGCCACGCGAAAGGTCCAAGGCTCCTCCCCATCGAAATCCGCCGTTCGAACGGCAAACCCGTCCATCGCCGAATTGTCGAACGGAGGCAGCGAAATAGGCGAGTGTATATCGGCCGCGCAAACCCGCCCCAATGCTCCGGCAAGCGAGACTGTTTCCCTGTATCGAACAGGTTTGGCGAGCGCGACGGCTTTGGCTACCGCCGTCTCGAACGGGATAGCTTCGCCACCCTGCCCGGCAGAACAGTCGGCTTTCAAAACGGGCTTCGCGGCGTGAAACACGAGCGCTCCTCCCTTGCGTTGTTCTCGAAACGCAACGGCCTAAGGTTTTTCTAACCTGACACACTCTTGAGATAGACGATGACGTTTTTGATGTCGTCGGGATTCTTGAGGCCAGGGAACCCCATTCTATTCTTCGGCACTTTCGCTTTGGGATTGGCCAGATATTCCGTCAGGTTCGGCTCATCCCAGACGAGTGCCGCAGCACCGGCATCCTTCATGGCTTTCGAATACCAATAGCGAGGGACGGTTCCCGCTGTCCGGCCTACAACGCCTTTCAAGGTTGGCCCGAAGTTGTTCGCGTCGGTATCAGCGTTGTGGCAGGCCGCACACTTTTTGAAGACGGTCTTTCCGGCCTCGATATCCTGGGCCTGGGCGGCCGGAGGCAGTAACGCCAAAACCATTGTGGCGCCGACGAACAGGTATTTCATGTGGGAACTCTCCGTTTTTTCCATACGATGACGTCGAGGGGCTCGTTGGCCCTCTTGTCAGCGGCATTGGCCAGCCTGTTCGACGGATATTCCGCGAGTGCCAAGCCGGGGGCAGCCTTGGCCTGTGCCTGCACTGGCAATGCCACAGCTGTGGCCATCCCTGCGGCGGCAAACGCTCCTCCCCTCAGAAATTTGGCGGCGACCGACGTCGGCCAACTTGTTGCAGCGATCCATGCGTTCCTCCCATTTGGCGAATCTCGTCGCAAAGGGCTTGCAACGCCTGTGCCAACCGAAAAAACCGCCGATTTCATTGGAAAAAAGGAACCCATCGCCGGATGTCCGCGACGTTCGGAAATGCGGACATAGTGCGCTGCCGAAGGTTCAGGAAGTCGAACGACCCAAGGGTCCGCGCATTCGCGGGGCATGCCAAGGAGCAACGATTGTCTTCGCTGCGAAGCGCATTGTCATTCAGTGTTCAGAACAACTGAAACGGCCATCAATTTGGTACGGTCATCGCCGCTTAACGCAGCCAGACTCCTTGCGATTGCGTCTCCTCCAGACGTCGCCTGCAATTGCACGCGCGTCGGATCTCGCTTTTCATGCATACATTCGACTTCGAACTGGATCAGGCCATCAGCCAAGCTTATGTGGCGCGCAGCGCGCTGGACCATTGCCTTTGGGCCTTTCACTCCGGCATGGGTAACGAGATTGAGTGCCGAGCAGAGATGTACGTCAATCAGGTCGAGGAGCTCTACCGCAACGCCTGCAAGGAGGCCGCTGAATCCCGGCCTTGAACCTAGCCGGCGGCAGCTGGGTCTGCCTGCTGCGACCTGGCGGGCAGCGCGATCAATGCCGTGACCTTTGCCGCCACCTCTTCAAGGGTGGCGGTGAGGCGGTTTATCTGCGAGGCGGTCGCCGCCAGTTCCGGGCGGTAACGGGTGACGAAATATTCCCTGGTTCTGGCTTAGCGACTGGAGATGCCTGGCCGTCTTCGTGCGAAGGCGCAGGCCCGCCTCCAGGGCGTGCTCCGCATCGGCATTATTGTTAGGTTTGCAACTGACACCAAGTTCAGCCCCCCGCGAACGTGCCAGCTTAGGGGCTACATCTGCCGTTCAGCGCGTCAGGTGAACCGATATCAGACGGTCCTATAGCCTCCCGGCGATGCTCGAGCATCGCCGGCGAATCCAAGATGTCGCCGAGGTAGTCGATGTCGACCGCAGCGACACCGCATTCTGAAAAGATGTCCCGCCATCTTCCGATCCATCCGGCCACCTGGTTCCATTCGTGCTGAGCATCCTCTTTTGACATGCCGAAGTGAGCCGCCGCCGCCATGGCGTGTGTGATGCTGAAATCGTTCAGAAACCTGGGGCTCGGAGAGATTTGGATCGCCTGTTGTCCGAGACCGTTCATTTGAGTCGGAATGTCGAAAGCCGGCGAAAGCAGCCATCCGTCCTCGGTATGGAGAAAGGCGTGGTTCTTCGTGTGATCGTCAGTGTTGTCTATCATGATATTGAACGCCATTCTGCGGAATAGTTCTCGTTGCATCGACTGGATGCAGTCGGCGACTCCATGGCGTCGGATAATCGCCGCGATGGTGGCATAGCTGTCGTCGGTCTCCGAGGCCAGCATCGTGCGTGCTGAAACAGCGTGGACGCGCAGACCCCCAACACGGTCAAAACGACGGACCGTCAGAATATGATCGATACCGCCGGGCATGACCCGTGACGATGCGACGTATAATCCGGCTCGGCGCCCCAGTTCCATGCAGGCATGCTCGACAAGGAGTTGATCCACGTTGCTGCCGCGCGGAAACTTGGCGATCCACTCTTCTCCGTCAGCTTCGATCAGCATCTTGGGGTGGGCGCCGCCCATGCTGCCGGCGCTGGCGATGAGCTGTCTTTCTCGCTCGCTGAGAGGTCCACGCTCGAGGACGCGTGCAATCAGCGCCTCCGCTTCCTGAAGTGAATCCACACTCATGAGTGGCTGTTCGTCGACGGGACGATATTCATCGAAGCTGGAAGACATCCCAAGCGCACCGAAACGGCGGTCGCCCGCATACCAGAGCTTGTCGAGTGGGCTCATGCGCGGGGGGCGAGAGACGACCCTGATCATACGTTCCCCCCAGCGATCCGGCATAGCGTCTTCGATTGCGCCAGGAGCCACCATGTCCTTCAAGGGAGCATGCACCTTCTTGTCATGGGCGAGATCCGGAGAGAGAGGGAATCCCGAACGCCTCCACTCGTCATCCAGTTCAAGAAGGCATCTCCGATTGCTAGTCTCGAGCTTTACCCGCCCAACCAAGCTCGGCTCGAGCGGGTTTTCAAGATACCAGACCGCAAGCCAATTTCCCCGGAAGTCGCCCATGTTACCCTCTCTTTCGGCTTGCTCGGTTCACATCGAGCATTGTCGCGTACTCGTCCTCTCCCGGTTTGAGGATTTCAGCGAGATTTTCGGACTTACCAAATATCCAGAGCGCCGCGGCATAAACACCTATCGACACCTTTGCGTCGCCCGCCTCCATCCTGCGCAGCGTAGGGATCGAAGTCCCCATCCTCGCGGCCATGGTCTTCAGGCTGTCCCCCCTACGCTCGCGGGCGATGCGCAGATGAGAGCCAAGCGTTTCCAGCGCGACTACCGTTGCATCAGTGAGGATTTCAAGCGATGTGGAACTCTTTGACATAAACGTAAGGTTTCTCATGAATGGCTGTATATGAAAATATATGTTCTTTCAGGGCCGAATTCAAGGGCTGACCACCTATCTCCACGAATGAGAAGAGATTTCGACATAGCCTCAGGCATTCATCGCAATAGCGGAGGCGTCCGATGTAAGCCGCCCCTGCTCGGCGACGCCGCTCAGAACCGTGCGAATACGGTCGAAACGGCCAGCAAGGAGTCCTTGCTGCTGCTCCAGAGAATAGGAAGGCCTTTGGCGGCCGTCTGCTGTGCCGTATCCGCTTCAGGCGCCGGTAAGAGCGAACCATCGACGCCCCACTATGTGCTTCGGACGCGGCGACGAGTTAACCATGCAGATGGGCCGGCGCAGCGAACTGATGTCGAGCAGCATGGACAGCGCCCGCATCTGCAACGCGATGCCGAACAGGATCGGCACAACGGCAACCAGGTCGTAAAATCCCCATGGCATGGCGTTGGCAGCCCAATGCGTGACGAAGCCGAGCGAAAAAGGCAAGCAAGATCTCCACGACGGTGTTCGGATAATCGTCTCGATCAGCTCTTCCTTCGGATCGTTCTCGTCCAAAGGCCCTCCCCTCCCATCAGCCGTAGCAGGTCCTTGCGCGGTTATCATCAAGCTCTCGCGAATCCCTGTATATCGCCGCCGATTAAGTCAAGAGCCCGAGGACCGAAGCCGTACGGCAACCGTTTCGGTTTGCGCTGCCCCCTCCGTTACGCCCTGCGGCCTGGTGGCGACGAAGCAAACCGCGCGTTTGATGTCATGGATGGTCATGAAGAAAATCGGCGTCGCGCGAGGCTCGGCACGGTTGATGCTCCATCGCGTCTTGTAGCCAGATTGCTGCCAGAGCGTGTCCGCTTTGCCACCCGAGGCGGGCAATCCTAATTTGGCGCCGCCAGTGGCGAACAGTTCGAAGTTCCATTCAATCGAAACCAAAGAGGAGACGACAGTGGCGAAGGCGAAAGGTTCGGCGAAGAACGCCAAAGCGGAGGCAAGCAATTCGGTTTCCGTATGGGAGGACGATCCCGGAACGGGGATACTGGTTAGCCGACCCATTCCAGACCTTTCCAAGAAGCCTCTTGCCTTTGGATTTCCCAAGCCTGCTCCAAAACCTGGCGGATACCCTCCCGGAGGGGCCGATTTCAGGTATTGGACTGCAGCGGAAGCATTGCGAAGGGGCGCAGACTTCTGGTCGGCGTGCGTTCCGCTGACGAAGTGGCAGGTCGGCGCGACCCTGAAGGTCAATCTCGACGAAGGAGTCGATCTCAACGCCTATTATGATCGCACGGCCCTTAACTTCTTCCACGGCCCCTCTCCAACAGGCACCGTCTATTCGGGAGAGAGCCCCGATGTGGTTTGCCACGAGATGGGACACGCGGTATTGGACTCCTTCAAGCCGGAGTTGTGGGACGTAGGCAGCCAGGAAGTCGCGGCATTCCATGAATCTTTCGCGGACATCAGCGCCATCTTGTCGGCCATCCAGTTACCGTCGCTCCGCACCAGCGTACTGGAGGATACAGGCGGTCGCCTGTACAGGAACTCGCGGCTTTCACGCCTCGCTGAGCAGCTCGGTGCGGGCATCCGCGCGCAGCATCCAGACGCTGTAGATGCAGACTGCCTGCGCAATGCAGTAAATTCCTTTGCTTACCAAGATCCGAGCACGCTCCCCATTTCGGCTCCGGCAGCACACCTTTCCTCCGAGCCGCACTCGTTCTCGCGAGTTTTCACAGGCGCGTTCTTCGAGTCGCTCGGTACGGCCCTTTCCGCCAGGGCACAAAATCCAGCGATGCCGACGGAGGCTGAATTGCTATCAGTTGCAAGCGATCTGGCCGGCATTCTCATAAGCGCGATCAAAGCTTCGCCGGTGGTGTCCAACTGGTACGCGCAAGTGGCCGCGAATATGGTGATCGCAGCTGGCTCGGTGGACGCCAGATATCCGCCGATCATCAAGGCAATCTACGTGCGTCGCTTGATCCTCTCTCTGCACTCCGCAGCGAGTATTGCCTTTGTCCCACCGGAACGAGCTGCTGTCCCTGCCCCTGCTGACTCACACGAAGACCTGTCTGAGACAGCGTTGCCGGCAGATGACTACGGCATCAAAGGGGTGCTCTTCGTCAGGACGCCATCACAGAGACGCCATTTTGTCGCATTAAGCGCCGCCGGTGACTTGTCGTCGGCACAACCTCTGGGCGCAGCGACCGCGGCTCAGATGTTCGTCGACGATCTATTTAGCCGAGGTCGTGTGGACTATGGCGATATTGTCTTGCCTGAGGCTCGGCTGGACCACGGACGTAAGCTAAAGTCACATCGGCTGGTAACGACCCCCGGTGGTGCGCGCTTGGATAGGCTGCTATTCGATTGCAACTGTGGATGCCAATGATAAACTGGACAATATGATAGTGCAAAATGGTTGAGAGAGTGAACGTGGCATCTAAAAGGGAGGCCAAACCAATAGTCCCGGACGACGCGGAGAAAGCGGCGTTCGTGCGAGGTTTGATCGAACGAGGCGAAGCCGTGGAGGCCAATCCCGACGGCTCTTTGCCTCCGGGGGCCACCCACCTTATTGTCGGCAAGACAGACAAGGGACTGCCGATCGTAAAGCGTGCCAGGTTCAGCGCGTTCTAGTGGCCAAAAACTGATGCTTGGGTCGATAGACCCGGCGCGCACTTTTTCATAAAATACATCGCCGTCGGGATGGCCGTTGCAGTCGCTTGGCACCCTTTCACTCTGCAGTTATCACAGGCGCAGCCCGCGTGGCTTCTCAATCACTGTCGGTTTCGGGAAAATCCTCCTTGACCGAATGGCGTTTGCTGTCCTTCGCGCGCGAACCCGAAGGTCGTTGATCCGGACTGCGCCCGCTGCAGCAAGTTGCACCTCTGTCGGACATCCTTCTTTGTTGATTGGTTCAACGTCGCGGGAAGTACTTCTGCAAAGGCTTCGTCTTGCAGTGGTCCGTTCTTCAACTACCGGAGTACAATTATGGCGCCTGAACTATCATTCAGCCTTGTCCAGCGAGCGAACGATGGGCGCTTCGATGAACAACAACTCGCTTCCGCCGGGGAACCATGAAGGCGCATCTTTGCGTCGATGTCGGGCGACCCGGACTTCGAGTAGCTGATTGTCGATTCCACAATCATCCTCGCGATCAATATGCATCGGGCGCTAAAGGGGGCTGAGATCAGGCCCTTGGCCGTTCCTGCGGCGGACCCACCAAGAAACATGCGGCCTTCAGAGGTCTTGGCTGCCCGGTGCGCTTCACCCTGACAGCCGGCCAACAGGGTGATTGCCCCCAGGCCTATGCCCTGAGCGGCGGCTTGCCCGCCAAAGTCGTCATGGGCGACGCGGCCTACGACGCCGATCGCCGGCGCGCCAGGTGATCGCAGAGAAAGACGCCGTGGCTGTCTCCCACGATCCCACGTCTGCAACTCCTAGGAGATTAGAGCGCGCGCAGCGTATCGATCGGGCAGCAAAGGCTTGCTGTCGTAACTTCGACAATGTCCGAAACGAGATACATCGCGCTCAGAGTTAGCGCATTGTCCCAGCATCATAGTTTCAATTGGCGCGAGACTTGCGGGTCGACAGTCGCTCTTACCGCTCTGGCGCGAACAAAAGATCTCGTGATGCTCTGGCGGAAGAGTGAAATGGCGTCGTTATTCATAACAAAATGGAGTGCCAAAATGACCACGCCGATACAGCAGTTGACGAATCAAGTCGATGACAATTCTGGACCAAAATACCAGCCGCCTTGGGAGTTCCTGCCAACCGACACAAATACAGGCGTCGGGGGAAAGTACATCTACATCGGCTATATTCTTGGCAACAGCAATCCAGTGACATCGATCAGCTTCGTTGCATACAACGAAGCGCAATCGAATCCGCCTTCTGGTTGGCAATGGACCGGCCAAGACCTCAAACAAGGAGCAGGCGGGAAATACATTTACATGGTCTGGAAAAACGGCGAAACAGGCAATCAGCCCGTCACAGCCCTCCAACTGCTTGTAACCAACCAGTCCACACCGCCAGCTATCGCCGGATATGAGGCAATCAATCAAGACCTGAATCAAGGTGCGGGTGGACCTTACATTTGGCCGTATTACAGCACCACAATTTCGATGCAACATAAGGAAGAGGCCATGCTGGCAAAAGCATAGACGAGCCAAGGTCACGCCGCGTCTGCGCAGTAGCGGTCGGGGCTCTAATCGCCGCTGGCAGTTCAGTGGCATGTATGGACGGCCTCCGCGTGGCAAGGGCTTTGTGACATTGATGACAGGTCGGTCGGGCGCAGGCATGTATTCGGCCTTTGAGTGCGGCCTGCGGATCGGGCCTACAGTTCCGCTGCCTTCCGCCAGGCGCTCGTCGAACGCGGCATCACGCCCTGCATCCCTCACGGAGGGTTACGATGGTATTGCTTACAAAAGCTCATTCGGCGAGGACGGCTACAACATCGCCTTTTTCGATACCAGAGTAGCCGAGCTATTGGGCTGCCAGCCTTTTACAGTGGAAACCCTATCTTACGAGTTCCGGGAATCTGGAAACCCCTATGTTGCGAGAGAGGCTCCGGAGAACAGCTAAGCGGCAGACGCCTGCGCCACGCCAGGATCAGTAAGAGGAGCCGCCCCTCGCGCCAACAAGAGGGCCGAGCCTCGGCTCCGCCAACGCCCGCGCCAACACCCTCTTGCAGTTGCTACCCCGGACCTCGGATGAGGGGCACCCTTCCCTCCAAGGCCTTTTCAATAGCGGAGCGTCGGTTTCGCGGTATTAGAACGTCGACAGACCGAATATCGCGTTGCTCCGGTGGCGATGCTCGGTCGAAAAACGTGCAGAGGAGCCCAGCGATGCCAAGATGCGCTGCTGCATCTCCCGCACCGCGGTAGCAGTGAATGCCAAGACCGGCGGCCCGCCCAGCTTTTCGCGGACTTCCTTGAGGCAGCCGCATTCGCGCCGGAAGTCCCGGCCCAACTGATCGACGCAATGGGCTTCGTCGACGACATGATGGCTTCGTCTGCTTTAGCCGTGCCCGCTCGTCCTCGCTCCGGACAAAAAAACGCTCGGGAGCCAGATACAGCAATTTGATCGCGCCCCGTCCCAAAGTAAGCGCACGGCCTGCCTGAAAAGTGAAGTGTCGGTCTCACGCGCCCACATTGTAAACAACGTGACAACGCCTCCCAGCTTTACCAAGTTCCCCGGCGATCGAAACGCCGGGGGCTCCCGTTGGTTCGGCTTTCTTTCTCTTTTGAGCAAACATCGGCCCATATTCAAGGTTTGGATTCGCTGATGACCCTCTTGCCCTGCCGCAGTCGCCCCTGGAGGGCCTGCCGATCGGCGACCAGATTGTCGAGGTGCAGGGACTCGCGCCGCGGTTCTTGCGCCAACCGCCGAGCCAGTTCCCGCGTGGCCGCCACCACATAGACGCCGCAATCATAACCGTTGCGCTGCCGCGCCATGCGCACCGGCTGCGGGTCGGCGCCCAGCCTTGCCGCGAACTGCGTCGCAATGGCGCGGTGGTATTCTCCCAGGGAGTCGTAGTGATAGGCGACGAGCCTTGCCCGCTCGCGGCGATCAACCAGCAGCAGCGACCAGTGCCTGCCGCTATCAGGATCGGCGGCATTGGCATCGTTGACTGGCAGGAACAGGAAGTCGGCGGTATCCTCGCCATTGTGATTGTGGACGATGCCTTGGAATGCGCCTGGCGCATCGCGGTCAGCGGCCAAGCGCAGATGATGAGCTACGATGGGATTCACGAAACGCGTCCGCGCGGCCAGATCCGGAGAGCGTGCCTGCAACTCCTGGTCCAGGAGCCTGTAATCCGCGTTGATATGGTCGTCGATCAGCCAATCTGTGGGGCCAAGCGCCAGCCGACCCTGCAGTGCGCTGCCCGAGCCAGAAGCGGCTTCATGCGTCTGCGCAACCTGGGCGTGACGGGTGGGGAGAAAGCGCCCGTCCGGCTCCCGTCCCGCCGGGGCGGTGGGTTGCGCTGCGGGCCCAGGCAGCCGATCGGCGTCCTCTACGCCAGGGCCAGGGGCGGCGCCCGCCTGTGAGCACAGGTGGGCGTGCAGACTCTCCACGCATGGCTTGGCGTTCTTTCTATCCTGTTTCTCGGGTGGAATGAATTCGATATCGGCTTCTTTGTAGAATTGCTGGCGCTCGCTCAACAGTCTGGCGATCTTATCCTGCGGGTTGGGGCCTTGCAGCAGCGGGCGGCTGGTATCTTTCCTGGTGCGTTCCTCGATCACTTCGAGTTTGGTATTGAGCCAGATCGAGACCGCTTTCTCCTTGATGAGGCTGCGGCTCTGCGCATCGTTGAACGAGCCGCCCCCGGTGGCGATCACGGCGGGGCCGGCCTCGAGCAGACGCGCGATCACACTTGCCTCCAGCTCCCTGAAACGCGCCTCGCCGTCGGTCTTAAAAATCTCCGTGATCGATTTGCCAGCCTGGGTCTGGATTATTTTGTCGGTATCGACGAAGGGTAGCCCCAGGCGCCTGGCGAAAATGGGACCGATGCTTGATTTGCCGGCGCCCGGCATGCCAACCAGCACGACCGGCCGTCCATTGAGGGCGGCAAAGATCTCTTTTGCGACCGGTGACCTGGCGGTCTGGGGATTTCGCTGTTCAACGCTGCGCACCCCAAAGCTGGCGAGTCTGGTTCTGCCCGTTGTCCCCTCTTCGCCTCCCCAGTGGGGGATGTCCATGACAGCATCGGGGATCGCGACTTGCCTGCAGGTTCCCCGCACGCGCTCGACCAGTTCCTTGGCCTTCTCCAGCCCATCGGCGCCGGCTTGCTGCTGCAGCTCGAAAAGCTCCTTGTAGGTGTCGTGATTGTCGATCTTGGCCTTGTAGCTGCCTGGCGTGTGGAACTCCAGCTGGAAGCGGTACCCATCCGGCGTGCTGAGCACGCTCTGGATGCCGACGAAGCTCGGATCGCGCAATCTGAACCAGTTGGTTGTCTGGAGCTCGGTGTAGCCGCGCTCCTCGAAGGCCAGCATGGCGGTCTTGAAGGCGCGCGTAAAATCCTTGTCGGGGATTTCGAAGACATGGCGCACGGCGCTGCTGAGCAGCTGCACATCGCTGCCGCTCGCGGCGCTCATGCCGGTCAGATGATCTGTCATGGAGGCTTCCGATTTCAAGCGGCGCTTCATATGAGGCATGTTCACCTGGATGCCGGCTGTCGCCAGGCTGGCGGCCACGGCGAGCGCTGCCGCGGTGATTTCCTCTTCTTCCTCCCTGGCGCGGGCAGCCTCGATGGTGGCGCGCTGCGATGCCTGCTCGCGGCTCAGCGTCATCGTCGCGCCGTCCGCGCTGCCAAGGTGCGGCGCAGACGGTTTGGGCAAGATGCCCTGCTGCGCAACGAGTTTGATGGAGGCTTCCATGATTGAAGCCGCCAGGGTGGGATTGCCCTTCAGGTCTCCCAAAGTGGCATCGACATCGAACCAGCCCTGGTTGAGGGTTGCCGCCAGACCCTTGACGTAGGGAACGGCCCTCAAGCCCGGCGTCTGATGCAGCAGCCGCTGCAGCTCTGCGCTCTTCTTCATGAAGAGGCGGGCGCCAGTATCGGATTTATAGGCGTCGGTGCCGACCTTGACGCCGAGGCTCAGGAGATTGTTTGCGCTTTCGACGAGGTCGTCGGGATTGTAACCATCCGGGCGCGGATCGATGCGCGCGGGATAGTGGTTGAGCAAGAGCTGGACGCGCTCGCGTGGCTGGGCAGTCGCCGCATAGGCCTCGGCCAGATCCGGGAACAGCGCGCACAGTGCCGCGCTGAGCCCCGGGTTAGCGTCGTTGACGCTTTCGACTGGTTCGGGCCGGCGTTGCGCATCCGGCTCGACCGCCCACGCCTCCAGGGCGGAAATGAGCAGAGCGGCCATTTCGCGGGCGACCGGATGCCTGGCGACCTCGATCTCGTGCCTGGCAGTGTCGAGCTTGTCCTGGATATCCTGCCGGCTCGCCTGGTCCTGGTCCAACAGCCCACGAAGGCCGAGCCTGAGCCCGTGGTTGACGCCCTCGTAGGCGCCAAAGATGGCCCGCTCGGCAAACCAGTGTCGGCCTTCATGCGATTGAGCCAGAAAGCTTCGCTGCAGGCCGGTATAGGTTTCCAGGACGTTCTGCGTGGCGGCGAGGATCTGGCTGGCGCGGCTGAACTGGTAACGCTCGCCGTCGATGGCAGGAGTGTGCGACTTGGGCGGCTTGAGTGAGCGCACGCCGCGCGCTTGCTCCTTTTGATCGAACTGACGCACATGCTCATAAAGCTGCGGCCGGTCGCCGACGATAATGACCGTGTCGCCGTCGAAATCGCCATCGAGCTTCTTCTGTTCACCGGTCGGCACGGCAACCAGCGAGCCGGGAGCGAACACCTCCGTCGCCTGCAGGACGCCGACGCAGTCGAGCGGCGTGTCCGCCTTGGCGCGGTCCTTGCCCGTGGTCCAGTTCGAATGGCACTTGACGTCCTCGGCAGACATCACCAGCCCACGGTCGGCGAAGTCGGCCGGCCACATCGCGTCCGGCACCACGATCAGAATGCCCTTGGCAAAGAAGGTCGGAGCGTCGGCCGTCAGGTCCTTGCCGGGCTTCTCGGCGACATTCAAACTGTATTGGATGGCCACGCACTGATCCAGGAACGCCGCGGTCGGGTCCGCATCCGCCGCCGACCTGACTTGCCCGGCGGCAAACGGGCGCAGGTTGGGCTTGTCATAGGGCGAGCGGCCGATCAGCACGCCATCCCTGCCCGTCAACGTCTCGCTCTTGAGCTTCGGCACATGGACGCGGCCATCACTGGACGGTACGGCAACCGCACCGGGACCGTCGATATGTCCGGTCGTCACGGTTCGAAACAGCTCTTCGGACGTCAACGCGCGCCCTTGCTGGCTCTCAAGCCAGGTCCTGGCCTTCTCGCACGTCTCCTCCGCCACCAGTTCGCTGCGCGGATAATGTTGCAGTGCCGAGGCCGGAACGGACGACCTCCTTCCCTCGGCAAAGGCGGTCATCCGATCGGGGCCGTCTTGCGAAACGGCCCGGCGAACAGCCGGCATCAGCGCGGCCAGCGAGGCCTTGATGAAGCCGCAGCCGTCATGCGGCTGCAGGGCGATCGGTCCCTTCGGCCCAGTCAGCTGGAAAGGATGCGCCTCGCCCACCGGGCGGTCCGGCAGCAGCAACAGTTTGAAGGCGCCTTCCAGGGCGTAGTCGTGCGGCCCCAGACCCTGAATGGCCGGTGGCGCGGCGAACCCCCGGCGCTGCGTGTAATAATAGGCCTCTTTGAACGGAGCCCAGGCGCGCGACAGCCTCTCGAAGTCGGTGCCCGCTGCCGTGTCACTATAGGGAATGGCCAGCAGCTTCCCTCCGGACGGCTCGAGTCGCCCACCTGGCGGACGTGACGCGATCTGCGCCAGTGTCAATCTCGGCGGCTTCAACTTGCTGCCGCCGAACAGGTCCATGCGGTACGGCACACCCTCGACGGTGAGCGTGCGCGTCAGCAAGAAGGTGCTGGGCTTTCCCGGCAGTTGCACCGCCACCACCTTCACCGCCCCCGAGGTCAGGCGATGAAAAACCGAATATCGTGTCTCGGCCTCCGTGGCGAGGCGCTGCCCCCGCATATCAACGACCGGCAACCGCATCAGTCCGGCATCGCCCTGCGGCGGTCTGGGCTCGTGATCCATGGTTCGCAGCACCTGATGCACGTCGAATACCGATGCAGGATGTTGGGCTTGGACGGTTGCTGCATTCTGCTCCAGGAATGAATCTATCGCATCCAGCGGGTTATCGGCCTCGATATCCGCGATCACGTTCCAGCTCATATTGGAAAGATCGCGCTCGATAAGATCGCGGGTGCGTTCCAGGATGCCTCTGGTCTCCCGCTGCAACTCCTGCTGCCTGTTCCGCAAACCGAACCTGTTGCCCTCGACATAGGGGCGTCTGTAGAGCCTCTTGAGGACCGCACGGGTCTTCAACACTTGATAGATCGACAGGGCGGGACAACGGGTCGAGCACGGTCCACGGCGCCGCTCGGCATCGCTTGCGTTGAGGTGCGCCTGGATCTTTTGTTCCACGACGGGTTGGATATCGTTGAGCAGGTTGAGCGCCTGCCTGCGATGCCAGCGCAGCTGCTTGTGCGTGCTGCGCGCCAGCGGCAGCAGAGCGGCGCACAGATTGCCCGCGGTTTCCAGGTTATTCTCGGCGGCAAATCCAGGCGCACGATGCAGTTCCTGAAGGCGATCCAACCCCGTGCGTGCGAGCAATCCGAGATCGTCAAACAGCCGGGCTTTGGCCAGCGCCTTGAAAATGTTGACGATCGTCAGAGCGTTGGCCTGCTCCAGGCGATCAGTGGCATAGTGAAGGTGGTGGGCGAGCTTGTGCAGCCGGTCCTTCAGCAGAGCGGTCTCGTTGATCTCTCCGGCCTCCTCTCCCCTCTGGCATTCCCGCGCCAGACCATTGGCGATCATGCTGAGCGAAGGTGTGGTGAAGGCCCCGAAGCGGAGGTTTGCCGAGCCGAGTCGGTGCGCGAGGTCTATGGTCGCCTGATGACACGCCCCTTCTTCCGGCCACTTGCTGAACCCATTCATCAAGTTGCCTAAGTCCTGAGGGATAAGATTATTAGATAGCCCGTCGGCGCGGCGAAGCATCTCACCAGCGATCGTGGCTGTAGCCTCGCGACAAGCCGCCGCTTCCGGCCACTTGCTAAAGCCGTTCACCAGGTTCGACATCTCCTGCAGATTAAAGCCAGGGAGCTTGTCGGCACGGCGCAGAACCTCACCGGCGACCGTGGCTATAACCTCCTGACACTCTGCCTGTTCCGGCCATTTGCTGAAACCGTTCACAAGGTTTGCAAGTTCCTGCGGGGTAAAGTCTGAGGGTCGGGGGGTGCGGTCCCCACGGCGGCCAAGAACCGCAATGCCGATCGCGGCCGCTGC
>NZ_JBWJFQ010000025.1:0-96382 GCF_057784235.1 Mesorhizobium sp. CNPSo 4670 | reverse complement strand
GGCGCCAGCGTGATGCCTGAATGCATGACGGCGACATAGAGGCCGTCCATGCCCTCGCTGCGGCCGATGATCGGAAAACCGTCGATCGGCGTCGGCCGGTAGCCGACGGTGTGGAAATCCAGCTCCAGTCCGTCACCGCCGCGCAGCATGGCTTTCAGGGCCGCAAACAGGTCGCGGGCGGTGACTTCGGCATCCATGCCCGGGTCGGCGCCGCCAAAATCCGAGCCGGCGATGATGCGGCCCTCCGCCGTCTGGCGCATGTGCAGCCGCTCGGCCAGCACCAGCCCGTTGAGCAGTTTTGTATAAGGCCGCGAATGGACGATCAACCCGGGCGGCGTCTCGATCGGCAGGTTGATCCCGGTTGTCGCGGCGATAGCCGGTGAGCCGACGCCGGCCGCGATCACCACCTCGTCGGCGGCCATCAGGCCATGCGATGTATCAATGCCGGTGATCTGGCCGCCGGTCTGGACCAGCGCCGTCACCGTGCTGAAGATGATCCGCGCGCCGCGCCGTTCGGCGTCCGCCAGCAGCGCCTTGGCGGAGGCCACCGGCTCGGCGACACCCTCTTCTGCGACATGCAAGGCGACGTCCGGGAGTTCGGCGAGATTGGGCTCGATGCGCGCCACGCCAGCGCGGTCGACGCGCTTGATGCCGTAGCCCCAGGCGGAGTGCTGGGCGGCGTAGGTTTCCATTGCAGCCGCCGACAGGTCCCAGCACAGGCCGCCGCACCAGCTGAGCGGAATTTCAGGTAGGTCCCGCGCCAGCCGCGTCCATTCCGCCATCGCGCGGGTCCGCAGCCGGAAATACGGCTCCGGGTTGCCCCAGCTTGCATTGATCCAGGCAAACGAATTCGGTGTTGCGACGCCGCCGGCGGCGCTGTCGGCAATGACCGTCACCTGCGCCCCTGCCTCGGTCAGATGCCAGGAGATGGAGGCACCGATGATGCCGGCGCCGATGACGATCACCTGTTTCGCCACGGTCATGCTCGCTCCTCTGCCTAGCCATCCCTGCGGATCACCCAAGTGCCATCCCGCCGGTCGCTTGCCAACATCGACCATCGCAAATAATGCACCTTGACATCAATACGTACGTACGTATTATTCAGTCATGGCTAGACAATCACTCCGCGAAAAACTCCTGGACGCTGGTTTCCGGACCATCTGGAATTCAGGCTATGCCGCTGCCGGCGTACGCGACATCGTTGCCGCGGCCGATGCGCGGCCGGGTTCGTTCACCAACCATTTCGCGTCCAAGGAGGAATTCGCCGGCGAGGTGCTCGACCGCTACTTCGCCTATGTCAGTGGCCTGGTCGAGGCAGCCCTTGCGCAGGACGGGACGCCGCCCCTCGGCAGGCTGCGCCGCTACCTCGATGTCATCACCTCGAAGCTCGAAGCGCATGACTGGGCGCGCGGCTGCATGATCGGCAATCTCAGCCTCGAAACCGCAGTGCACAGCGAACCGCTGCGCTTGCAGCTTGTCGCCATCTTCGAGCGTTGGCGCCAGCCATTCGCGGCCTGCATCGCCGATGGCCAGGCGGCCGGTGACATTACCCGGGCTTTCGATGCTGACGACCTCGCCGACTTCCTGCTCTCGTCCTGGCAAGGCGCCATGCTGCGCATGAAGGTCGAGCGCAGCCCCGCGCCGCTCGAACGCTTCAAGAAAATCATCTTCAGCACAGTCTTTGCAAAGGAGCCGATCCAATGAGTTTGAACGCCGACAAGCCGCAAGCCGGCTCCACCGCCTTGCGGCGCGAGGAAATCGCCGTGCTCGATTCGACCATGTCCTATGTCGAGGCCGGCGCGGCCGGTCCGACCGTGCTGTTCCTTCATGGCAATCCGACCTCATCCTACATCTGGCGCAACATCATCCCGCATGTCGCGCCCCTAGGTCGCTGCATCGCACCGGACCTGATCGGTTACGGCCAGTCCGGCAAGCCCGATATCGATTATCGCTTCTTCGATCACGTGCGCTATCTCGACGCCTTCCTCGATGCGCTCGACATCAGGGAAATGGTGGTTGTCGCGCAGGACTGGGGCACGGCACTTGCCTTCCATCTCGCGGCGCGGCGGCCGCGCAGCATTCTCGGCCTCGCCTTCATGGAATTCATCCGGCCCTTCGAGCGCTGGGAGGATTTTCACCAGCGTCCGCAGGCCCGCGAGCTGTTCAAGGCGCTGCGCACGCCCGACATTGGCGAAAAGCTGGTTCTGGAAGACAATGTCTTCGTCGAAAAAGTGCTGCCGGCCTCGGTGTTGCGCACAATGAGCGACGAGGAGATGACGGCTTACCGGGCGCCGTTCCCGACACCGCGATCGCGCAAGCCGGCGCTGCGCCTGCCCAGGGAATTGCCGATCGAGGGCCAGCCTGCCGACGTTGCCGCCATCAGCGAACATGACCATCGCGCGCTGCGGCTTTCCACCTATCCGAAACTGCTGTTCGCGGGCGATCCAGGTGCGCTTGTTTCGCCGCAAGCCGCACGCGAATTCGCCGCCGGGCTGAAGAACTGCCGGTTCATCAACCTCGGGCCCGGCGCGCACTATCTGCAGGAGGACCATGCCGACGCGATAGGCGAGGCCATTGCTGGCTGGCTTCCGGAGATCGTTCAGGCGGGCCAGATGAACGAGTTGGCCTGAGCGAGCCACGGCAACCGGCGGCGTCAGCGCCGCCGGACCGGTCGACAGCCCGGCACTGCGCTGCTAGAAGCCCGGCCTGTCACACGGAAATCCTGAACAATGCCTGAAGCAATAGAAGAAGAAGTGGCGCGCCGCCGCACCTTCGCGATCATCGCGCACCCGGACGCCGGCAAGACCACGCTCACCGAAAAGCTGCTGCTGTTCGGCGGCGCCATTCAGCTTGCCGGCGAGGTCAAGGCCAAGAAGGACAGGATCCAGACCCGCTCCGACTGGATGAAGATCGAGCGCGAGCGCGGCATTTCGGTCGTCACTTCGGTGATGACGTTCGAATATGAGGACAATGTCTTCAACCTGCTCGACACGCCCGGCCACGAGGATTTCGCCGACGACACCTATCGCACGCTGTCGGCGGTCGACAGCGCGGTCATGGTCATCGACGCCGCCAAGGGCATCGAGCCGCGCACGCTGAAACTGTTCGAGGTCTGCCGGCTGCGCGACATTCCGATCATCACTTTCGTCAACAAGATGGACCGCGAAAGCCGCGATCCGTTTGAGATTTTGGACGAGATCGAACAGAAGCTGGCGCTGGATACAGCACCGATCACCTGGCCGATCGGTCGCGGCAAGACGTTTTCCGGCACCTATCACCTGGCGCTGAATGCGGTGCGCAAGGGCGACGACGAGAAGGAGCGCACGCCGGTCAACGGTCCCGATTCCAACCGCGTCGCCGGCCTGTTGCCGGAGAACGAGCGCGAGGCCTTCATCGAGGAGCTGGAACTGGCGCGCGAAGCCTGCCGTCCGCTCGACATCGACGCCTTTCGCGAGGGCCATCTGACACCGGTCTATTTCGGCTCGGCGCTGCGCAATTATGGCGTCCGCGACCTGATCGAGGCGCTTGGCGCCTTTGGGCCGCCGCCGCGCGCGCAGGAGGCCGATGCCCGCAAGGTCGAGGCGACCGAGGACAAGATGACGTCCTTCGTCTTCAAGATCCAGGCCAACATGGATCCCAACCACCGCGACCGCATCGCCTTCGTCCGCGTCTGCTCGGGCAAGCTCGAGCGCGGCATGAAGGCCAAGCTTGTGCGCACGGGAAAGCCGATGAGCCTGTCGGCGCCGCAATTCTTCTTTGCCCGCACCCGCGTCACCGCCGACGAGGCGTTTGCCGGCGACGTCGTCGGCATCCCCAACCACGGAACGCTGCGCATCGGCGATACGCTGACCGAGGGCGAGGAGATCCTGTTCCGAGGCGTGCCCAACTTCGCCCCGGAAATCCTGCGCCGCGTCCGCCTTGGCGACGCGATGAAGGCCAAGAAGCTCAAGGAAGCGCTGCACCAGATGGCCGAGGAGGGCGTCGTGCAATTGTTCTCGCCCGAGGATGGCTCGCCGGCCATCGTCGGCGTCGTCGGCGCCCTGCAGCTCGACGTCCTGAAGGAGCGGCTGAACTTCGAATACACGCTCCCGGTCGAGTTCGAGATGTCACGCTTTTCGGTCTGCCGCTGGATCTCGGCCGAGGACAAGGCCGAGGTTTTGCGTTTCATCGAGGCACATCGCGGCGACATCGCCCGCGACCTCGACAATGATCCGGTGTTCCTCGCCCAGCACGCCTTCTCGCTGAACTACGAAGCGGAACGCTGGAAGGCGATCCGCTTCGCCACGATCAAGGACTATCAGGTTCGCGACAAGGCGGCTTGAAGCGTTACTTTCGTTCTGCCGTTCACGGGGAGAAGGTGCCCGCAGGGCGGATGAGGGGCGACGCCGACCTCGATGATCAAAGGGCTCCAATGAACCTCCGGCCCTTCGCAGGCTCAGGGCGTTCGAAGCTCGAAAAGCCAAGCAATTGGCTTTTCGTCCGCTACAGCGGACCGCTTCTCACCCTCTGGCCGCTTCTTCGATCTTGGCGATGTCGATCTTGCCCATCTGCATCATAGAATTCATCGCCCGGCCGGCCTTGGCCCGGTCCGGATCCTGCAGCAGGCGCGGCAGTTGTTCCGGCACGACCTGCCAGGAAACACCGAACTTGTCCTTCAGCCAGCCACAGGGTCCTGGTTCGCCGCCACCCTCTGTGAGCCTGGTCCAGAAATGATCGACTTCGTCCTGCGTCTTGCAGTCGATCGACAGTGAGATCGCCTCGGTGAACTTGTATTGTGGTCCGCCGTTGAGCGCCAGGAACGGGACGCCGTCGAGTTCGAACGAGGCCACCAGCACCTTGCCCTCATCAGCGTGGCCCTTGGGCCAACGCGTCACGCTCAGCTCCTTCGAATTCTTGAAGACGGACATGTAGTGGTTCATGGCCTCCTCGGCCTGTCCGTCGAACCACAGGAAGGTGGTGATCTTTTGCATGAGTCTTTCTCCTTGTTTTCTCTTGGGGGATGAAGGAAGCGTCAGGCGGCGCCTCTTGCAGCGTCCTGAAGTGAAGCGAGATGAGCGTCGAGCTGGGCATAGCTCTCGGCCATGCCGCGGGTCATGCCGGTGCCGAGCGCGCCGTCGCGGGCCGCTTGCGAAGCGTAGAGCACCGTCTGCGTCAGCAGCGTCTTCCCACTCTGTTCGGTGAAGACCACCGTCCCGACGGTTTCGCCACCGGTCCAGTCCTCGTCGAACAATTCGGTGGCGACGATCCTGGCTGGACGCACTATCTCGCGATAGGCGCCGCTCATGCCCATGCTGCGGCCATCGCGGTGCTGCCAGACGTAGCGTGTGGCGCCGCCAACCCTGAGGTCGATTTCGCAGACCGCCAGCCGCCAGCCATCGGGGCCGTGCAGCCAGCCCTTCAGCAACTCGGGTATCGTCCAGCAGTCGAAGACCATCGGCCGCGACGCATCGAAGATGCGGGTGATCTGGACCTCGCGGTCGCTGGGCGTGGTCACCGTCAGCGTGGCGACGGTCGAACCGGGCAAGGTTGTGGTGCTCATGATGTTCCTCCTCATGTTTGCCAAAGGACGTGCGGCAGGCCCGTGATCCGACACAGGCCGCGATATTTCGGGCTATTGGTCGGTACTGTCGGGGACTTTCTCGGCCTTCATCGCGCCGAGCAACGCGTCGAGGCGCTGGAAGTTGCCTTCCCAGATCTTTCGATAACGCTCCAGCCAGTCATTGGCCTCCGCCAGCGGTTTTGCTTCGAGCCGGCACGGACGGCGCTGTGCGTCGCGGCCGCGTGAAATCAGTCCGGCGTTTTCGAGCACCTTGAGGTGCTTGGAAATCGAGGGCTGGCTCATCGCGAAAGGCTCGGCGAGTTCCATCACGGATGCTTCGCCCTGGATGAGCCGGGCAAGAATGGCGCGGCGCGTCGGATCGGCGAGTGCGGCAAAAGTGGCGTCCAGCTGGTTCATCGGGCATCCATAGCCAAATAGGTATATACCTGATTGGCTATATACAGGCAAACGCCGCTCGTCAACCGCACATCCGGATTTCGTGGCGCATTGCAAAATTGTGGCCAGACCAGGCTTGCGCGTCTATAAGGCCTGCGGTCCGAATTCAGCGCCGCCACGCTCCGCATGGAGCGCAGCAAGCCAGCCAAGGAAAATTCATGCCTGCCTATCGTTCCCGCACCACCACCCATGGCCGTAACATGGCCGGCGCTCGCGGCCTCTGGCGCGCCACCGGCATGAAGGACAGTGATTTCGGCAAACCGATCATCGCGGTGGTCAACTCCTTCACCCAGTTCGTGCCGGGCCATGTCCACCTGAAGGACCTCGGCCAGCTGGTCGCGCGCGAGATCGAGAAGGCCGGCGGCGTCGCCAAGGAATTCAACACCATCGCCGTCGATGACGGCATCGCCATGGGCCATGACGGCATGCTCTATTCGCTGCCGTCGCGCGAGCTCATCGCCGATTCCGTCGAATACATGGTCAACGCGCACTGCGCCGACGCCATGGTCTGCATCTCCAATTGCGACAAGATCACGCCCGGCATGCTGATGGCCAGCTTACGCCTCAACATCCCGACCGTCTTCGTTTCCGGCGGGCCGATGGAAGCCGGCAAGGTGGTGCTGGCCGGCAAGACGCAGGCGCTCGACCTGGTCGACGCCATGGTGGCGGCCGCCGACGACAAGATCTCCGACGACGACGTCAAGGTCATCGAACGTTCGGCCTGCCCGACCTGCGGTTCCTGCTCGGGCATGTTCACCGCCAATTCGATGAATTGTTTGACCGAGGCGCTTGGCCTGTCACTGCCGGGCAACGGCTCGACGCTGGCCACGCATGCCGACCGCAAGCGCCTGTTCGTCGAAGCCGGCCACCTGATCGTCGATCTCGCCCAGCGCTACTACGAGCAGGACGATGAAACCGCGTTGCCGCGCAACATCGCCTCGAAGGGTGCCTTCGAAAACGCCATGACGCTCGACATCGCCATGGGCGGCTCGACCAACACCGTGCTGCACATCCTGGCCGCCGCGCATGAAGGCGAGATCAACTTCGATCAGGATGACATCGACGCGCTGTCACGCAAGGTGCCGGTGCTGTGCAAGGTGGCTCCGGCCAAGGCGGATGTACACATGGAAGACGTCCACCGCGCCGGCGGCATCATGGCGATCCTCGGCCAGCTCGACAATGCCGGCTTGATCAATCGCGATCTGCCGACCGTGCACACACGCACGCTGGGTGAAGCGCTCGACCATTGGGATATTTCGCGCTCGACCAGCCAAAGCGTGCGCGATTTCTTCCTCGCCGCGCCTGGTGGGGTGCCGACGCAGGTTGCCTTCAGCCAGGACCGCCGCTGGGACGTCCTCGACCTTGACCGCGAGAAAGGCGTCATCCGCTCCGTCCAGCACCCCTTCTCCAAGGATGGCGGCCTTGCCGTGCTGAAAGGCAATCTGGCGCTCGACGGCTGCATCGTGAAGACCGCCGGCGTCGACGAATCGATCCTGAAGTTCACCGGTCCGGCCCGCGTGTTCGAAAGCCAGGACGCCAGCGTCAAGGCGATCCTGGCCAACGAGATCAAGGCCGGTGATGTGGTCGTCATCCGCTATGAGGGGCCGCGCGGCGGCCCCGGCATGCAGGAAATGCTCTACCCGACCAGCTATCTGAAGTCGAAGGGGCTGGGCAAGGCCTGCGCGCTGGTCACCGACGGCCGCTTCTCCGGTGGCACCTCCGGCCTGTCGATCGGCCATGTCTCGCCGGAAGCCGCCGAGGGCGGTTTGATCGGCCTGGTGCAGGAGGGCGATACGGTCGAGATCGACATCCCGAACCGTATCATACGCCTCGCGGTCAGCGATGCTGAACTCGCCAGCCGCCGGGCGGCGATGGAGGCCAAGGGCATTGCTGCCTGGAAGCCCGAGGAAAAGCGCAAGCGCAAGGTGACGACAGCCTTGCGCGCCTACGCCGCTATGGCGACCAGCGCGGCCAAGGGCGCGGTCAGATTCGTGCCGGACTAGGGTTCGGCATTTTCCTTCTCCGACAGGGGAGAAGGGAGAGCCGCGCGCCGGACGGCACTGAATGTTCTTTCAAGCGGGATGACGACGGATGGATTTCGACCTTATCGTTCGCGGGGGCACGCTGCCTGATGGCAGGGTCGCCGACATCGGCATCGTCGGCGAGACGATCGCGGCGATCGAGCCGAAGCTCGATGTCACTGCCGGCACGGCAATCGATGCCAGTGGCAATCTGGTCTCGCCGCCCTTCGTCGACCCGCATTTCCACATGGATGCAACGCTCTCCTACGGCATCCCGCGCATCAACGCGTCGGGCACCCTGCTCGAAGGCATCTCGTTGTGGGGCGAGTTGAAGCCGCTGCTGACGCATGAAGCCGTGCGCGATCGCGCGCTAGCCTATTGCGATTGGGCGGTGTCGATGGGTCTGCTCGCCATCCGCACCCATGTCGATGTCTGCGATGACCGGCTGCTGGCGGTCGAGGCGCTGCTTGAGGTCAAGAAGACGATCTCCCCGTATATCGATCTGCAATTGGTCGCCTTTCCGCAGGACGGGTTTTATCGGTCGCCGAGGGCACGCGACAACACCATCCGCGCGCTCGACATGGGCGTCGACATTGTCGGCGGCATCCCGCATTTCGAGCGCACCATGGCCGACGGAACGCGCTCGGTGACGGAGCTGTGCGAGATCGCGGCCAGGCGCGGGCTGATGGTCGACCTGCATTGCGACGAGACCGATGACCCGCTGTCGCGCCATATCGAGCAGCTTGCCTATGAGACGCAGCGTCTGGGTCTGCAGGGCAAGGTCGCCGGCTCGCATCTCACCTCGATGCATTCGATGGACAATTACTATGTCTCGAAATTGCTGCCGCTGATCGCCGAGGCGGGTGTTTCGGCGATCCCCAATCCGCTGATCAACATCATGCTGCAGGGCCGCCACGACACCTTCCCCAAGCGCCGCGGTATGACCCGGGTGAAGGAGATGCAGGCGCTGGGCATCCGCGTCGGCTGGGGCCAGGATTGCGTGCTCGATCCCTGGTATTCGCTCGGCACCGCCGACATGCTCGACGTCGCCTTCATGGGCCTGCACGTCGCCCAGATGTCGAGCCCGGCCGACATGGCCCGCTGCTTCGACATGGTTACCAATGTCAACGCGTCGATCATGGGGCTCGACCATCTCGGCCTGGCGGTAGGCAAGCGCGCCAGCCTGGTCATCCTGGATGCCGGCAATCCGATCGAAGCCCTGCGCCTGCGCGCCGAACGCCTGTGCGTCATCGCCAGGGGCAAGGTAGTGGCGCAGCGGACGAAGCAGGACACCAGGCTGTCCATCCTGGGCAGACCAGCTCTGGTGACCCGCAGGCACCTGACGCCGCATCAGGCCCAATAGAACAGGCCAGACCCAGCCGATTCCCGGTTCTGGCCTTGCGGATTTCCGGATTTCTCCTCGTCAATGAAGCCGCTTCGGTCTACGACGCGGCTCTAAATCAAAGAGATAGAGCATGATGTCGTCCGAAAACCGCTTCACACTTTTCGGCATCATGCTCTAGGGAGGAATCGGGATCGGCATGACGCAGCCCGTGGCGCAGAATTCCACAATCAGGAACGTGCTTCTGGCCGGCATCCTGCTGATGCTGGCCGGCGATTTCCTGTTTGCGCTGAACGACGCCATGGGCAAGTGGCTGGTCGCCAGCTTCTCGGTCGGCCAGGTGGTGCTGATCCGTTCCATCGGCGCGTTCTTCGTGCTTGGCCCGATGATCGCCCACCAGGGCACGGCCAAGCTGTTTCACATGGAGCGCCTGGAGCTGCAGCTGCTGCGCGTGGTGATGACAACGCTCGACACGGCACTGTTCTATGCCGCCGTCGTCTACCTGCCGCTTGCCGACGTGATGAGCTTCTACATGGCCGGACCGATCTATGTCGCGGCACTCTCCCATTTGTTGCTTGGCGAGAAGGTCGGCTGGCGCCGCTGGATGGCGATCCTGCTCGGCTTCTGCGGCGTGCTGATCATGCTGAAACCGTCCTCGGCGGCGTTCTCGTTGTCATCGAGCTTCGCGCTCGCCGGCAGCATTGCCTTCGCCTTCGCCATCATCCTCAACCGGCGCCTGCGCGGCACCAGTGACACCAATCTGGTGACATGGCAGACCATCGGCACGATGGTGGTCGGCGGCGTGCTAACCGTCGGCGCCTGGCAGACGCCGTCGGCGCTCGATTTCGGCGCCATGCTGCTGCTCGGCATCGTTTCATGCGGCGCGCATCTGATGATCACCAGGGCGCTCAAGCTGGCCCCGGCCTCGACGCTGGCGCCGCTGCATTACACGCTGCTCCTGTGGGCGGTGGTGTTCGGGCTGGTGTTCTTTGGTGACGTTCCCGGCCCGCGTATCCTGATCGGCTCAGGCATCGTCGTTCTCGCCGGCCTGTTCATCTTCCACCGCCAGAAAGTGGTCGACACCACGGTGCCGCCCGAAAACGTGCCGAAGGGCGTCAATTAGGTTTCTAACCCAGGCGGATCGCCGCCAGGTGTCGTGAAAACTCCGGCGTCTCCATCAACGCCTTGCAGCGCGCGAAACGCCCGTCGGCATAGGCGCGGAAGTCGTCGACCGGATTGCTGTTGGCAAGCTGGATCAGTCCCCACAATGTCCACAACAGGTCGCACATCGCCTTGTAGATGACGATTCGCCCGCGCTCGGCCGCTCTGGCCTCGCCGCCAAAATAGGCGCGCATCATCTCTTCGTCCTGCGCCGTATCGAATTTGCCTTCCACGCTGAGGTCGCCGAGATCCCAGAGCGGATCGTTCATGCCCGAATATTCCCAGTCGACGATCCACATCCGCTCGCCTGTATCGAGAAAGTTCTCGCACAGCGGATCGCAGTGGCAGGCAGCGAGGGGCAAGGGATGGGCGGCCAGCGCCGAGCGCACGCTCCCGGCCTCGTGCACCACGTCATGATAGCCGACCGGCAAGGCGACGTCCTTGGTCGACAGCACCTTGAGATAGTCGTCGATCATCGCAAACAGTTCGAAGCGGAAGGGAAACACCGCGCCGGAATGGTGCAGTTTGCGGAAAGCCTCGCCGGCCCGCGCCGGACTGCCAGGCCGAACCTTGAATTTCTCCGGCGACATCGTCTCGGCGCCGGCGATGAAGCGCGTCACCATGACCCCAGTGGCGGGATCGACATGCAGCACCTCGGGACTGACCCCCGCCTTTGCCGCTTCGCGCGCCGCCACCGCTTCATTGGCGCGATTGATGTATTCCTCGGTGCCCTTGCCGGGAATGCGCAGGCAGAACTCGCCCGCCTTGAAGACCAGATTGGTGAGGCCGCCGAGCCGTTCGAGCGACCCGGTGTAGCCGGCCAGCATGGGAATGGTGGCCAAGGAAATGTCGGCAAGTGCCGCACGCGCTTCGTCTGTCACCATGCCTGCGCCCCACGCTGTTATTTGTCGCGGCGACGGTTCCACAATTTTCGTGCTTTGGCTATCATGCGATGAAAGACCGATTGGTGGATAGGACAAAAGTGGCGCACAGCAAACATCGGGGCCCGCTTGCCGCGGCCTACGCGGCGAAACGGCCAGAGGACGTCGCGGCACTCTATGACCGCTGGTCGCAGACCTATGACGCCGACATGTCGGCCGCCGGCTATCGCCATCCGACGATCTGCCTTGCCTTGCTGGCCCGCCATCTGCCGCGCGGTGCCGCACCGCTGCTCGATGCGGGAGCCGGCACCGGGCTCATCGGCGAATGGCTTGATATAACAGGCTACCCCTTGGTCGAGGCGCTCGACATTTCGGAAGGCATGCTGGCCCAGGCCGCCCGCAAGGGGGTCTATTCGGCGCTGCATTGCCTGGCGCTCGGCGGCAAGCTGCCGTTTGCCGACGATGCCTATGCCGGCATCATTTCGGCCGGCGTCTTCACCTCCGGCCATGTCGGCGCCGAAGGGCTGGATGAGCTGATCCGCATCTGCCGGCCGGGTGGTATCATCGTGCTGACGGTCAAGAACACGCTGTGGGAAGCCGGCTTTGCCGCGCGCATCGCCGAACTCGAAGCGCAAGGCCTCGTCACTCGCATCGAGGAAACGCGTCCTTACGTCTCCATGCCGGGCGAGGCCGGCACCGTGCCGAGCCGTGGTCTCGCCCTGCGCGTCACCCGATCGACGCTTTGACGCTGTTCTACATTTTTACCCGGGCGGCTGTCGGATCGTACATCGGCTCGAGATGGATTTGGGCCGGCGTCCGCTCCATCGCCACGACCAGTTCATAGTCGCCCGAGGCGAGAAAATCGTCGCTCACCCCGTCGGCGTTCCGCACATAGCCGTAGCCGATGTTCTGGCTCACGGTGTAACCATAGCCACCGCTGGTAAGATAGCCGACCGGCTCGCCATTGCGCAGGATGGTCTCGCGGCCGAGCAGCACGATCTCTGGGTCAACGACGGTGAAGCCGGCAAAGCGTTTCTTCAGTGCCGCGCCGCTGGTCTTCTCGAGCGCGCGACGTCCAACGAAATCGGTGTTCTTGCGCAGCTTGACCGCCCAACCCAAGCCGGCTTCCTGCGGCGTGTCGTTGGGCGTGATGTCGGAGCCCCAGGCGCGATAGCCCTTTTCCAGCCGCAGCGATTCCAGGGCGCGATAGCCGACCGGGCGGATGTCATGCTGCTGGCCTGCCGCCATCAGTGCGTCGAAGACTTCGCCTGTCGCCGCGATCGGCACATGCAGTTCCCAGCCGAGTTCGCCGACATAGGTGACGCGCAGCGCCCGAATTGTGTGGCCGGCAATGGCAATCTCGCGCACGTGGCCGAACGGGAACCTGGTGTTTGACACGTCCGCTTCAGTCACGGCAGAAAGCACGTCGCGGGCCCGAGGCCCCATCAGCGACAGCGTGCCGAAATCCTCGGTGACATCGACAAGCGTGGCATCGAGCCCTTCGCCGATATGGTCGCCGATCCATGAGGAATCATGCGTGCGGAACCCGGTGCCGGTGACGATGTAGAATTTCTCCTCGGCCAGCCGCGCCACGGTCAGGTCCGCCTCGATGCCGCCGCGCGTGTTGAGAAGCTGCGTGTAGGTCAGCCGGCCGACCGGTTTGCTGACGTCGTTGGCGCAGATCCAGTCCAGCGCCTTCAGCGCGTCAGGTCCGCTCAGTTCGTATTTGGCAAAGGAGGATTGATCGAAGATGCCGACCTTCTCGCGCACGTGCCGGTGCTCGTCGCCGACTGCCGCAAACCAGTTCTGGCGACCCATCGAATAGACATCCTGCGGCTCGACGCCGTCGGGTGCGAACCAGTTCGGCCGCTCCCAGCCAAGCTTCGAGCCGAACACGGCGCGCTGCTGTTTCAGCCTGTTGTAAAGTGGTGAGACGATGCGCGGCCGCCCGCTGGCGTACTCCTCATGCGGGAAGCCGATCGTATAGTGCTTGCCATAGGCTTCCAGCGTGCGGTCGCAGACCCATTGCCGGTCGCGGTGCAGGTTGGAAAAGCGTCTGATGTCGACAACCCACAGGTCGAGCGGCGCTTCGCCGTCGACCACCCACTGCGCCAGCACCCAGCCGGCGCCGCCACCCGAGGCGATGCCGAAGGCGTTGAAGCCGGCGCCGACGAACATGTTGGCGCATTCGGGCGCCGCGCCGAGAATGAAATTGCCGTCCGGCGTAAAACTCTCCGGCCCGTTTATCATCTGCTTGACGCCGACGGTTTCGAGCGCCGGCACGCGCGCCATCGCTTGGCGCATATGCTGTTCGAAATGGTCGTAATCGTCGTCGAAGAGCCGGAACTCCCAATCGTCAGGCACATCCCCGGTCGTCCAGGCCTGCGGGTTTGGCTCGTAGCCGCCCATCACCAGCCCGCCGACCTCCTCCTTGAAATAGGTGCGCCGGTCCGGGTCGCGGATAGTCGGCGCGTCGGTCGCCAGTCCATCGATCTTCTCGGTGATGATGTACTGGTGCTTCACCGGCTGCAGCGGCACGTTGATGCCGGCCATCGCACCCACCTGCCGCGCCCATTGCCCGGCGCAGTTGACCACCTTGTCGCAAGCGATGTCGCCCTTGCTGGTCTTCACCATCGCGATGCGGCCGTCCTTCATCTCGAAGCCGGTGACGCGCACATCCTCGAACAGTGTGGCGCCATGCATGCGCGCGCCTTTTGCCAGCGACTGCGTGATGTCCGAAGGGCTCGCCTGGCCATCGGTCGGCAGCCAGGAGGCGCCGACGAGATCGCCGGTTTCCAGGAGCGGCCACATCGCCTTGACCTCCGCCGGCGACAGCAATTGCATGTCCATGCCGAAGCTTTTCGCCGTCGTCGCCAGCCTCTTGTACTCGGTCCAGCGGTCGGTATTGGCGGCGAGCCTCAGGCAGCCGGTCATCTTCCAGCCGGTGGCAAGGCCGGTTTCGGCCTCCAGCCCCTTGTAGAGGTCGACGGAATATTTGAGCACGCGGGTGATCGAGGCCGACGAGCGCAATTGCCCGACAAGGCCGGCGGCATGCCAGGTCGAGCCCGAGGTCAGCTTGCCCTGTTCGAGCAGCACCACATCGGCCTTGTGGTCACGCGCCAGATGATAGGCCGTCGAACAGCCGATGATGCCGCCGCCAATGACGACGATCGCGGCCTGGCTGGGCAATGTCATCATTTCTGTATCCCGTACTTCGTTCTGTAGTTTTCCAGCGCGGCTTCGAGCCGCGTCAGGTTCTCCTCGGTGTAGGCGACGTAGTCGATGCCGGGCGCGTCGAGGTAGAGTTCGGACACCATGCTCCACATCGCCTCGCGCAGCAGCGAGGCGCATTGCATGGCCGCGTGCGAGCGGCGGATCGCCTGGTCCGGCTCCTTCATGAAATAGGCGGTCAGGAAGGCAAAGGATTCCTCATCGCTCATGCCGGCATTCGAGGCGACGCCGGCAAGGTCGAACATCGCCGTGTTGAAACCGGCATACTCGAAGTCAATCAGCCACAGCCTGCTGCCGTCGTCTAGAATATTAGCCGGCAAAAGATCGTTGTGACCAAAGACGATCGGCAGCAATTTCTGCGCGCGCTCCAGTTCGTCAGCCAGCGTCAGCAGGCGCGGCAATTCGCTGCGCTTGCGGCTGCCGCCTTCTTCAAGCGTGCGCGCATAGTCGCGAATGACATGAAACACCCAGAACATGAAGCCGGCGCCGGAGACGTGATTGGGCATCTCCCGGTGGAAGCCGCGCATCAGCGCAGCGACACGACCAAGATTGGCGCGCACGTCCTGTGCAAGATAGGTTTTCGCACCAAGGTATTCCGTCACCAGGATGCCCGGTTCGGCATGGAGGACGGCTGGTGCGAAACCGGCGGCATGCGCCGCGCGTGCGGTCATCACCTCACGCTCGCGAAAGACATGATGGAACGGATAGTCCCTGCCGAAGCGCACGACGTGCTTTCCGGCCGCGTCCTTGACTACATAATTGGCGTTGCTAAGGCCTCCCGGCAACGGCGCAATCTCGATGCTGCCGGTCCAGCAGGGCAGGGCGCGGATGCGGTCTTCGGCAATCACGGAATCATCCCTGGTTTACTGAGCGTCGACTTTGCTGAGAGTCGACAAGGGCGCCATGGATAGCCCAACGACAGCGAGGAGAAACGAAAAAACCTCGTCGGTGCGAGACGCCAGGATCGGTATCCCGCACCGCACCGACGAGCCCCTTCGCCAGGTTTTTGACCCCGGCATCCGCCCCCGCGGATCTGAAAATTCCTTGCGCCAGACACGTTCAAAACTGCCTGGTCAGTGAGTTGCGGCTCTGCCATCACCCTCCCGTTGCAGCTCCGAACCCCTGTTTGATAACTCAATTTCACGCCAAGGTTGCCTGACTGTCAACAAAAAGTTGTGACTTTTTTTGGGTATTTTGCCCGAAAACACAGGCAATTCCTTTAAAATCGCTCGGATTAGCTTAGAATCGGGCAAAAGGGCTAAGTCCGGGACACCCAAATGGTTCATTCAAAACGACACGGCGAGATCCTGCGGTTGCTGCAAGAAGAGGGGACCGTCACCATCGCCAGCCTGGCCGACCGCCTGGGCGTTTCACTCGAGACCGTGCGCCGTGACGTCAAGCCACTCACCGGCGACGGCTCCGTCCTCAAGATGCATGGCGCCATCGGCCTGCCGTCAATGATCGGCGAAGCGCCATTCGAACGGCGCATGCGCGAGAATGCAGATGCCAAGCGGATCATTGCCCGCATGGTGGCCGCCACCATCCGCGACGGCGAATCGATCATGCTCGACACCGGCACGACAACCTCGTTCCTGGCCCGTGAGCTGCTCGGCCACCGGCGCCTGACGGTCGTGACCAACTCGTCGGACATCGCCCGCACGCTGGCCACCGTCAACGGCAACAAGGTCTACATGGCCGGCGGCGAATTGCGCAGCGATTCAGGCGCTGCCTTCGGGGCCTCGGCTATCGACTTCGTCAGCCGTTTCTCGGTCAGCCATGCCATCATCTCCACCGGCGCAGTCGATGCGGTGATGGGCGTCATGGACTACGATCTGGAGGAGGCCGAGTTCGCCCGCATGGTGCTGTCGCGCGGCCAGCGTTCGCTCGTCGTCACCGATCACACCAAGTTCGGCCGCCTGGGCCTGGTCCAAGTCTGCGGCCTCGACGGCTTTTCCGAACTCGCCACCGACCGGTCGCCCTCGCGCGACATTGCCGCCGCCCTCTCGCAAGCCGGCGCTCGGCTCAGCATAGCCGGCGAGGAAAGCGGCATCTGATCCAACCAACGCGTACCGGCGGTTGGGCTGTCGGCACTTCCCACCATTGCCTTCAGCGTGTTTAGTCCGGCCATGGCCTTCACCATCCGCCAGTTGCAGTTTTTCATCGCCGTCGCCGAACAAGGCACGGTGTCGGGTGCCGCGCAGAACCTCTCGATCTCTCAATCCTCGGTCACCGAAGCGATCAAGGAACTCGAAAGCGATCTCGGGGTCGAACTGTTCGAACGCCATCCGCGCGGCCTGAACATCACCCACAAGGGCCATCAGTTCCTGCGCCACGCGACGAAAATCCTTGCCGACGTTTCGGATGCACGCCGCTCGTTCTCCGGCGAACAGGCAGCCGCGGGCGGCCGGCTGCAACTCGGCGTCACCTCGATGGTCGCCGGCTACGTGCTGTCGGACCTTCTTGCCCGCTACCGCCGCGCCTATCCCGGCGTCGAGGTCTCGGCCATCGAGGACAATGGCGACTATCTCGAACATCTCTTGATCGGCGGCAAGCTCGACATCGCCGTCATGGTCACCTCCAACCTGCGCGACCGCACGGCACTGCAGTCGGAAATCCTCGAGGTCTCGGCCTATCGCCTCTGGCTGCCGCTCGGCCACCCGCTCGCCGGCGCCGACATCATCAGCATTGGCGACATCGCCTTCGAGCCGCTGATCATGCTGACCGTCGACGAGATCGAGGAGAACACCGGCAAGCTGCTGACGGCGATCGGCGCCAAGCCGCATGTCGCCTTCCGCACCCGTTCGGTGGAAGCCGTGCGCAGTCTCGTTGCCACCGGCGCCGGCGTGGCGCTGCTGCCCGACCTCGTCTACCGGCCTTGGTCGCTGGAAGGCGACCGCATCGAATCGCGCGATATTTCCGGCTCCTTGCCGGTGGTCCAGGTCGGCATGGTGTGGCGCCGCGGGTCCGGCCTGCCGCAGGCGGCACGCGATTTTATAGGCCTCGCCCAGTCGCAGCGCACTGTCCGCCGCTAGTGGCCTACTCCAGCCTGACGTCTCCAGTCTCGCGCTTGCGCCTTGTTGCGGAAACCGCCTCCGCCTTGAACGACCCGATCGGAGCAACCTCGAAGCGGCCAGCGCCGGCAAGCCTGACGGCGCGGCGGAACGTCGGACACTCCATCGGCCGGGCGGCCGGACATCGGGCGGCGTGACGCAAAGCCTCTCGGATCGCGGTCAGGCGCTGGATGGTGCGGTCCAGTTCGTCCGCCTTGGCATCCAGGCGCCCTCGATCCATTTTCGGCAGGCCGTCGGGCCTCAGCATCGCGGAAATCTCGTCCAGTGCGAATCCACCGGCGCGTCCAAGCGAGATCAAGGCGAGCCGTTCCAGGACGACCGGGTCGAACAAGCCGCGCAGGCCGCGACGGCCGATTGAGGCGATGAGGCCCTTCTCCTCATAGTAGCGAAGCGTCGAGGCGGGCACGCCGGTGCGGCGCGACACTTCGGCAATGTCCATATCTTTCATGCTTGACCTCAAGTCGGCTTGAACTCGTAAAGTGCTCGCGACGATCAGTGAGAGCAACAGAAAAGCGAGGTCCGTTATGCCGCAATCCGCGCAGCCAAACACACGGCAAGCCGCGCTCTGGAACGACGCCAGCGGAAAGGCCTGGGTTGAGATGCAACCGATCCTCGACCAGGTAATGGCGCCGTTCGAGCGGCTGGTAGTCGATGCCGGCTATCCCGGGGAAGGGGGCAATGTCCTGGACATCGGCTGCGGCGCCGGCGCCACGACTCTGGCGATGGCGCGCCGCGTGGGCAACGACGGACGTTGTGTTGGGCTCGACATCTCGCAGCCGCTTGTCGCCTTGGCGACGAAACGCAAGGGGGCAGAAGAGGTAGCAAACGCAAGTTTTGAAGTGGGCGATGCCCAGACGTATGCGTTCGAAGTCGGGAACTTCGACGCTGTTGTCTCGCGTTTTGGTGTCATGTTCTTCGATGATCCCGTGGCTGCGTTCGCCAACATAAGACAGGCCGCAAACCGCAGTGGCAAACTCGCCTTTGTTGCTTGGCGCAGTCCGGCCGAGAATGATTTCATGACGACCGCCGCGCGAGCGGCTGCGCCTTTCCTGCCGCCCGCACCTGCGCCGGACCCCGATGCGCCGGGGCAGTTTGCCTTTGCCAACGCCGCGAAGGTGAAGCGTATTCTTGAAGCGAGCGGCTGGTCGTCAATCGAAGTCGAACAGGTGGATGTCCAGTGTCAGATCGCCGAAGATGATCTGATAACGTTTGTCACCCGACTAGGGCCGGTCGGCGCCGCGCTACGTGAGGTTGACCGGGCAACGGCCGAAAAAATCACCGCGGTGTTGCCTGCTGCGTTCGCGCCTTTCGTGGAGGACGGTGAGGCTCGCTTCAACGCCGCCTGCTGGCTGGTGACGGCGTTGGCTTGAAGGGGCATCGATCTATCGGAAAAACCGATATCGCCTTTCTGATAAATGAATTTGCGAAACCGGAATTTTCAAAGCACTTTGGGTCTAGGGACCAAAGTCGCCACCAGAGCGACATCAAGTCCAACGCACGAACTGACAGTTTTTCAGTCCGCGCGTGACCCCTAGCGAAGACCGAAACCGGCTTTCGGGGTCAGGCGCCAAAATGGGAGATCGATGATGAATTCATTCCTGAAGTCATGCACTGCTTTGACGGTCGCGCTGACCTTCTCCGGTCAAGCCGTCGCCCAGGTCAAGGAACTTGGCAAGGGCGAAGGTCAGGTCAACATCGTTGCCTGGCCGGGCTACATCGAACGCGGCGAAACCGACAAGGGTTATGACTGGGTGACCTCCTTCGAGAAGGAGACCGGCTGCAAGGTCAACGTCAAGACCGCCAACACCTCCGACGAGATGGTCTCGCTGATGAACGAGGGCGGCTTTGATCTCGTCACCGCTTCAGGCGATGCGTCGCTGCGCCTCGTTGCCGGCAAGCGCGTGCAGCCAATCAACACCGATCTCATCCCGAGCTGGAAGACTGTCGACGAACGCCTCAAGGATGCCCCTTGGTTCACCGTCGGCGGCGTCCACTACGGCGTTCCCTACCAGTGGGGTCCGAACGTCCTGATGTACAACACCGACGTGTTCAAGGAAGCGCCCAAGAGCTGGAACATCGTCTTCGAGGAAATGAAGCTGCCGGACGGCAAGTCCAACAAAGGCCGCGTCCAGGCCTATGACGGGCCGATCCATATCGCCGATGCCGCCAACTATCTGATGTTCCACAAGCCGGAACTCGGCATCAAGGATCCCTACGAGCTGAACGAGGACCAGTACAAGGCAGCGCTCGAATTGCTGCGCGTCCAGCGTACGCTGGTCGGCCGCTACTGGCATGACGCCGCCATCCAGGTCGACGATTTCCAGAACGAAGGCGTCGTTGCTTCCGGCTCGTGGCCGTATCAGGTCAATGCGCTGGTCGCCGCCAAGAAACCGGTCGCTTCGACCGTGCCGGAAGAAGGCGTCACCGGCTGGGCCGACACCACCATGATGGAGGCCGACTCCGCCAATCCGAACTGCGCTTATATGTGGATGGAACATTCCTTGTCGCCGAAAGTGCAGGGCGATGTCTCGGCCTGGTTCGGTTCGCTGCCGGTCGTGCCCGCCGCCTGCAAGGGCAACGAGCTGTTGACCGACGAAGGCTGCAAGACCAACGGCTACGACAATTTCGACAAGATCAAGTTCTGGAAGACGCCGGTGTCGAAATGCGCCACCGAGAACGACCAGTGCGTGCCCTATTACCGCTGGGTGTCGGACTATATCGGCGTCATCGGCGGGAGGTGATTTCGCCTCTTTGCTGAGCTCGGCGCTGCCCCTCACCCTTACCCTCTCCCCGTGAAGAACGGGGAGAGGGGGGTCGCCAGCGTTGGAGCGCTTTCTTCTCCCCGTCACTATGCGGGGAGGAGGTGCCGGCAGGCGGATGAGGGGCAGTGCAGCCGCTTGATTTTGATGAGCCTGACAGATCAGGACAACCCATGACCACCGCCGTTTCCTTCCAGAAAGCCTCGCGCCATTTCGGCAGCATTCGCGCCGTCGACGCGGTCGATCTCGATATCGCACCGGGCGAGTTCTTCGCCATGCTCGGGCCGTCCGGTTCCGGCAAGACCACGTGCCTGCGCCTCATCGCCGGCTTCGAGCAGCCAACCTCGGGCTCGATCTCGATCTTCGGCGAACGCGCCGAGGGCGTGCCGCCCTATCGCCGCAACGTCAACACCGTGTTCCAGGACTACGCGCTGTTCCCGCATCTGAGCGTGCTCGACAATGTTGCCTATGGCCTCATGGTCAAGGGCATCGGCAAGGCTGAACGGCACAAGGCGGCTGAAGAGGCGCTGTCGCTGGTGCGGCTGCCCGGCTATGGCGCCCGCCGTCCCGGCCAGCTTTCCGGCGGCCAGCGCCAGCGCGTCGCGCTCGCCCGTGCGCTGGTCAACCAGCCCAAGGTGCTGCTGCTCGACGAGCCGCTCGGCGCCCTCGACCTCAAACTGCGCGAGAACATGCAGGAGGAGTTGAAGTCGCTGCAGAAAGTGCTCGGCATCACCTTCGTCTTCGTCACCCACGACCAGGGCGAGGCGCTGTCGATGGCCGACCGCGTCGCCGTCTTCAATGACGGCAAGATCATGCAGATCGGCACGCCGGAGGATATCTACCAGCGGCCGAAGACCCGCTTTGTCGCCGATTTCGTCGGTTCCTCCAACGTGCTGCCGCCCGATTTCGTCCAGCGCTATTGCGGCCAGCATCGCTGGGGAAGTCTACGGCCTGAATCCATTCGCGTCGGCCGCACGGCCAAGGGGGCGGCAAGTGGCGAAGGCGTTTCCGCTCGCCTCGTCTCGACCAACTATCTCGGCGCCACGACAAAACTCGCGCTCGATGCCGACGGATTGAAGCTGCACGCCATCGTGCCGGCCGGCAACGCCCTGCCTGTGGAAGGCGAGGCGGTCGTGCTCACCTTCAACCGCGAGCACCTGCATCTGATGGACGAGCCGGTATGAGCCTCGACGCCGCCATCCCGCGCGCCACGGCGCCCGCCATCCTGCCGGGCAGCGGTGGCTTGCGCGGCGCGCTATCGGATCTTTTCTGGCGCAGACCCAAGGTTCTGCTGCTCCTCATGCTGCTGCCGCCGGTTCTGTGGCTCGGCATCGTCTATATAGGCTCGCTGTTCGCGCTGCTGGCGCAGAGCTTCTTCTCCATCGACGAGTTTTCCGGCCTCATCAACCGCCAGTTCACTCTGAAGACGTATGGCGACCTGTTCCAGGCGGCCAATCTCGACATCATCCTGCGCACGGTGACGATGGCGGCGCTGGTCACGCTGGCCTCGGCGATCATCGCCTTTCCGATCGCCTACTACGCGGCGCGCTATGCCCGTGGCCGCTGGAAGGCGCTGTTCTATCTCGGCATCATGCTGCCGCTGTGGTCGAGCTACCTGGTCAAGATCTACGCCTGGAAGCTGATCCTCGCAAAGGAAGGCATCCTCACCTGGCTGTTCGGCAAGCTGCATCTGCAATGGCTGATTGACGCCTGGCTGTCGCTGCCGGTCGTCGGCGGCAATTCGCTGTCGGTGTCGTTCACCGGCACCTTCATCGTCTTCGTCTATGTCTGGCTGCCGTTCATGATCCTGCCGGTGCAGGCGGCGCTCGAGCGCGTGCCGGGCAATCTGGTCGAGGCTTCGTCCGATTTGGGAGCCTCGCCGGGACAGACCTTCCGCAATGTGCTGTTCCCGCTGGCCCTGCCGGGCATCGTCGCCGGATCGATCTTCACCTTCTCGCTGACGCTCGGCGATTACATCATCCCGCAGATCATCGGCACCTCGCGCCTGTTCATCGGCCAGGCGGTCTATTCCCAGCAAGGCACCGCCGGCAACATCCCGCTCGCCGCCGCCTTCACCGTCGTGCCGATCGTCATCATGGGCTTCTACCTTTGGGGCGCCAAGCGCATGGGGGCCTTCGATGCGCTCTGATGGTTCTCAGTCGGCTCCGCTCAGCCTGAAGATCGCGGCCGCCTGCGGGCTGCTGTTCCTGCATCTGCCGATCCTGCTGATCTTCGTCTATGCCTTCACGACGGAGGAGAAGAGTTTTGTCTGGCCGCCGCCCGGTCTGACCACGCAGTGGTTCGCCGTCACCTGGAACCGGCCCGATGTCTGGCAGGCACTGTCGCTGTCGGTCAGGGTTGCCGCGATCTCGACGGCGATCGCGCTGATCCTCGGCACGCTCTGTTCGGCGGCAGTGTCGCGGACCAAATTCTTCGGCCGTGAAACCATCTCTCTGCTGGTCATCCTGCCGATCGCGCTGCCCGGCATCATCACCGGCATCGCGCTGCGCTCGGCCTTTTCGCTGGCCGACATTCCGTTCTCGTTCTGGACGATCGTGCTCGGCCACGCCACCTTCTGCGTCGTCGTCGTCTACAACAATGCCGTGGCCCGTTTCCGCCGCACCTCGGGTTCGATGATCGAGGCGTCAATGGATCTCGGTGCCGACGGTTTCCAGACCTTCCGCCATGTTGTGCTGCCCAACATCGCCACCGCGCTGCTCGCCGGTGGCATGCTGGCCTTCGCTCTGTCCTTCGATGAGGTCATCGTCACCACCTTCACCGCCGGCCAGCAGCAGACACTGCCGATCTGGATGCTGGAAGAGCTGATCCGACCGCGCCAGCGCCCGGTCACCAATGTCGTCGCGATGGTCGTCGTGCTGGTGACGCTGCTGCCGATCCTCGCCGCCTATTACCTGACCCGCGATGGCGACCAGATCGCCGGTTCGGGCAAGTAAATCCACGAATTCGTAAGGGAGAGACGTCCATGGACACCCAGATGCTGATCGGCTCGAAATTCGAGAAGGGCACCGAAACCGAGGAGCCGATCCTCAATCCAAAGACCGGGGCGACTATCCTCAACCTTCCCGAAGCCAGCCAGGCGCAGATCGAGGCGGCGGTCACGGCCGCGGAACAAACGTTCGTCTTGTGGTCACGCACCACGCCGGCGCAGCGCTCCGGCTATCTCCTGAAGATCGCCGATCGCATCGAGGCCGAGGCACAAGGGTTCGCGACGCTCGAGGCGCTCAACTGCGGCAAGCCGATCAACGCCGTGCTCAATGACGAGATCCCTGCGATCGTCGATTGCTACCGCTTCTTTGCCGGCGCCGTGCGCTCGATGCCAGGCGTAGTCGCCGGCGAATATCTGCCCGGCCATACCTCGATGGTACGCCGCGACGCCATCGGCATCGTCGCCTCGATCGCGCCGTGGAACTATCCGCTGATGATGATGGCCTGGAAGCTGGCGCCGGCGATCGCCGGCGGCAACACCGTGGTGTTCAAGCCGTCGGAGCAGACGCCACTGACGGCACTGAAGCTGGCAAGAATCCTTGCCGAAATCCTGCCGGAAGGCGTCGTCAATGTCGTGCTCGGCCGCGGCGAGAGCGTCGGCAACACGCTGATCAATCACCCCAAGGTCAACATGATCTCGATCACCGGCGATGTCGCCACCGGCAAGAAGGTGCTGCAGGCGGCCGCCAAGTCGGTCAAGCGCACGCATCTCGAACTCGGCGGCAAGGCGCCGGTCATCGTTTTCGATGACGCCGACCTCGGCGCGGTGGTCAACGGCCTGCGTGCCTTCGGCTACTACAATGCTGGTCAGGACTGCACCGCCGCATGCCGCATCTATGCCGGCAAGAAGATCTACGACAAGCTCGTCGCCGATCTGTCCTCGGCTGTCTCGACCATCAAGTACAATCGCCCCGACGACACCGAAAACGAGATCGGGCCGCTGATCTCGCGCCGCCAGCGCGACCGTGTCTCGAGCTTCGTCGAGCGCGCCTCGGAACTGAAGCACATCGAGATCACCACCGGCGGCAAGCCGGGCGAGGGCTCGGGCTTCTACTACCAGCCGACCGTCGTTGCCGGCGCGCTGCAGGAAGACGAGATCGTGCGCCGTGAGGTATTCGGCCCGGTCGTCTCCGTCACCCGTTTTTCCGAGGTCGACGAGGCGGTAAACTGGGCCAATGACAGTGACTATGGCCTGGCGTCATCCGTGTGGACCAAGGATGTCTCGCGCGCCATGGCGACCGCTGCCCGGCTGCAATATGGCTGCACCTGGATCAACACCCACTTCATGCTGACCAACGAGATGCCGCATGGCGGGTTGAAGCAATCCGGCTACGGCAAGGACATGTCGCTCTATGCGCTGGAAGACTACACCGCCGTGCGTCATGTGATGGTGGCTCACGGCTAGCGCGCTGAAGGAAGCCATCAACAAGGGAGGAAAGAACCATGCATCGCCGCCAATTTCTGACATCCGCAGCTGTCGCCGCCGCGCTCTTCGTCGCGGCGCCGTCTTTTGCCGCCGACACCGCGCAATCGGTGGTCGAAGCCTATGTCGCCGCCTGGAACGCCCATGACGCGGCCAAGGCGGCCGGCTACTTCGCCGACGACGTCACCTACTACGACGCTTCTGTCGGCAAACCGATCAAGGGCAAGGAAGCCGCCAAGACCGGCGTCATCGACAATTTCCTGAAAGCAGTCCCCGACGCGGTGTGGACGATGAAGGGCGCGCCCGTCGTAGAGGGCGACCGTGTCTCGTTCGAATGGGAGTTTTCCGGCACCAATACCGGCGCCTGGGCCGACGGCACCGCCGCCACAGGCAAGAAATTCTCCTTCACCGGCGCCTCGATGTTCTCGATCAAGGACGGCAAAGTCGCCACCCAAAGCGACTATTACGATGCGCTCGGCTTCTACAAGCAGCTTGGTCTGATGTAGCAGCGACGTCTGCTCCCCTTCTCCCCGTTGCCGGGGAGAAGGGCGTCGGCCACTACTCCACAATGCGATAGATATTCCACAGGCTGGTGCCCGATACGACATAGGGCTCCAACTCCTTGCCCCATTTGGCGTGGGCGTCGATCTTGCCGATCTTGGCGAAGAACGCCTCCAGCTGGGCCAGGCTTTCGACCTTGTGATGGGATTCGATCGTCGCCTCCCGCGCGCCGATCGATCCGGTCATGATCTGGAATTCCAGGTCGGCGAGGCCGACCTGCGAGCCGATCTCGCGTTCCCATTTCTTCATCAGTTCGAGCACGGTCTGCTTGTGCCCGAACTTGGCGTCGATCTGCCATCTGGCGCTGAACATGGACGCCTCACTCGTCCCAGGCCTGCACGACAGTCTGCCGTGCGATCCGCCCGTTCTTCATCTCCAGCATCGCTGCCGCGAACACTTTCGTGCCGTCCGGATAGGTGCAGGCCTGGGTGAAGGCGAGGCTGTCGCCATCGGCGATCGTGGTATCGACTTTGTGGGTCATCGCCCGGCTGCAGATGTCGTCCCAGAACGTGCTGATCGCTGCGCGCCCGCGGATCTCGCGCGGCTTGCTCGGCGGGTTGTTGCGGTCGATCACCCGCACCAGCGCGTCGTCGGCATAGAAGCTCGACAGCATCTTTCCATCACGGCCTTCGATCGCCTTCTTGATCGCCGTGCCGTCTACTGTCTGTGTCTTGGTCAGCATTTTATTATCCTCCTTATGCCCGTCTTCGCGATCGGGCGGTCGATGATCATGATGCTGCCGGGCGCTCATCGCCCTGCAGGATTTCTTTCACTGCGACTTGGCCTTGACGGCTGCGAACACGTCGTCGGTCTGCTTCTTGAAGGTCGCGAGGTCGACCTGGCTGCCATTGAGCATCGTCGACCAGTGGCGCACGATCGCGGCCATCGCCACCGCCTCCTTGATCTCCTCGTCGTTGGCGCCGTTGAGCTTGGCCGCCTCCGTATGGAAATAGATGCAGTATTGGCATGGGATCTGCGCTGCGACGGCGAGCCCCAACAGTTCCTTGGTCTTGCCGTCGAGCGCGGTCTTCGGGTTGAGCTGCACGCCCTTGATCTCGGCCCAGGCGCCGGCGACGGCCACATCCGGCAAGGTCTTGAACATGTCCGGCACCGAGCCGAGCGTCGCCTGGATGTCCTTGTAGGCAGCCGTCGCAGACGCGTCCTCGGCCTTTGCAGGAGCGATAGCGAACAACGCTCCAACACCTGCCGCAATCACCAGCGATCCGAGTGTCCGGTTTGACTTCAGCATTTGATCCTCCCTTGGCGGGCCTTTCCCGGCAACATCCGCCTGGCCCGTATGGAGAGAATTGATAGCGCCTGCAGGCCTCGTGCCGCTTCGCCCGAAAGCGCCATGGCTCCTATGGCCCGTCCGGGCCAGTGTGCCTGGCGGAAAATGCAGCTGCCGCGGCCCGCGAGGGCAGGTCGAGCTTGAGCAGTATGTTGGCGACGTGGCGCTTGACCGTGTGCTCGCTCAGCCTGAGCTCGGCGGCAATCGCGGCATTGCTCTTGCCGTCGGCAATCAGGCTCACAACCTCGCTCTCGCGCGCCGTCAGCGAAGCCGGCTCCGTCGCCCTGGCCTTGGGACGGCAGGCCGGTTCCAGATGCTGTTCGGACATCGCCAGCACGAGCGCCAGCGGCTCGTCCAGTTCGTCGATGCTGATGCGGCCGGCATCGGCGAAATGGAGCCCTGAGCCGGCCGCCAGCTCCGCGACCAGCCGCGATGCCAGGATGTCGCCGCGCCCGGCATGAGCAGCGAGTTGCATCGTGACGCGACCTGTCAGCCCTTCCGGCGATCCGCGCAACTCGATCTCGCCGACATGGGCCCCCTGCGCGCTCGCGACGCCGATTTCCTGCGCTGCGTCGCGCAACGCCGCCGCGCATCGCAAGGCCCGCCCCGGTCCGTCGAAACGTGAAATCATCACTTCGCCATGCGTATCCACGCAGCGCCCGCCATGGCGTCCGACAAGGGTTCGCCATGTTTCCTGGAAGCGCTGGCTGCGTTCGCTCCACATGCGGTCGCCGAGCCGCGCCGTGTCATGGATACGTGTCACCAAAAGCGCCGCAAGCACGCGCTCCGCTTCCGCCACGGCGCGTGCGCCGGTCAGGAATTCCTCGATCAGATCAGCCACACGATCGACATCGCCGGTCCAGATCGGATGGTCGCGCCCGGGGATTTCCGCCAGTCGCGCATTCGGGATGGTCTTGGCCAGGAAGCGGCTGGCGTCAGGATCGACCCGCACATCGTTGCGGCGATGGATCAGCAGCGTTGGCGCGCTGATTGCCGCCAGCACGCCGCGCACGTCGATCCCGGCGTTCATGCGCGCCAGTGCCGCCGCTGCGGTCGGGCTTGCCGACAAACGCTCGAAGCGCGCCCACCATTGCGTGAAATGCGGGTCGTCGACCCGGCCGGGGGCGAAGCTGGGCAAGGTAGCACCCGTGCCCCATGACGTTTCAGCCGTCTCGATGAAGGCCTCGAGGCGTTCCGGCGACATCACCCATTTGTGGAAATGCGCATAGCCGCCATAGAGCGCCAGCGCCCGCGTCCTTTCCGGATAGGTGGCGGCGAACAGCATCGCCATGGGCGCGCCTTCCGAGGCGCCAAGCAGTGCCGCCCGGCCGCTGCCGGTCGCGTCCATCACGGCACGCACATCGTCCATGCGCGTTTCGAGGCTGGGCAGGTGATGCGCGTCGACTCGGTCGGACAGTCCCGTGCCGCGCTTGTCAAACAGGATCAGCCGCGAGAACGCCGAAAGCCGTTTTAGGAGCCGGCTGTAGCCTTCGTCTTCCCAGTGCAGGTCGAGATTGGAAATGAAGCCGGGCACGAAGACGAGATCGAACGATCCCTGCCCGACCACCTGATAGGCGATCCGCACATCGCCGCTACGGGCATATCGGGTCTCGATCGGCCTCACGAGGTTCCGCCCCCGGCCTGACGACTTCTGGTCCTCAAACCATAGCAGAACAGCCTGATCGCGGCAGTTCAAACTTTAGCGATGGAAGAAATAGGGCGCGGTGCCTCGGCGTTATTTTTGCGAAGCGGCGACGTCGGCCGGGGAGGCCTCGAGCCCGAGTCGAAGGTCGGCCTCAGCCGGCGTGATCGGTCGCCTGATCTTGGCCGAGGCGGCGACCACCAACTCGTTGAAATTCTCGGTGCCGCCATCCAGCAAATCGAACAACTGCCGCCGCATCCTCGGCTCCCAGAACTTGTTGATATGCTCGGCGACGCCGGCAATGCCTTCCTCGCGCGGCTTGGAATGGAAAAAATCGGCGATCTGGTTTGCCATGCGCACCAGCTTCTCGCTGGTGCTCATGATGTGTTCTTCGTCATGCGACATGCTTGGCAACTCCGCAAACCACCCGGTCGGGGTGGGTGAAAATGTCGAAATCATCGCCGCGAACCAGCGCAACGAGGGTCATCCCGGCGGCCTCCGCAGTGCGGATGGCGAGCGCGGTCGGCGCCGAAACGGCGACGATGATTGCGGCGCCGATAGCCGCCGTCTTCTGCACCATTTCGACCGAAACGCGCGATGTCACCACCACAGCGCCCGTCGAGCCATCGATGCCGGCTTTCGCCAACGCACCTGCGAGTTTGTCGAGCGCATTGTGGCGGCCGACATCCTCGCGCACCATGACGATGCCCTTGCCCGGCACATAGAAGCCGGCGGCGTGCACGGCTCCGGTTTCGGTGTGCAGTGGCTGCACTTTCGACAATAGCTTGACCGAGCGGACGATATCGTCGGCATCAAATGTAAGCGTCGACGAACCGACCGCGTCGACCGAACGCATCGCTTCTTCGATCGATTCGATGCCGCACAATCCGCAACCAACCGGGCCGGCCAGTCGTCTGCGCCGCGCTTCGAAACGCGTATTGGCGCTGTCCTTCAACCGGATCTGGATATCTATGCCGGCGCCATGATCCTCGACCTCGATGGCTTCGATCTCGTCAGGCTTGGCGATGATGCCTTCGGTCAGCGAGAAGCCAAGCGCGAAATCCTCGAAATCGGCCGGGCTTGCCATCATCACCGCATGGGTGGTGCCGGCAAACGAGAACGCCACCGGCGTCTCTTCCGGCACCATCCGGTTGGCAGCCGTCGTCCCGCTCGCGCGACGCGCCAGCCGCGAGACCTGCGTCGTGGCTTTGCGGCGCTCGCTCAAGACTACTCCGCCGCTTGCAGCGAGGCGATGCGCCGGCTCTGCTTGGCCTGTTCGTCATAGTCGCGCTGCCATTCCGACGGGCCGTTGGAGGCGCCGACCTGCACCGCCGTCACCTTGTATTCCGGGCAGTTGGTCGCCCAGTCGGAAAAGTCGGTGGTGATGACGTTGGCCTGCGTGTCCGGATGGTGGAAGGTCGTGTAGACCACGCCGGGCGACACCCGGTCGGTGATCAGCGCGCGCAACGTGGTCTCGCCCGAGCGGCTTGTCAGCCGGACCCAGTCGCCGTCGCGCAATCCGCGATTCTCCGCATCGTGCGGGTGGATCTCCAGCCGGTCCTCGCTGTGCCACATGATGTTGTCGGTGCGCCTGGTCTGCGCGCCGACATTGTACTGCGACAGGATGCGGCCGGTGGTCAGCAGCAGCGGGAAGCGCGGGCCGGTCCTTTCGTCCGTTGCCACATATTCGGTGCGGATGAACTTGCCCTTGCCGCGCACGAAACCATCGATATGCATGATCGGGGTGCCGAGCGGTGCCTTCTCGTTGCAGGGCCATTGCACGGATCCGACACGGTCGAGCAACTCGAAGGAGACGCCGGCGAAACTCGGCGTCGTCTGGGCGATCTCGTCCATGATCTCGGAGGGATGCTGGTAGTTCCAATCCAGCCCGATCGCCCGGGCAAGCTCCTGCGTCGCTTCCCAATCGGCGTAGCGCGCCTTCGGCTCCAGAACCTTGCGCACCATGTTGATGCGACGCTCGGCATTGGTGAAGGTGCCGTCCTTCTCGAGGAAGGTCGAGCCCGGCAGGAAGACATGCGCGTAGTTCGCCGTCTCGTTGAGGAAGAGGTCATGCACGACGACACATTCCATGGCAGCCAGACCGGCGGCGACATGCTTGGTGTCGGGATCGGACTGCAGAATGTCTTCGCCCTGGATGTAGATGCCCTTGAAGCTGCCGTCGACGGCGGCGTCCAGCATGTTGGGGATGCGCAGGCCGGGTTCGTCGTCCAGCTTCACGCCCCACAGGCTTTCATAGATGTCGCGCACGGCTTCGCCGGAGATATGACGGTAGCCCGGCAGCTCGTGTGGGAACGAGCCCATGTCGCAGGAGCCCTGCACATTGTTCTGGCCACGCAGCGGGTTCACGCCGACGCCCGGCCGGCCGATATTGCCGGTGGCCATGGCGAGGTTGGCGATCGCCATCACCGTGGTTGAGCCCTGGCTGTGTTCCGTCACCCCGAGGCCGTAATAGATCGCGCCGTTGCCCCCAGTAGCATAGAGACGCGCCGCGCCGCGGATCAGCTCCGGATCGACGCCGGACAGTTTGCCGACGGTTTCAGGGCTGTTTTCCGGCAAGGCGACGAACGATGCCCAATCCTGGAACTCCGCCCAGTCGCAACGTTCGCGAATGAAGGCCTCGTTGAAAAGACCCTCGGTGACGATCACATGCGCCAGCGCCGTCAGCACCGCCACATTGGTGCCGGGCTTCAGCGGCAGGTGATAATCCGCTTCAACATGTGTCGACTTGACCATCTCGGTGCGACGGGGATCGAGCACGATCAGCTTGGCGCCCTGACGCAGCCGCTTCTTCAGCCGCGAGGCGAACACCGGGTGGGCCGAAACGGGATTGGCACCGATAATGACGGCAACGTCTGTGTAGTCGACGGAGTCGAAATCCTGCGTGCCGGCCGAGGTGCCATAGGTCTGGCCGAGCCCGTAGCCCGTCGGCGAGTGACAGACGCGCGCGCAGGTGTCGACATTGTTGTTGCGGAAGCCCTGCCGCACCATCTTCTGGACGAGGTAGGTTTCCTCGTTGGTGCAGCGCGACGAGGTGATGCCGCCAATCGCGGTGCGGCCGTACTGATACTGGATACGGCGGAATTCTTTGGCCGTGTGGGAAATAGCCTCTTCCCAAGTCACCTCGCGCCAGGGGTCGGTGATCTTTTCGCGGATCATCGGCGACAAGATGCGGTCCTTGTGGGTGGCGTAGCCATAGGCGAAACGGCCCTTGACGCAGGAATGACCGTGGTTCGCCTTGCCCTCCTTGTAGGGCATCATGCGAATGACCTCGTCATCCTTCGCTTCGGCCTTGAACGAGCAGCCAACGCCGCAATAGGCGCAGGTGGTGACGACCGAGCGCTCCGGCAGGCCTTTTGCAAGGATTGTTTTTTCGCGCAGCGCATCGGTCGGACAGGCCTGCACGCAGGCGCCGCAGGACACGCATTCCGAATCGATGAACGCCTCGTGCATTCCCGCCGAAACCCTGGATTCGAAACCACGTCCTTCGATAGTCAGTGCGAAGGTGCCCTGCACCTCTTCGCAGGCCCTCACGCAGCGCGAGCAGACGATGCATTGCGTAGGATCATAGGTGAAATAGGGGTTGGATTCGTCGCGTGCGATGTAATCGACCGTCAGCGAGCCATGGCCGGGCGCCACGCCGTTTTCCTGCTTGACGTGGTTGCGGCCCTCGATGCCGTAGCGGTTCTCGGTCAAGCCGATCGACTTCGCCACCGTGTCGAACTCGCTGGCGCCGGTTCCGGCCGTCTCGTTCCAGCCGGTCGGATGGTCGGAGACGTAAAGCTCCATGACGCCGCGGCGAATGGCATCAAGCCGCCCGGACTGCGTATGCACCACCATGCCTTCGCCGACAGGTGTCGTACAGGATGCTGGCGTGCCGCCGCGCCCTTCGATCTCGACAAGGCAGACACGACATGAACCGAAAGAGTCCAGCATGTCGGTGGCGCAAAGCTTCGGGATCTCGACCCCGCCTTCCATCGCGGCACGCATGATCGAGGTGCCTTCCGGCACGGTGATGCTGCGGCCGTCGACGCTCAGCGTGACCTGCTTCTGCGCCTTCGATTGCGGGGTTCCGTAGTCGATCTCTTCGACGAGTGATGGGAAGTCGGCCTTGATGTTCATCTGCCAGCTCCTATTCAGCAGCCACGCGCACGGGCGCCGGCTTGAAGTCGTCGGGGAAATGGGTGATCGAGCTCATGACCGGGTAAGGCGTGAAGCCGCCCAGCGCACAGAGCGAGCCGAACTTCATCGTGTTGCAGAGGTCGGTGACCAGAGCGAGGTTCTTCTCCGGCTCGATGCCCGCGGCGAGCTTGTCGATGGTCTCGACACCGCGCGTAGAGCCGATGCGGCAGGGCGTGCACTTGCCGCAACTTTCGATGGCGCAGAACTCCATGGCGAAGCGTGCCTGTTTCAGCATGTCGGCAGTGTCGTCGAACACCACGATGCCGGCATGGCCGATCAGCCCGTCCTTGGCCGCGAAGGCTTCATAATCAAACGGCGTGTCGAACAGCGAGCGCGGGAAATAGGCGCCGAGCGGTCCGCCGACCTGCACCGCCTTGACCGGGCGTCCCGTCGCCGTGCCGCCGCCGATGTCGTCGACGATCTCGCCCAGCGTCATGCCGAAGGCCGCTTCGAACAGGCCGCCATACCTGATGTTGCCGGCGATCTGGATCGGGATCGTGCCGCGCGAGCGGCCCATGCCGAAATCCTTGTAGAAGGCCGCACCCTTGTCCATGATGACGGGCACCGAGGCCAGCGAGATGACGTTGTTGATCACCGTCGGCTTGCCGAACAGCCCCTTGTGAGCCGGCAACGGCGGCTTTGCGCGGACCATGCCGCGCTTGCCTTCGAGCGAGTCAAGCAGCGCCGTCTCCTCGCCGCAGACATAGGCGCCTGCGCCGACCCTGATCTCCATGTCGAAAGTGTAGGGTGAGCCCAACACGCTCGCGCCAAGCACGCCGGCCTTGCGGGCAACCTCGACGGCTTTGTTCATCATCGCCACTGCATGCGGATATTCCGAGCGGACGTAGACAAAGCCTTTGGTGGCACCCGTGGCGATTCCGGCGATCGTCATGCCTTCGATCAGCACGAAGGGGTCACCCTCCATGATCATGCGGTCGGCGAAGGTACCCGAGTCGCCTTCGTCGGCGTTGCAGACGATGTATTTACGGTCGCCAGTGGTATCGAGCACCGTCTTCCACTTGATGCCGGTCGGGAAGCCCGCGCCGCCGCGCCCGCGCAGTCCGGATTCGGTGACTTGGGCGACAATGGCGGCGGGCGTCAATGCCAACGCGTTCGTCAGCCCGTTCAAACCGCCATGCTTCTTGTAGGATTCGAGTGACAGCGGATCGATGACGCCGCAACGCGCGAAGGTCAGCCGCGTCTGCTTGGCCAGGAAGGGGATTTTGTCCGGCGCGCCCAGCCAGCGCTTGTGAGGGCCGCCGGTGAGGAAGCCGCTGTCGAACAGGCTTTTGACGTCGGATGGCTTGACCGGGCCATAGGCGACGCGGCCGTTGGCTGTCGCAACTTCGACCATGGGTTCGAGGAAATAAGCGCCGCGCGAGCCGTTGCGCACGATCTTGGCCTCGATGCCGCGCTCCGCCAGTTCACTGGCGATCGCCTTGGCGACCTTTTCGGCGCCAAGCGCCAGTGCGCCGGAATCGGCGGGAATGTAGATACGCGGGATCATGAGCGCACCTCGGCAACGATCTCGTCGAGCTTCTCGTCATCGAGCCGCCCGATCACTTCGCCATCGAGCATGGCGGCGGGCGAACAGGCGCACAGGCCGAGACAATAGACCGGCTCCAGCGTCACCGAACCGTCGCGGGTCGACTCGTGGAAGCCTATGCCCAGCAACTGCTTCAGTTTGGCGGCGATGGCGTCGGAACCCATCGACTGGCAGGATTCTGCCTGGCAGACCTTCAGCACATGCCGGCCGGCCGGATGGCTGCGGTAATCGTGATAGAAGGTGACAACCCCGTGCACCTCGGCCCTGGAGATGTTCAGCGCCTCGGCGATGACTGGCAGCGCATCCTGCGGCACATGGCCGAACTCTTCCTGGATGCCGTGCAGGATCGGCAGCAGCGGGCCTTCGAGGCCTTTCAGCTCCTGGATGATCGCGGTCGTGCGCGATGTGATCTCGGTACTTGCAGGCTGCATTGGCATGCAGCGCCCTCCCTGGTCGATAGCTTTTATCGCTAAGTCTTTACAAAATCAGAGGAAACCCTCGGAATCAATAAAGCTGTTTCGTTGCTCGATAGAAATCTTCTATCGAGCTTGGTCAGTCGCTACTGTCTAGCCTAGCGGCGGGCGTGGAAATCGTCCGCCAGCGCCATCGCCTCGTCCAGCAGCGCCGAGACCAGTGGCGTGTGCGGCTCGCGCGGCGCAGCTACCAGGCCGACCGTGTGGCTGGCGTCCGGCTCGACGATCGGAATGGCCCGGATCGGTTCAGAAAAGCCGAATGTTTCCGCTAGGTTAAGCGGCATGATCGATGACCATTTGCCGGTGCGGATGTGCGAAAACAGTACGATCATCGAATTGGATTCGAGTGTCGGCCGCACCTGCACCCCGGCCTCGGCCAGGTGCTGGTCGATGATGCGGCGGTTCTGCATGTCCGGCGTCAGCAGGCAGAGCGGCAGGCTGCTGAGCTCCGCCCATGTCACTTTGTCGCGGTCGGAATAGGGATTTCCCATCGCTGTGATCAGTTGATAGCGCTCGTCATAGAGCGGCACGCTGGTCACCCGCCCCAGCGGCTCATTGTCGAGATAGGTGATGCCGGCGTCGATATCGAAATTGCCGAGCAGGGACAGCACTTCGATCGAGGTCCGCGACAACACCGAGAAGGTGACGCCGGGATGTTTTGCGCGAAACGGCGTCGTCAGCCGCGCCACCATGGCCAGCGCCGTCGGGATGGCGGCGATGCGGATGCGGCCGGAAAGACCGTGGCGCGCGGCCCGCATCTCCTCGCGCATAGTGCGGGTATCGCCAACGATGCGGCGCGCCCAGACCAGCACCTGCTTGCCTTCCGGCGTCAACCCCTGGAAACGCGAGCCGCGCAGCACCAGCATCACGCCGAGCTGTCCCTCGAGTTGCTTGATGCCGGCCGAAAGCGTCGGTTGGGTGACACCACACAGCTCCGCCGCTCGGCCGAAATGCTCCTCCCTGGCCAATGCGATGAAGAATTCCAGCTTGTCGATCATGGACGGAAGCTAGAGCATTTTGGCGTCCGCATAAATGCAGCAAAACAAACGGTTAAAGCGCGTCACCGGTTCCAGGAAAACCGGCCAGGAGTGCCTGTTCCGGATCATGCGCCCGCCGCTCCGCGAAATGCGCAATCGCCTATTTGTCGACGAGGTTCAGGATATTGCCGTCGGGATCCTTGAACCTTGCGACCTTCATGCCGTAGCCGACATGCAGGTCGCCCTCCAGCGTCAGGCCGGGCATCTCATAGTGCTCGAAGGCGACACCCTTCGACCTCAACGACTTGACGATGGTCCCGATCTCGTCGCCGACCGTCCAGGTCACCGCCGTCGCCTTGTTGGTGCCTGCGAACTGCGAATGATAGACATTGATAAGCGTGTCGCCGCTTTTGTAGACGATCAGCTCGCCACCCATCTCATCCACCTGCTTGAGGCCCAGCGTCCCTTCATAAAAGGCCTTTGCCCTGGCCAGGTCTTTCACCGCCACATTGGCCGTTGCATTGCTGTTTGCGAGCATGATCGTCTCCTTCCCTGATTGCTCATCTCGATTGATTGCTCATGTCGATCCTTGAAATAGATCAGAGGGGCCGTTTGGCGATCGCCGGTCTGCAAAATGCCGGCTGCTCCGACACCGCCCGTCGTTTTTGCGGGCACACCAAGGCAGCTATTGCTCCACGGCTTGGTTCTGTCCGGAAACTGCACTATCTCAGGGCCAAAGCTTGCATAAGGAAGAACTGATGTCCGTCACCAAGGAAATCGTCACCGAGCGGCTGAAGACGGTCAATGGCCCGGATTTCACCGGCAACATCGTTGACCTTGGCATGGTTTCCGAGATTTTCATCGCCGATTCCAAGGTCTTCTTCTCGATCACCGTTCCCGCCGCCCGCGCCCAGGAGATGGAACCGCTGCGGGCTGCTGCCGAGCGTGTCGTCAAGGCTATTCCCGGCGTTGCCGGCGCGGTCGTTGCACTGACGGCGGAAAAGAAAGGCGGCGGCATGGAGGCGCCGGTTCCATCGCGACCTGCACCCAGGCCAGCGCCGCCGGCTCCCACCGCGCCGCGTGCCGCTCCGCACGCTCCGGCTTCGCACAGCCAGGGCAGGCGTGGCGTACCTGGCATCGATGCGATCATTGCCGTCGCTTCCGGCAAGGGTGGTGTCGGCAAGTCGACCACGGCCGTCAACATCGCTCTTGGCCTCGCCGCCAATGGTTTGCGCGTCGGCGTGCTCGACGCCGACATCTATGGCCCGTCCATGCCGCGCCTGCTCAACATCCATGGTCGGCCGCAGACCGTCGACGGCAAGATCCTGAAACCGATGGAGAATTACGGGCTTAAAGTGATGTCGATGGGCTTCCTCGTTGATGAGGAGACACCGATGATCTGGCGCGGTCCGATGGTTATGTCGGCGCTGACGCAGATGCTACGCGAGGTCGAATGGGGCCGGCTCGACGTGCTCGTCGTCGACATGCCGCCCGGCACCGGCGACGCGCAACTGACCATGGCTCAGCAAGTCCCATTGGCCGGCGCCGTCATCGTCTCGACGCCGCAGGATCTGGCGCTGATCGATGCACGCAAGGGCCTGAACATGTTCAAGAAGGTCGACGTGCCGCTGCTCGGCATCGTCGAGAACATGAGCTATTTCATCGCTCCGGATACGGGAAAGCGCTACGACATCTTCGGCCATGGTGGCGCGCGCCGCGAGGCCGAGCGTCTGGGCGTCACCTTCCTTGGCGAAGTGCCGCTCGAGATGGGCATTCGCGAGAGCTCGGATGCCGGTACGCCGGTGGTCGTCTCGAAGCCCGACGGCGCCGAAGCAAGGATCTACAGGGATATCGCTTCGAAGGTTTGGGACCGGATCAACGAAGAGCGTGGTGCGGCCGCGGATGCGGTGCCGAACATCGTGTTCGAGTGATGCGGATATCCCCCCTCAAGGGGAGGGACTCAGCCGCCAACCTTCTCGCCGAAGCTGGAAAAAAACTGCCCGGCCAGTTTCTTCGAGGTCGATTCGATCAGCCGGCTGCCGAGTTGCGCGATCTTGCCGCCGACATCGGCCTTGGCCGCGTATTTCAGCACCGTGGTATCCGGCCCATCCTCTGTCAGCGTCACGTCGGCACCGCCCTTGGCAAAGCCGGCGATGCCGCCCTTGCCTTCGCCCTGGATGGTGTAGGAATGCGGCGGCTTGAGGTTCTTGAGCGTCACCTCGCCATTGAACGTCGCCTTGATCGGTCCGATCTTCACCACCACGGTCGCCGCCATCTCGGTCGGCGACTTCATCTCCAGGCTCTGGCAGCCGGGAATCGTCGCCTTCAAGACCTCGGGATCGTTCAGCGCTTCCCACACCTTTTGCAGGGGCGCGGCAATGCGCTCTTCGCCTTCGATCACCAAAGCCATGAAAACCTCCCTGACACGATTGATCGAAGCCCTAACGCACGGCTGCATGCCTGTCTATCGCACCAAAGTCCGGATGCGACCCTGCGCCCTCTTGCCTGCTCCCGCGCGTTGCCATATCGATTTGTCTTACAAATACGGAGACCACGATGGCAGGCGCCCCAACCAGGAAGAAAAAATTTCGCTCGCAGGAGTGGTTCGACAATCCCGACAATCCGGGCATGACGGCGCTCTACCTAGAGCGCTACCTGAATTACGGCCTGACGCGGGCTGAACTGATGTCCGGCAAGCCGCTGATCGGCATCGCCCAGACCGGTTCGGATCTCTCGCCCTGCAACCGGCATCACATCGAGCTGGCCAAGCGCGTGCGCGAAGGCATCGTCTCTATGGGTGGCATTCCGTTCGAATTCCCGTGCCATCCGATCCAGGAGACCGGCAAGCGCCCGACCGCGGCTCTTGACCGCAACCTTGCCTATCTCGGCCTGGTCGAAGTGCTTTACGGCTATCCGCTCGATGGCGTCGTGCTCACAATCGGCTGCGACAAGACAACGCCGGCCCTGCTGATGGCGGCAGCCACCGTCAATATCCCGGCGATCGCGCTGTCGGTCGGCCCGATGCTCAACGGCTGGCACAAGGGCAAGCGCACCGGCTCCGGCACCATCGTCTGGGAATCGCGCCAGCGCCTGTCTGCCGGCGAGATCGATTATGACGAGTTCATGGACATCGTCGCCTCCTCGGCGCCGTCCACCGGCTATTGCAACACCATGGGCACCGCCACGACGATGAACTCGCTGGCCGAGGCGCTTGGCATGCAATTGCCGGGCTCGGCCGCCATCCCCGCGCCTTATCGCGAGCGCGGCCAGATCGCCTACGAGACCGGCAAACGCATCGTCGACATGGTGCATGAAGACCTCAAGCCGTCCGACATCATGACGAGAGAGGCTTTCGAGAACGCCATTGTCGTCAATTCGGCCATTGGCGGCTCGACCAACGCGCCCATCCATCTCAACGCAATCGCCCGCCATCTCGGCGTCAAGCTCGACAATGACGACTGGCAGACTGTCGGCCTCAATGTGCCGCTGCTGGTCAATCTGCAGCCGACGGGCGAATATCTTGGCGAGGATTACCATCATGCCGGCGGCGTGCCGGCGGTCATCGCCGAACTGATGAAGGGCGGGCTGATGCCGCATCCCGGCGCGCGCACGGTCAACGGCAAGTCGATCGGTGAGAATAGCGAGGGTGTCGCCAACGAGAACACCGACGTCATCCGCACCGTTGCCGCGCCGCTGAAGGCCAATGCCGGCTTCATCAACCTCAAGGGCAATCTGTTCGATTCCGCGATCATGAAGACCAGCGGCATCTCGCCCGAATTCCGCGAGCGCTATCTCTCCAATCCGAAGGATCCCGAGGCTTTCGAAGGCAACGCCATGGTCTTCGACGGGCCCGAGGACTATCACGCCCGCATCGACGATCCGGCGCAAGGCATCGATGAACACACGATCCTGTTCATGCGCGGCGCCGGTCCGATCGGCTATCCCGGGGGCGCCGAGGTCGTCAACATGCAGCCGCCGGCCTATCTGATCAAGAAGGGCATCCATGCGCTCGCCTGCATCGGCGATGGCCGCCAGTCCGGCACGTCGGGTTCGCCGTCGATCCTCAACGCCTCGCCGGAAGCCGCGATCGGCGGCGGGCTGGCGCTGCTCAAGACGGGCGACCGTGTCCGCATTGACCTTCGCAAGGGTACGGCCGACATCCTCGTCACCGACGACGAGATCACCCGGCGCCGCGCCGAACTGCAGAACAATGGCGGCTATGAATATCCCAAGCACCAGACGCCCTGGCAGGAGATCCAGCGCGGCATGGTCGCGCAGTTTTCAGAGGGAATGGTGCTGAAGCCGGCGGTGAAATACCAGGATGTCGCGCACACCAGAGGTGTCCCCAGGGACAATCACTGAGCGAGCATCTGTTCGTAGATGCTTACATAAATGACAAACGGCGGCTTGATCCGGATCAGGCCGCCGCCATCCTTGACAAGCCCGCGCGATGCATCCACCATTGTGACAAGGGGTGTATCGCGACGACCCCGTGAGGCGTCAGCCCAACGTTCGCGTCCAAGCTTCTCTTTCCAGGAGGTGGACGCCATGCCGTCAACAACCGCTATCACCGTATCGCAACTATCCCGTTTGATCGGTCTGCCAGGCGCGCCTGTCGTCGTCGATGTCCGTATCGATGAAGACTTCGACGCCGATCCACGCCTTCTGCCGGCCTCCAGCCGGCGCGATTTCAAAACCGTTTCGACCTGGGCCGACGAGTTCACCGACAAGCCAGTGACGGTCGTTTGCCAGAAAGGGCTGAAACTCTCGCAAGGTGTCGCCGCATGGCTGCGCCATGAGGGTATTTCCGCCGAAAGCCTCGACGGTGGGTTCGAAGCCTGGCGTGATGCAAAGGGACTTCTGCTTCGCACCGACACCTTGCCTTCGCGCGACGAAAAGGGCCGCACTGTGTGGGTGACGCGAGCCCGCCCGAAGGTGGATCGCATCGCCTGCCCCTGGCTGATCCGGCGTTTCGTCGATCCTCACGCGATCTTTCTGTTTGTCGAGCCGGCCGAAGTTCTTGCCGTAGCCGATCGCTTCCAGGCCGTGCCTTTCGACATCGACGATGTGTTCTGGAGCCATCGCGGCGAACGCTGCACCTTCGACACGATGATCGAGGAGTTCGGGCTGGAATCCGAGGCGCTCGATCGCCTTGCCCTGATCGTGCGCGCGGCCGACACCGCAAGCCTCGACCTTGTTCCCCAGGCTGCCGGCTTCCTGGCGGCTTCGCTTGGCCTGTCGCGCATGTTTCGCGACGACCTGGAACAGCTGGACGCAGGCATGCTGCTCTACGATGCGTTCTTTCGTTGGTGTCGTGACGCCACTGACGAAACGCACAACTGGCCCGGTGCAGGCGCGGGCAAATCGTCATGAGCACGCTTGTGTCGCAAGATACTGTGGTCCAGCCGCCGGTTGCACCGACCTTCACCGAAGCTATGAAGCTCTGGGCAAAAATCGGACTGCTCAGCTTCGGTGGGCCGGCCGGGCAGATCGCATTGATGCACAAGGAACTGGTCGAGGATCGGCGCTGGATCGGCGAGCAGCGTTTCCTGCATGCGCTGAACTATTGCATGCTGCTGCCTGGCCCCGAAGCGCAGCAACTCGCCATCTATATCGGTTGGCTGCTGCACAGGACGATCGGCGGCCTTGTCGCCGGCATCCTGTTCGTCGTGCCGGGCGCGCTCGTCATGCTCGTCCTGAGCAGCCTCTACGTGCTCTATGGCGACGTACCGCTCGTCGAGGCGCTGTTTTTCGGGGTGAAGGCGGCGGTGCTCGCCATTGTCATCCAGGCCGTGATCCGGATTGGACGGCGTGCCCTTAAGAACCGGGTCATGGTGTCGATCGCGGTCTCGGCTTTCATCGCCATCTATGCGTTGAATGTGCCGTTCCCGCTCATCATCCTGCTTGCGGGCCTGGCAGGATGGCTGGGAAACCGCATTGCGCCGGCGCTGTTTTCCATCTCGGCACATGGCAAGGACGGTGTTGCCGATATCAAGGGTGCGGTCGACCTGATGTTCGAGCGCGGCGAGTTGGCCCACCTCAGGCCGACGAGATGGCATGCGCCGCGCACGATTGCGATCTGGCTGCCGATCTGGTTCGGGCCTGTTCTGTTGATCTGGTGGCTGACCGGCTCTGCAAGCGTCTGGACCGAGATCGGCCGGTTCTTCAGTCTCATGGCGGTCGTCACCTTCGGCGGTGCCTACGCGGTGCTTGCCTATGTCGCGCAGGCAGCCGTCCAGTCCTTCGGCTGGCTCGCTCCCGGTGAAATGGTCGACGGTTTGGGGCTTGCCGAAACGACGCCGGGTCCGCTCATCCTGGTGTTGCAGTTCGTTGGCTTCATAGCAGCGTTCCGCCACCCCGGCTCGCTGGACCCGTTGCTTGCCGGATCGCTAGGGGCGCTGCTGACGTTGTGGGTTACGTTCACGCCCTGCTTCTTCTGGATATTCCTCGGCGCGCCCTATATCGAGGCCCTGCGCGGCAACAAGGCCTTGTCGGCGGCACTTGGCGCGATCACCGCCGCTGTTGTCGGGGTGATCATGAACCTGGCTCTGTGGTTCGCCTTGCACGTCATTTTCCGTGATGTGCACGCGATGGGCCTCGGCATGAATGTGCCGGTGTTTTCGTCGATCGACTGGCGCGCGGCTCTGCTTTCCTGCGCCACCATGATCGCCGTCCTGAAGCTTAGAATCGGCATGCTGCCGACGCTTGCTGGATCGGCCCTTGCCGGTGTCTTGCTGTTGGCGGCAAGTGGCTGACATGCACAACGGCAAAGGCATAAGGCGCGTCGCGTGAACCCGTTTCAATGTGACGCGCTTTAGAGGTCACTGCCTTTGTATTCCGCTTGCGAACCACCTAAGTGGTTTGAAACGGATTGGAACATGATGGCGCCACGACGCTCTTCCCTTGGCTTCCTCGGAATGTTCGGCCGCTCGGGCGACTTGAGGCAGCTCGATGCGGCATTGCGTGGCGCCGACCTTCATCCCGCCCTCGTGCCGGAGGGGGTAAAACTCACCATCGTCAATCTGATGAAGGATCGCTGGCCCGGCGAGCCGCCCACACAAGCTTATCCAGAAGTGGCGCGGCTGTTCAGCTATTGCATCGCTGGCCCGGAAGCCTTCGAGCGATCCAATGGACTTCAGAACAGGCTGGAGGCAGAGCGCCGGATCGAGGCTGCCCTTGAAACCGGCGACAGTTTCGATGCGCAAATCGTGCTGATGACGCTGCACGCCAAGCTGATCGATGCCGAAGTCGTCGAGCGCTATGGGCTGGTTAGCGAGTGATTGTTTTGCGGGGGCCTACCCACCCATGCTGCCACGCGGCAGCTTGATCATCTCGCCAAAGCGGGCGCGCAGCCTGTCGTCGATCAGCTTCGGCACATGGCGCGGAAAGCGCTCGGCAAGCACGCGTTTCTTTTCGATGATCGCCCGCTGCAGGATGTCGGGCCGGCCCTTTTCGTTCCATTCCTTGGGCGAAAAGCGGTCGCCGACGGCCGGATAGAAATATTCGGTCTGCATCAGCCGCAGCGTCTGCTCATTGCCGAGATAGTGGCCCGGACCCTTCAGGCAGACATCGGCGATGGTGTCGATCGACAGCGCCTCGTCGGTCACCTCGATGCCGCGCACGCAGCGCAGGCAGTGGCCGAGCATGTCATTGTCGATGATCAGGCTCTCCAGGCAGAAGCCGAGCAGCGAGGCATGCATGCCGGCCGATTCGTAAACCAGGTTGAGCCCGGCAAGGCCGGCCATCACATCGGTGATGCCCTTTTCATAGCCGGACTGGATGTCGGGCAGCTTCGAATCCGTCATGCCCGCGGCCGAGCCGCCCGGCAGGTCGTAGAATTGCGCCATCTGCGCGCAGGCCGAGGTCAGCACCGCCTGCTCGGCCGAACCGCCTGACATGGCGCCGGTCCTGAGATCCGACACGAACGGCCAGGTGCCGAAGATCGCCGGATGCCCCGGCTTGATGGCATTGACATAGATAAGGCCGACCAGCACTTCGGCCACTGCTTGCACCACCGCACCGGCAATCGCCGCCGGGGCCGTGGCACCGGCCTGTCCGGCCGACAGCAAGAGGATCGGGATGCCGCCTTCGACGCACGCTTCGAGCACGCCGCAGGCGTCCTCGGCGAACTTCATCGGCGGCACGACGAAGCAGTTGGAGTTCGAGACGAACGGCCGGGCGCGGAAATTCTCCTCGCCGCCGGCAATGGCATAGAGCATTTCGAGCGCCGGCTTCACGTTCTCGCGCACCGTGAACGAGGTGCCGACATGCTTCGACGTGCCCATCACGCAGGCGTACAGCGTGTTGAAATCCATATCGAGCGGGTCGGGAATGTCGCGCGGCACCATCGGCCGCTGGAAGAAATGGATGTTGTCGAGCCCCTCGACGAGGCGGGCGGCGTCATAGATGTCCTGCAGCAGCGACTCGCGGTATTCGCGCTTTTCGACATCGACCAGATGCACGGCGGCGCCCGCCGTGCCGTAATGCACGCGCTTGCCCTTGATCAGCATGTCGTGCTTGGGGTCCTGGCCGTGGAGCGTGAAATGCCGTGCCGCTTTCTTGATCGTGTCGAGCACGAGCGCGCGGGGGAAACGGATGCGGCCATCGTCGCCATAGCTGGCGCCGGCCTCGGTCAGCGCTTCGATGCAAGAGGGAATGGCATTGGCGAAGCCAACCGTTTCCAAGAGCGTCAACACGGCTTCGTGGATGCGTTCCTGGTCGTTCTCGGTCAGCGGCCCATAGCTGCCGCCTTCGAGGCCGGCGCGCACCGGCTTGATGTCGTCGGCCAACGGTGCTGCCCGCATGGCGCGGCGCGCTTCGCGCCCGCCGGAGCGGCGCGAACGCTGATCCGCCGCCGCTTCCTGCTTTTCAAGAACTGACATGGAGACACTCCACCTTTCCGAGAAGCAGGGCGCGGCGGTTGGTCCACCATCGGCTGCTCCTTCCCCTTTGTGCCCCGACTATGCCGCCGGCATTGGCACAGCCTATGAGCCAGACGGTCCGGCTGCATATGCCAGAGCTAATGGAGCCGGAGCCACGCTGTGCGGCTCCGGCAAGGGGGGCGGGCGGTGGATCAGGCGGCGGCCGGCCTGCGTCCGGCGGCGGTGGCCAGTTCGCGGATGCCCGGCTCGATGTGCTGCAGCGCGATCGAGGAAATGCCCAGCCGCATGAAACGCGAAGGCTTTTCAGTGCGATCGAAGAAACGATCGCCCGGCTCGATGATGACGCTGCGCGAGGCGGCTGCCTCGGCCAGTCCGCGCGAATCGGTGCCGCGCGGCCCTTCGAGCCACAGCGATGTGCCGCCGGCCGAATCGGTCGAACGCCATTCCGGCAGGAAAGCGGAAATCGCATGGACCAGGCGCTTGCGCCGCTCGTCGAAGGCGCTCGACAGCCGCCGCACAAGTGCCTCGTGATGGCCGAGCGACAGGAACAGCGCGACGGCGCGCTGGTTGTTGGCAGGCGGATGGCGCAGCATGAAGCGGCGCAGCGCCCGGAGTTCCGAGATCAGTCCGGCCGAGGCGACGATGTAGCCGAGCCGCAGGCCCGGAGCCAGCGTCTTCGACATCGAGCCGACATAGACGACGCGGCCGGAGCGGTCGAGGCTCTTCAAGGCCTGCTGCGGCGCCTCGTCGAGAAGCTGGCTGTCATAGCCGTCCTCGATGATGATCTGGTTGTAGCGGTTGGCCCGCGCCAGGAGATCCTGCCGCCGTTCCGCCGACAATGGTACCATGGTCGGGCAATGATGGCTGGGCGTGACGAAGACGAACCCGGAATCATTGGGAATAGAAGTGGTTACGATGCCGGACTGGTCGACCGGCACCGGCTGTATGTCGGCACCCGCAAGGCGGAAGATCGAGCGTGCGTCGGGGTAGCCAGGGTCCTCCATCGCCACCTTGGAGCCCTTGCTCATCAGCAGCGTTGCCAGCATGTAGAGCGCGTTCTGGGCGCCCAGCGTGACGATGATTTCGTCGGGATTGGCGAAGATGCCGCGCCGCGGCAGCAGCCGGGCCTGGATCTGTTCGATCAGCAGCGGATCGTCGCGATCGACCATGTCGGACGCCCAGTTGCGGATTTCGAGCACGGCAAGTGCCATGCGGTTGCACTCGCGCCACTCGGCGGTCGGGAACAGCGCAGGGTCGAACTGGCCGTAGACGAAGGGGTAGGACGACTTGATCCAGTTCTCGTGCTTGGCCGGCGGCGGCATGTCGCTGGCGGCGATCTTGCGGCGTGCCTTCCAGTCGATCTCGTTGGCCTGGTCGGGCGCCTTCTGGTGCGGCTTGGCCGGTGTCGCCAGCACATCGGGATTGACGAAATGGCCACGCCGCTCGCGTGCCACCAGGAAGCCCTGGTCGACGAGCTGCTGGAAGGCCAGCACCACGGTTCCGCGTGCCACGCCGAGTTTTTCGGCCAGGATCCGGCAGGAGGGAAGCGGCATCGAAGCGGCAATCTGGCGGTCGAGAATGGCGGCCACGATGGCTTGGCGGATCTGTGCCTGCAGGGTCTGGCCGGATTCGGCCGAAATCCGGAACAGGCCGGACCATATCGCCGTGTCGTTTCGCTGTGGCATGGAAGATGTTCCTCGATGGCCAACTTTTTTCGCTTGGCTGGACCAGTCGAATGTAACGGTGGCACAAGGGGTTGCGCCAATCAATTTTTCTGATCGTTGGGATTTATGCCAGTGATCCTTCGGCGGAAAATCCGGCACTCCGCCCATCTCGGGACGCGCCTGCATCGTCGCCGCGTGACGATTCGCGTCATCGCCGCGTATTGACCGTACAGAATTCGGCTCACTAGTTTTGGCGCGACGACACGCGCCGGAAACATCCGGTCTGATATGGTGCGTCGAAAACGCCAGGAGTCCCGCCAGTGGATCAGTCAGCCTTCCAGAAACAGCTCGCAGCCTTGCGCGATCATCGCGCCGCGGCGCCAGCCAGCATGCGCCAGGCCTTCGCCGCCGATCCGCAGCGGTTCAAGACATTCTCCGCCACCGATGGCGACCTGTTGCTCGACTGGTCGAAATGCGCGGTCGACGCGCTCACCATGGACCTGCTGGAGAAACTTGCCACGGCAGCCGATCTCGAAGGTCGCCGTGCGGCGATGTTCGCCGGCAAGAAGATCAACGTCACCGAAAACCGTGCCGTGCTGCACACGGCGCTGCGCAACCTGACCGGCAAGGGCGTCACCGTGGATGGCCAGGACGTCAAGGCGGACGTCACTGCCGTGCTCGACGCGATGGGCGCCTTTGCCGATGCCGTGCGCTCCGGCAAGGCAGCCGGCGCCACCGGCAAGAAAATCACCGACATCGTCAACATCGGCATCGGCGGTTCCGATCTCGGCCCGGCCATGGCGACGCTGGCGCTGGCCCCCTATCATGACGGGCCGCGCGCGCACTACGTCTCCAACATCGACGGCGCCCATATCCACGACACGCTGAAGGGCCTGTCGGCCGAAACCACGCTTTTCATCATCGCCTCCAAGACCTTTACCACCGTCGAGACGATGACCAACGCCGAGACGGCGCGCAAATGGGTGCAGAAGGCACTCGGCAAGGAAGCCGTCGGCAAGCATTTTGCCGCCGTCTCGACCGCGCTCGAGCTGGTGGCCAGGTTCGGCATCGAATCGGATCGCGTCTTCGGTTTCTGGGACTGGGTCGGCGGCCGCTATTCGGTCTGGGGGGCGATCGGCCTGCCGGTGATGATCGCGGTCGGGCCGCGGAATTTTCGCGCCTTCCTCGATGGGGCGCATGAGATGGACGAGCATTTCCGCACCGCGCCGGTGCAGGACAACCTGCCGGCGCTGCTGGGGCTGGTCGGGTGGTGGCATCGCGTGATCTGCGGATATCCCGCGCGTGCCGTCATTCCCTATGACCAGCGCCTGTCCCGGCTGCCGGCCTATCTTCAACAGCTCGATATGGAATCGAACGGCAAGAGCGTCACCCTCGAAGGCGTTGCGGTGACGACGCCGACCGGACCGCTGGTCTGGGGCGAGCCTGGCACCAACGGCCAGCATGCCTTCTTCCAGCTGTTGCATCAGGGCACCGATTTCATCCCGGTCGAATTCCTCGCTGCGGCCGTCGGCCACGAGCCAGACCTCAAGCATCAGCATGATCTGCTGCTCGCCAACTGCCTGGCGCAGTCGGAAGCGTTGATGAAGGGCCGCACGCCGGAGGAGGCGCGCGCCCAGATGCTGGCCAAGGGCATGAAGCCGGCCGAGGTCGACAAGATCGCCCCGCACCGCGTCTTCTCCGGCAACCGGCCCTCGCTGACCATCCTCTACCGCAAGCTCGACCCGCGCACCTTCGGCCGGCTGATCGCGCTCTACGAGCATCGCGTCTTCGTCGAAGGCACTTTGTTCAACATCAATTCCTTCGACCAGTGGGGCGTCGAGCTCGGCAAGGAACTGGCCACCGGCCTCTTGCCTGTCGTGGAGGGCAAGGAAAGTGCCGCGAAGCGGGATGCATCGACCGCTGGCCTGGTGGGATACATCCAGCATTTGCGTGGTTCGGAGTGAGTAGTTTGGCAGACATCAAGGGCATATTGTTCGACAAGGACGGGACGCTTGTTGACTTCAACGCGACCTGGCTCGGCATTGCCGACTTCATGGCCATGGATGCCGCCGAGGGCGATCGCTGGAAGGCCGATAGGCTGCTTTCGGCGGCGGGTTTCGATTTCGTCAACAAGCGGTTCAGGCCCGATTCGATCTTTGCCTCGGGCACCAACATGGATGTCGTCGAACTGTGGTTCCCGCGCCTGTCCGACGAGGACCAGATGCTGGCCGTCGCCCGCTTCAACGAAATCACGTCAGTGCAAGGCTCGTCGATGGCGGTGGCGCTGCCCGGCATCGTCGAAACGCTGACAGTGCTGCACAAGCGATCCTACCGGCTCGGCGTCGCTACCAACGATTCAACCAGCGGCGCGGAGAAGACGATGGTCACGCTTGGCGTCGCCCAGCTCTTCGACGCTGCCTATGGCTATGACGCGGTGGCCAATCCGAAGCCGGCGCCGGACACGATCTTCGCCTTCTGCGACCTGACCGGACTGAAGCCGGCGCAAATCGCCATGGTCGGCGACAATCGCCACGACCTGGAGATGGCGCGAGCCGGCGGCTGTGGGCTGGCGATCGGCGTGCTCTCCGGCACCGGCACACCTGAATCGCTGTCGTCGATCGCCGATATCGTGCTGGATTCGGTTGCCGATCTGCCGGATTTTCTGTCGGCGCGGGTCAAGGAAACGATCTAGCGGCCGGATATACCCTCCAAACGGAAGACACCGCTCTTCGGCGCGCTGTCTTTCGTCTGGCCGAAGTCCGGCACCTGGTATTCGGCAAGCAGGCGCAGCCGCGATCGCGGCAGGTAGGCGCGGCCCGGATCGCCGACAAGAACCTCGATACCGGCATCAAGGCAGCGGTCAAGGAAAGGCATGACGCGGTCGGCGACGTCCTGTCCATAAAAGACGTCGCCGGCGGTGACGACATCGACCGCATGCGGCGATCCGCAGGTAATATCCTGCGCCATGACCGTCATCGCAACGCCGTTCGCCGCGGCGTTGAGGCCGATCGCGGCAATGCCGTTACGATCGATCTCCGCGGCGATCACCACGCTCGCCCCGGCCTTTGCAGCGGCGATGCCGACGAGGCCGGAGCCGGCGCCGAGGCCGAGCACTCGGCGACCGGCCACGGTTTGCGGATGGTCGAGTATATAGCGCGCAAGCACCGCGCCACCGGCCCAGGCATAGGCCCAGTAGGGCGGCTGCGGCTCGGGTCCATCTTCGTCCGCCTCGACCGTGTCGTCATCGGCGTCGGAGTTCTGCTGCGGATCGGTAAGCCGCCTCAGGCCACTGGCCGGATGAGGCGTATAAAGCAGTATCTCGGGAAGCGACGGCACCGGGGCGATGCGCATGTTCGCCCTGATAAACTCAGTCGGGTCAGGACGGCAAGGTGCATCTACGGCGGCCAGGCCGTCGGCTGCCGTCATTCGCGCAGCGCCCGCCGCAGGATCTTGCCGACCGGCGTCTTCGGCAGCTCGGTCCGGAATTCGATGTATTTCGGCCGCTTGTAGCCGGTCAGGTTCTCGCGGCAATAGGCAGTGAGCGTCTCTGCGGTCAGCGCCGGGTCCTTCCTGACCACGAACAGCTTCGGCACTTCGCCCGAATGCTCGTCCGGCACGCCGATCGCCGCAACTTCGAGCACGCCCGGATGCATCGCCACCACTTCCTCGAGTTCGTTCGGATAGACATTGAAGCCCGAGACCAGGATCATGTCCTTCTTGCGGTCGACGATCTTGGTGTAGCCGCGCTCGTCCATGAAGCCCATGTCGCCGGATTTGAAATAGCCGTCCTTGGTTATCACCTTGGCGGTCTCATCCGGCCGGTTCCAGTAGCCCGCCATCACTTGCGGCCCCCGGATGCAGATTTCGCCGACCTCGCCAAGCGGCAGATTGTTGCCGTCGTCGTCGCGGATGGCGATCTCCGTCGACGGCAGCGGCAGGCCGATGGTGCCGGTGAAGTCGCTGGCGCTGAACTTGTTGGCGGTGGCCACCGGCGAGGTTTCCGACAGCCCGTAGCCTTCGGTCACCGGACAGCCGGTCAGCGCCTTCCAGCGTTCGGCGACGCCCTTCTGCACCGCCATGCCGCCGCCCAGCGTCAGCACCAGCGGCTTGAAGTCGAGCTTGCGGAAGTCCTCATTGTTGAGCAGGGTGTTGAACAGCGTGTTCAAGCCCGGAAAGATGTGGATCGGATACTTCTGGAGTTCCTTGACGAAGCCGGGAATATCGCGCGGGTTGGGAATGAGCACATTGCGCGCACCTTGCTGCATGCCCATCAGCGCGTTCACCGTCAGCGCGAAGATATGATAGAGCGGCAGGGCGCAGATAAAGTTCGGATGCGCCGGTTTCGGCTTGATCGTATAGGCGTCTTCCATCCACTGCGCGTTCTGCACGACATTGGCCAGCACGTTGCTGTGCAGCAGCGTTGCGCCCTTCGAGACGCCCGTGGTGCCGCCCGTATATTGCAGGAAGGCGACATCGTCGGCCGCCACCTTGGCTGGCTTGAAGGCCACGCCGCCGCCGGCCTTGACGGCCGCGTTGAACTTGACATGGCCGGGCAGCGACCATGCCGGCACCATCTTCTTCACCCGGCGCACGACGAAATTGACGATCGTGCCCTTCAGTCCGCCGAGCATGTCTCCCATCGCGGCGACCACGACATGCTTGACCGTCGTTCTGGAGATGACCGCCTGCAAGGTGCTGGCGAAGTTCTCCAGGATGACGATGGCTTGTGCACCGGAATCCTTGAGCTGGTGCTCCAGTTCGCGCGGTGTGTAGAGCGGATTGATGTTCACCACGACATAGCCGGCGCGCAAGACGGCCATCATCGCCACCGGGTATTGCAGCACGTTGGGCATCATGAGGGCGACGCGTGCGCCCTTTTGCAGTCCCTTCGATTGCAGGTATGCGCCGAAGGCCGCCGACAGCCGTTCGACATCGGCATAGCTGATGGACTTGTCCATGCAGGTAAAGGCGGGCTGGGCGGAAAATTGCTTGCAGGCGGCGACAAGGAAATCGCCGATCGAGCTGTAGGGCAAGGCGCCGATTTCAGCTGGTACGCTTTTCGGATAGCTTTTGAGCCATGGCTTTTCCGGCAGCCCGGCAGCCAGCGCCGTCAGCGCCTCCGGCAATCGCGAGGCCGCGGCCGGCTTCGCCGCCGGTGCGGCCTTCGCCGCTGCAGCCGTCGTCGCGGGCTTAGCCGCGGACGCCGGCTTTCCGACGGCAGGCTTGGCCTGGGCCTTGGCCGCCGGCTTTGCACTTGCCTTCACCGGCACAGGTGCCGCCCTCGGCTTGGCCGCGGCGGCTTTGGCAACGGGCGCTTTCGGCTTGACCAGGCCGACGGCTGCCTTGGGAGCCGCCTTGGCTTTCACCGGCGCCGTCGTCTTTGATGCTTTTGCCACCCGTTCCTCCCTGGATAGTTCTTGTTCGCCCGTGCCACGCTCGCCCCCGAATTCACAGAGACGTCCCCCACTGCCGCCAGGATGTGCTCTATGTATTGCCTCTATCGGCGGCCGTGCAAGTCTTGCCCCTGCGGCAAGGCGGCGAAAGATTTGCCGCCGAAAATCTTTCCCGCCGCCGATACTGCGGGCCGGTGTCATGCCGCATCCTCGGCCGGGCCAAGGCCTGCGCACGACCTGTATCGCCAGATCGGCGATCAATAAAAAAATGCGGTCGTTAACAATCCCGTGAATGGAAAAAACTGCTAATTTTTTCTGCCATTTAGCAAAATCGCGGATTTTTTTCCTGCTTCCCGAGGGGTAAGCAAACGGGGTGTTCCAAAGCCGGAAAAACGGTGCTTATATGCGCGCTTCGCGAGCCTGATAGAGGGGCTTGGAAGAACATCAGGGAGTGCTCAATGAAAAAGAAACTCGCTTTTGCGGCCGCGTTGCTGGCTGCAAGCGTTCTGAGCGGCATGGCCAGTGCGAAGACGCTTGTCTATTGCTCGGAAGCATCGCCGGCAAATTTTGATCCGGGTACGACGACGGGCGGCAACGACTTCGATGCCTCGTCGCGCACCGTCTATTCGCGCCTGGTCGAATTCAAGCATGGCGGTACCGAGGTCGAGCCCGGTCTCGCCGACAAGTGGGAAATCTCGGACGATGGCCTGGTCTATACTTTCCATCTGCATCCAGGTGTGAAGTTCCAGACCACCGACTACTTCAAGCCGACCCGCGACCTCAACGCCGACGACGTCGTCTTCTCCTTCGACCGTCAGTTCAACAAGGCGAACCCGTGGAACGGCGATAAATACCTGCCGAACCTGACCTGGGATTATTACACCGGCATGGACATGCCGAAATATGTCGCCAAGTGGGAAAAGGTCGACGATCTGACCGTCAAGCTGACCCTGACCGAGCCGAACGCGCCCATGCTTGCCAACCTCGGCATGGACTTCGCCTCGATCGTGTCGAAGGAATATGCCGAGCAGCTGGAGAAGTCCGGCAAGATGGCCGATTTCTCGACCAAGCCGATCGGCACCGGCCCGTTCCAGTTCGTCGATTACCAGCTGGATTCGGTTATCCGTTACGCGGCCCATCCGGATTATTTCAAGGGCAAGGAGAAGATCGACGATCTCGTCTTCGCCATCACCCCTGACGCGACCGCCCGCATCCAGAAGGTGCTCGCTGGCGAATGCGACATCGCGCCCTATCCGAATCCTGCCGATATCGGCACGATCAAGGCCAACCAGGACGTGACCCTGATGGATCAGGCCGGCCTGAACATCGGCTACATGAGCTACAACACCACCATCCCGCCGCTCGACAAGCCTGAGGTGCGCCATGCGCTCAACCAGGCCATCGACCGGGAAGCGCTGATCAAGTCGCTGTTCCAGGACGCCGGCGCCACGCCCGCCGAAAACCTGATCCCGCCGACCATGTGGTCGTGGGACAAGGATGTGAAGGCCGACGCCTATGATCCGGATGCGGCCAAGAAGGTTCTGTCCGCTGCCGGGCTCACGGAAATCCAGCTTTGGGCTTCCGATCGCGTTCGTCCTTACAACCCGAACTTCCAGCGCGCCGCCGAACTGATCCAGGCCGACTGGGCCAAGGTCGGCGTCAAGGCCGAGATCGTCAACTACGAGTGGACCAAGTATCGCTCGGAGGGCAAGAAGAAGGACCGTCCCGGCGCCTTCCAGATTGGCTGGACCGGTGACAATGGCGATCCGGACAACTTCTTCGCCACCCTGTTCGCCTGCTCCGCCATCGGCGTCTCGAACTACTCGAGTTGGTGCGACAAGGACTTCGAGGACCTGATCCAGAAGGCCAAGAAGACCAGCGACCAGGCCGAGCGCACCAAGCTCTATGAGCAGGCGCAGGTCGTCTTCCAGAAGCAGGCTCCGGCCTTCCTCCTGGCACACAGCCAAGTCTACGCAGTCGTGCGCAAGAATGTCAGCGGTTTCATGATGGACCCGCTCGGCATTCACCGCTTCGACGGCGTCGACAAAGCCGAATAAGATATTGAGTGGGGCGGCGCTGTAGAGCGCCGCCCCCTTCGCCATGCTCAAATATATTCTTCACAGAATTGCACTTTTGATCCCGACGCTTGTCGGCATCACTATCTGTGCCTTCGCCTTCGTCAGGCTGCTGCCTGGCGATCCCATCCTTGCCATGGCCGGCGAACACGGCGTGGCGCCGGCGCGTTACGAGGAGCTCAAGGAACAGTTCGGCTATAATCTGCCGATCTGGCAGCAATACGCGCGCTATGTCGGCGAGGTCGTGACCGGCGATTTCGGAGTCTCCATCTCGTCCAAGCGCCCGGTGATGGAAGAGTTCAAGATCCTCTTTCCGGCAACGATGGAACTGTCGTTCTTCGCCATGATTTTCGCCATGGCGCTTGGCATTCCGGCCGGCATCTTCGCGGCCGTCAAGCGCGGCTCCTGGTTCGATCAGTCGCTGATGGGCACGGCGCTCGTCGGCTATTCCATGCCGATCTTCTGGTGGGGCCTGCTGCTGATCATCTTCTTCTCCGGTTACCTCGGCTGGACGCCGGTCTCGGGCCGCATCGGCCTGCAGTTCTTCTTCAAGCCGATCACCGGCTTCATGACCATCGACACCCTGCTCTATGGCAAATGGGATGCTTTCCGCTCGGCGCTCAGCCACTTGGTCCTGCCGGCGATCGTGCTCGGTACCATTCCGCTGGCGGTGATTGCCCGCCAGACGCGTTCGGCCATGTTGGAAGTTCTCGGTGAGGATTACGTCCGCACGGCGCGCGCCAAGGGCCTGTCGCCGTCGCGGGTGATCGGCCTGCATGCCTTGCGCAATGCGCTCATCCCCGTGGTCACCACCATCGGCCTGCAGGTCGGCACGCTGCTTGCCGGCGCCATCCTCACCGAGACCATCTTCGCCTGGCCGGGCATCGGCAAGTGGATGGTCGATTCCATATTCAAGCGCGACTATGTCGTCGTGCAGTCAGGTCTGCTTTTGATCGCCCTCATCGTCATGGCCGTGAACCTCATCGTCGACGTGCTCTATGCCGTCATCAACCCGCGCATACGGGCATCGTGATGAGCCAGTCGACCGAAATCGCCCCAATGGCCGCCGGCAACCCTGACCGCCTGACCGGTTTCAGGACCTTCTGGCACTATTTCTCGGTCAATCGTGGCGCAGTGATCGGCCTGTTCGTCTTCATCCTGTTGGTGCTGGCGGCGCTGTTTGCGCCGCTGCTCGCGCCCTATGCGCCCGACATTCAGGACAAGACCGCGTTTCTGAGGCCGCCGGCCTGGCAGGCCGGCGGCAGCACCCAATTTCTGCTCGGCACCGATCCCGTCGGCCGCGACATCCTTTCGCGCCTGCTCTACGGCGCGCGCTTTTCGCTGCTCATCGGCGCGGTCGTGGTCACGCTGGCTCTTACAGGCGGCATTACGCTCGGTCTGTTGGCCGGCTATTTCCGCGGCTGGGTCGACGTCGCGATCATGCGCGTGATGGACCTTATCCTGGCGTTCCCGTCGCTGCTCCTGGCGCTCGTTCTGGTCACCATCCTTGGCCCCGGCCTGTTCAATGCGATGCTGGCCATCGCGCTTGTCCTGCAGCCGCATTTCGCGCGGCTGGTGCGCGCTGCGGTGATGGCGGAGAAGAGCCGCGAATATGTCGTGGCGGCGAAGGTCGCCGGCGCCGGCCATATCAGGCTGATGCTTCGCACCATTCTGCCGAATTGCCTGGGACCGCTGATCGTCCAGGGCACGCTGTCATTTTCCAACGCCATCCTCGAGGCGGCCGCTCTGGGCTTCCTCGGCCTCGGCGCCCAGCCGCCGACGCCCGAATGGGGAACGATGCTCGCTTCGGCGCGCGAGTTCATCCTGCGCGCCTGGTGGGTCGTGACTTTCCCCGGTCTTGCCATCCTCATCACTGTGCTTGCCATCAATCTGATCGGCGACGGTCTGCGCGACGCCCTCGATCCGAAACTGAGGAGGTCGTGATGGCGCTGCTCGATATCCAGAACCTCGTCGTCGAGTTCCAGACCGCTTCCGGTTCTTTCCGCGCCGTTGACGGTGTGTCGCTCCATGTCGACGAGCGCGAAGTGCTGGCGATCGTCGGCGAATCCGGTTCCGGCAAATCGGTGTCGATGCTGGCGGTCATGGGCCTTTTGCCATGGACGGCCACTGTCACCGCCGACCGCATGAGCTTCAATGGCCGCGATCTTCTGAAGTTGAGCCCTGCCGAGCGGCGCAAGATCGTCGGCAAGGACATGTCGATGATCTTCCAGGAGCCGATGGCCAGCCTCAATCCCTGCTTCACCGTCGGCTTCCAGATCGAAGAGGTGCTGCGTTTCCATATGGGTATGGACGCTGCGCAGCGCCGGGAGCGCGCCATCGAACTCTTGACGCAGGTCGGTATTGCCGAGCCGGCGGAACGGCTGAACTCGTTCCCTCACCAGATGTCGGGCGGCCAGTGCCAGCGCGTCATGATCGCCATCGCCATCGCTTGTAATCCGAAGCTGCTGATCGCCGACGAGCCGACCACCGCCCTCGACGTCACCATCCAGAAGCAGATACTCGATCTCCTGGTTTCGTTGCAGGCCAAATACGGCATGGGGCTGATCATGATCACCCACAATATGGGCGTCGTGGCAGAAACCGCCGACCGCGTCATCGTCCAGTACAAGGGCCGCAAGATGGAAGAGGCCGACGTGCTGTCGCTGTTTGAATCGCCGAAGAGCAACTACACGCGCGCGCTTTTGTCGGCGCTGCCGGAGAATGCCGTCGGCGACCGGCTGCCGACCGTTTCCGACATGATGTTCGAGCCGGCGCCTTCGGGAGCCGCCGCATGAGCATCAAGGTCGTCGAAGGCAAGAATATCGTCCGCGACTATCATGTCGGGGGCGGGCTGTTTCGCGCACAGCGCACAGTGCATGCGGTCAAGGGTGTCTCGTTCAGCGTCGACAAGGGCAAGACGCTCGCAATCGTCGGTGAAAGCGGCTGCGGTAAGTCGACGCTTGCCCGCATCATCACCCTGATCGATCCTGCGACTTCGGGTGAACTGTTCATCGACGGCAACAAGGTCGACATCGCCAAGGACGGGCTGAGCAAGGAGATGCGCCGCAAGGTGCAGATCGTTTTCCAGAACCCTTACGGGTCGCTCAACCCTCGCCAGAAGATCGGCGACGTGCTGGGCGAACCGCTGCTGATCAACACCGGCAAGCCGGCCGAGGAACGGCGCGACCTTGCCATGAAGATGCTGAAGAAGGTCGGTCTCGGACCCGAGCACTACAATCGCTATCCGCATATGTTTTCCGGCGGCCAGCGCCAGCGTATCGCCATCGCCCGTGCGCTGATGCTCAACCCCAGCCTCTTGGTGCTCGACGAGCCGGTCTCGGCTCTCGATCTGTCTGTGCAGGCGCAGGTGCTCAACCTGCTCGCCGACCTGCAGGACGAATTCCAGCTGACCTATGTCTTCATCAGCCACGACCTGTCGGTGGTGCGCTACATCGCCGACGACGTGATGGTGATGTATTTCGGCGAAGCGGTCGAATACGGCTCGCGCGAAGAGGTCTTCGCCGACCCCAAGCACAGCTACACCAAGACGCTGTTCGCCGCGACGCCGCGCGCCGACGTCGCTTCGATCAAGGCGAGGCTGGCAAAGAAGACGGCCGCCTGACCGGGCGTGTCGATATTCAGGTGAGGCCGGCCTGCGAATGGCGGCTTCCTGCGCTTCCGGTGCTCACGTACCTTAAGTACGCTCCGTTCCGGTTCTCGGAAGCCACCATTCTCGACTCGGCCTGACCTGAATCTCAACACACCCTGGGCCAAGCCGCTTACGACAGCTTGGCGATGATGGTGCGCAGCGCCTCGCCAAAGCGCCTGATCTCCTCAACCGTGTTGTAGTGGACCAGCGATGCGCGGATGGCGCCGCTGTCCATCGACAGGTTGAGCCGCTTCATCAGCCGCGGCGCGTACATGTGGCCGTCGCGGATGCCGATCTGCATGTCGGCCATTTCCTCGACGATCCGCTGCGGCGACAGTTTGCCGATGTTGAAGCAGAAGGTCGGGACGCGTTCGTTTATGCGGGCTTCCTCGGCGACGCCGTAGATCGTCGCGCCGCAATCCTTGAGCACGCCAAGCATCTCGCGCGCCAGCACCAGCTCATAGTCGCGGATGGCGCCCATGCCGGCGACGATGTTTTCGCGCCGCGAGCGGTTGTTGGATGGCGCCAGATTGCGGCCGATCAGTTCGAGATACTGCACGGCCGCATCCATGCCCGAGACGTTCTCGTAGATGAAGGTGCCGGCCTCGACCTTGTAGGGCGGCTCGTCGGGGATGAAATCCTCGCGGAAGGTCGGCAGCCGCTTCAGCGTCTCGAAGCGCCCCCACAGGAAGCCCATATGTGGCGAGAAGTTCTTGTAGCCGGAACAGACCAGATAATCGCAATCCCAGGCCTGCACGTCGATCAGCCCATGCGGCCCGTAGTGCACGCAGTCGAGGAACACCTCGGCGCCGGCGGCGCGGGCGATCTTGGCAACCGCTGCGACGTCGACGATCGAGCCGATCGAATGCGCTGTGACCGTGCAGGCGACCAGCCGGGTACGATCGGAAACCAGCGGGCGCAGATCGTCGACATGCAAATTGCCGTCTTCGCGCATGCGCCACCATTTGAACTTGGCGCCGGCGGACTCCAGCGCCAGCCATGTGGCGATGTTGGCGTCGTGGTCCATGTCGGTAATAACGATCTCGTCGCGCTCCTGAAGCATCTGGCCGATGCCGAGGCTGACCAGGCGGATGAACGAGGTGGCGTTCATGCCGAAGCAGATTTCGGCCGGGCTGGCGGCGTTTATCAGAAGTGCGACACTCTCGCGGGCGTCGGCGACCGACTGGTCGACGGTGACGCTGCGGCCATAGCGGCCACCGCGCTGCACGTTGTGCGAAACCAGATGGTTGGTCACCGCGTCGAGCACGCTTTGCGGGATCTGCGCGCCGGCGGCATTGTCCATGAAGATGAAATCGCCGGCCCGCTGCAAGGCTGGAAACATGGCGCGGATGGTATCGACGGGGAACGCGGCGGCGCTCGCATGGTCGGTTTGATGTTTGTTCAAGGTCGGCTCCTGCGAAGTTCTTGGCGGGTGGATTGATTTGCGAGGTCAGCGCGTCTTTTCGGTCTTGAAACGTTCTTCAAGCAAGCTGACGAGGCGGACCATCGGCCAGAGGAAGATGAGATAGACGAGTGCTGCGCCGATCAGCGGCGAGGGGTTGGCGTAGAGCGACTGCGCGTTGGTCGCTTCCTTCAACAGTTCCGGCAGCGCCACGGTCGAGGCAAGCGAAGTGTCCTTGAACATCGAGACGCAGTTGCTGGTCATCGGCGGGATGACCACGCGGATCGCCTGCGGCAGCACCACCTTGCGCAAGGTCAAAAGGAACGGCAGGCCGAGCGCCTGCGAGGCCTCGAACTGGCCGCGCGGAATGCTTTCGATGCCAGAGCGGAACACTTCGGCCGAGTAGGCCGACATAATGATGGCGAAGGCCGTCACGGCGGACGCCCAGGACGACAGGCGTATGCCGAGGAAGGGCAGCGCATAATAGATCAGGATCAGGACGACCAGCACCGGGAGGGCGCGGAAGATGTCGGTGTAGCCGACCGCAAGCCACCGCAACGGCTTCGGCGCATAAAGCCGTATCAGGCTGATCGCCAGGCCGATGGGGATGCCGATGCCGATGCTCAAGATGCCGAGCAGCAGCGTGTTCATGAAGCCGCGCAGCAGCGCCGGCAGGCTGGACATGATGACATCGGGATTGAAGAAGGTGTCGATCAGCGACATGGGAGCGTTCCCGAACCGTTTTGCGTCCAGTGACGCCAGAGCAAGACCCGAACACCGAAATCGGCTGCGCCGTACCAAACTACGGCTCCGGGAAGGGCACGAATGAAAACAGGACGTGCCGGCCTTTCGAGCCGGCACGCCTCTGGTCTGTCAGTCGCCGCTCAGGCCTTCGGCAGCGGCATTTCCTTGACGGTCGAAGAATCGGCGGGCGCGTCGCTGCCGAACCACTTCTTGTGGATCGCGGCCAGCGTGCCGTCCTTCTTCATCGCGGTCAGCGCGTCGTTCAGCTTGCCGAGCAGCGGGTGGTCCTTGGTCATCATCAGGCCGTACTGCTCGCCGGTCTTGATGCGCTCCTTGACTGTCAGGTCCTTCATTTTGGTGAAGGAGTACTGCATGCCAGGGATGTCGCTGACGGCCGCATCGACACGTCCGGCGCTGAGATCGAGCAGCAGGTTCTGCTGCGTGTCATAGCCCTTCACGTCGGCGAAGCCGTCGGCTTCCTGATGCCCCTTGACCCAGGTTTCGCCCGTCGAGCCGGACAGCACGCCAACGATCTTGCCCTTGAGGTCGGCTTCGGCCTTGATCGGGCTGTCGGTCTTGGTGGCGATGCCCATGTCGGAATCATAATAGGGCTGCGTGAACGACTGCGACTTCAGCCGCTCGGGCGTGATGGTGATCGACGAGATGGCGACATCGATGCGCTTCGAGGTGGTGGCTGCGAACAATGCCTGGAAGCCGAGGTCGGCGATATCCGTGGTCATGCCGATGCGCTTGGCTGCTTCGTTGACGATGTCGACTTCAAAGCCCTCGAACGTCCCGCTCTCGTTCTTGTACTCGAAGGGCGGGTTGGTCGGGTAGGCGCCGACATTGAGGACGTCGGCGGCATAGGCGGTAGCGGGGCCGGCGGCGATGCCTATGGCGGCGGCGAGAAGCATGAGATTGCGACGGTTCAGATTCATGGTATTCCCTCTGGGGTGTTCCCTCTGGTTGTTGATCGGGCGGGGTTGGCCCCGCACGGTTTCTTGCCGTCCCACCGTCGGCAGGGCGTCAATTCATGGCCGCGACCATGCGGTCGAGCGCGGTCGCTATCTCTTTGCGTTCACGGCACACGCACATCCGCAGGAAGGCCGTTGCCGAACTTCCGAACAGATGACCGGGCGCCAGGCCGACGCGCGCCGTCTCGAGAATCCTGGTGCAGGCGCGCCGTGCGTCGCTCTCGCCCTCCATGGCAAAGAAGGCATACATGCCGCCGCGCGGTTTCGTTGGCAGGATGACGCCTGGAATTTGCGCCAGCCGGTCATAGGCGAGGTCAAGGCCAGTCCTGATCCGCTGCCTGATCTCCTCGACCAGCGGCTCGCCCTGGCGGATCGCTGCAACCGCACCGGCCTGGATCGGCGCGGAGGTGCCGCTGTTGACATATTGCGTCATGGCGCCGAGCTGGTCGGCCACCCCGGACGGATGCGTCAGCCAGCCGATGCGCCAGCCGGTCATCGCCCAGGCCTTCGAGAAGCTGTTAACCGACAGCACCCTGTCGCCATCCTCGGCGATCTGCAGGATGGAGGGCGCAACATCGCCATCGAAATAGAGCCGGCCGTAGACCTCGTCGGAGATGATCCAGATGCCGGTGCGCCGGCTGAACTCGAGCAGCGCACGCATTTCCTCGGCAGAGGCGGTCCAGCCGGTCGGGTTGGACGGCGTCGACAGGAAGATCGCCCGCGTGCGGGCATCGCAGGAAGCGAACAGCCGGTCGAGGTCGAGATGCCAGTCGCCATTGAAGTCGAGCGAGAACGGCCGTGGCTCGCCGCCGATCAAGTGGATGGCGTTGTGGATGTTGGGCCATTGCGGCGCGACATAGACGACGTTGGTGCCGGTATCGACCAGCAGCTCCAGCGCCAGGTACAGCGCCTGCATGCCGCCCGGCGTGACCGTGGTGCGGGCGATCGGGATCGACCGGCCGTGGATGCGCGTCTGGTACTCCGACAGCGCCTCATTCAGGGGGCCATGGCCGCGCATGTTGGGAACGTAGAAGGTCAGGCCTTCATCGAAGGCAGCCTTGGCCGCATCGCGGATGAAAGCGGGCGTCACCATGTCGCCTTCGCCGTACCAGAGCGCGATGACGTCGCCGAGTTCGCGCGCCCGAACGGCGAGGTTGGCGATGTTCTCGGTATGCAGGTCACGGATTTGGGCGCGAATGCCGTCGAAGGCATAGCGCGCGCTGGACGACGACTGGGGCAGCATGAACGACAAGGACTGAAAACCCCTCCCACCCGGAACACCACGATGGACTGCCGCCGGCAAGCCCGTCCGGTATCGCAGTCGCCATCGATCTTGGAATGCTTATCCAAAGCGCGGCGCTTTTCAAGGCGAAAGTTTTAAGCTTAAAAAGTTTGACCGGCCTGTTGCCCGACCAATACGCCTTTTTGCGCTAGCTACGGCCGTCTCGCGCCAGCTCGGCCCGCGCGGCGGCGGTGCCGGCGGCAACGCCCGCGCCGAGAAACATCGTGTCGCTGGCCAGCACGAAGAAGCTGGCGCCGATGGCGGCCCATTGGGAGACGTCCTGCGGTTTTGCGCAGAAGATGCCTGATGTCCTGCCATGCGCAACCGTGACGCCGATGATCCTGCGGATTGCCTCGGTGAGCTTGTCGGCGCCTTTCGGTCCGATCGCATCGATCGACACCGAAAGATCGCCGGGGCCGACGAAGATCACGTCGACGCCATGTACGGCGGCGATCGCTTCGATGTTGGCCAGCCCTTCCGATGTCTCGACCTGGACCGCGACGACGATCATATTATTGGCGCCGGCGAGATATTCGGGAATGCGATAGCCGTAGCCGGCCGCACGGCCGGGCCCGACGCCACGCTCGCCCTGTGGCGGATAGCGCGAGGCTTTGACGGCCATCGCCGCCTGGGCGGCGGTCGAGACGCGTGGGATCAGGACGCCTTGCGCGCCGCTGTCCAGCGCCGCCTGGATGGCTTCCGGCGAATGGCCGGGAACGCGCACCATCGCCGGCACGCGATGCACGTCGGCCGCTCGCACCATGGTCTCGATCATGTCGCGCGAGATCTGGGCATGCTCCCAGTCGATGCAGAGAAAATCGAGGCCGGACTGCGCCATCACTTCGATCGCGACGGGGTGGGGAATAGCGGCAAAGGAACCAACGAGGTTCGTCTTGACGCTACACTTCTGGCGGAACTCGCTCATGCCCGTCCCCTTTCTCGCTCTGGCAGAATCCATATCCGCAAACGACCGTCAGGCGAAGCTATTTCAGGCTTGAAATATTTTCGCGCGGGCCTAGCGTGGACTCTCCCGCCACGAGTTCCGGACATGATCAAAGCGCATCCCCTGCACGGCCCGAACAAACTCAACCTCGGCGTCTTTTCGACCAATGCCGATGGCGGCCTTGCCATCACCGACGTTCCGGAACGCTGGGCGGCAAGCTGGCAGGACAATCTGACGGCGGCCCAGATCGCCGACCGCGCAGGGCTGGAATTCATGCTGCCGATCGCGCGCTGGCGCGGTTTTGGCGGCCGCAACAAGGTGCGCGAATGGTCGTTCGAGACCTTCACCTGGGCGGCGGCACTCGCCATGGCCACCGAACGGATCGGCCTGTTCATGACCGTGCATGTGCCGCTCGTGCATCCGCTCTACGCCGCCAAGGCGCTGGCGACCGTCGACCATATCAGCCAGGGCCGCGCCGGCCTCAACATTGTCTGCGGCTGGAACCCGAAGGAATTCGGCATGTTCGGCACGCCGCTGGTCGAAAAGGGCTACGACCAGGCGGCCGAATGGATCGAGATCCTCGAACGGCTTTATGCTTCGAGCGAGCCTCTAGACTATGAAGGCACCTATTATCGCCTCAAGGAAGCGGTCAGCCGTCCGGCCAGCCTGCAAGTTCCGCGCCCGGTGACGATGAACGCCGCTTTCGGCGGGCCGGGCCGCGATTTCGCCGCCGCCAGATGCGACTACCTGTTCACGACCTTTTCCGAGATGAGCGATGCCGGCAAGCACGTCGCCGACATACGCGAACGCGCCGACAAGGTGGGCCGTGATGTCGGCGTCTACACGGTGGCGCATGTCGTTTGCCGCCCGACGATGGAAGAGGCGCAGGCCTACTACGCGCGCTATGCTGTTGATATGGCTGACCACGACGCGGTCGATGCCCACATGGCCGGCAAGAAGGAATTCTCGCAATCGCACGACCCGCATGCCTATGACCGCTACCGGCAGCGTTTCGCCGGCGGCGCCGGCACCTATCCGCTGATTGGAACGCCGGAAACGATCGCCGCCGACATGGTCGCCATTGCCGAGCAGGGCTATCAGGGGATCGCGCTGTCCTTCGTCAACTACACGCAGGAACTGCCCTATTTCTGCGACCATGTGCTGCCGATTTTGAGGCAGGCGGGCTATCGAGGATAACTCAATCCGGAATAACCAATCGGTTAATCCGGAATGACCAATCGGTTAGTCCGGAATAACGGCTGTGGCCTGGATCTCGACCTTGGCGCGGTCCTCCACCAGCGCCATCACCTGCATGGCGGCCATTGCCGGAAAATGCCGGCCGATCACCTCGCGGTAGGCCTCGCCGATGCCCCGGAGGTTGGCGCGGTATTCGGCCTTGTCGGTGAAGTACCAGGTCATTGAGGTGATATGCTGCGGCCCGGCCCCGGCTTCCGCAAGCACCGCCACGATGTTCTCAAGCGTCTGCCGCACCTGGCCGACGAAATCGTCGGTCTCGAACTGGCACTGCCCGTTCCAGCCGACCTGTCCGCCGACGAAGACGAGCTTGCCGCGCGCCGCGACGCCATTGGCGTAGCCGACTGGTTTTGCCCAGCCTTCCGGCTGCAGAATCTCGTGCATTCAAAACCTCCCGGTAGTCCAAAAACCAAGTCTCAAAATCGAATGCCCGTCAATTTCCTGCCGTCAGGCCGCGCCCATCACCTGTCGCGCAATCACCACCTTCTGCACGTCCGAGGCACCCTCGTAGATGCGCAGCGCGCGGATCTCGCGATACAGACTTTCGACGATATGGCCTTTGCGAACGCCGTCGCCGCCATGCAGCTGTACGGCCTTGTCGATGACCTCTTGCGCCTTGTCGGTGGCGAACAGCTTGGCCATCGCCGCCTCGCGGGTGACGCGCGCGGCACCCATATCCTTGGTCCAGGCGGCGCGGTAGACCAAAAGCGCCGCCGCATCGACGTCGAGTGCCATGTCGGCGATATGGCCCTGCACCATCTGCAACTCGGCCATCGGCGCGCCGAACAGTTTGCGCTCGGCCACCCTTTTGATGCTTTCATCCAGCGCGCGGCGGGCAAAGCCGAGCGCTGCCGCACCGACTGTCGAACGGAACACGTCAAGCACAGACATGGCGATGCGGAAGCCGTCGCCTGATTTGCCGATCAGCGCCGAGGCGGGGAGGCGAACCTGCTCGAACGACAGCCGCGCCAGCGGATGCGGCGCGATCACTTCGAGACGCTCGGCGATGCCAAGGCCTTTGGCATCGCCCGGCACCAGAAAGGCGGAAAGCCCCTTGGCGCCCGGCGCTTCGCCGGTGCGGGCAAAGACGACGTAGAGATCGGCGATGCCGCCATTGGAGATCCAGGTCTTTTCACCAGACAGAACATAGGCGTCGCCGCCGCGGGTCGCCGTCATTTCGGTGTTGGCGACGTCCGAGCCGGAGCGCGGTTCCGACAGGGCGAAGGCGGAAATCGCCTTGCCGGCACGTGTCTTTGCCAGCCATTGTTGCTGCTCGGGCGAGCCGAACAGGCTGAGCGCGCCGGTGCCCAGCCCTTGCATGGCGAAGGCGAAATCGGCCAGGCCGTCATGGCGGGCGAGCGTCTCGCGCGTGATGCACAGCGTGCGCACGTCGAGGGGGCCGGGATTGTCCGTGTCTACAGCCGTCGGCTTCAGCCAGCCGTCCCTGCCGAGCTTGCCCACCAGATCGCGGCAGGCGGCATCGACGTCATGATGGTCGACCGGCAGGTTTTTCGCGCACCATGTCTCCAGCCGCTCGGCCAGTTGGCGATGGCGGTCTCCGAAGAACGGCCAGGAGAGGAAACTCTTGTCAGCCATCAATTGCCCTCGAACACCGGCTTTTCCTTGGCCACGAACGCCTTGTAGGCGCGTTCGAAATCGCGGGTCTGCATGCAGATCGCTTGCGCCTGCGCTTCGGCCTCGATCGCCTGGTCGAGACCCATCGACCATTCCTGGTTGAGCTGCGTCTTGGTGATGCCGTGGGCAAAGGTCGGGCCGGAGACGATGCGCGCCGCCATATCGAGCGCGTCGGCCTCAAGCGAAGCGGCATCGACCAACCGGTTGTAGAACCCCCAGCGCTCGCCCTCCGCTGCCGTCATGGTGCGGCCGGTGTAGAGCAGCTCGGCGGCACGGCCCTGGCCAATGATGCGCGGCAGGATCGCGCAGGCGCCCATGTCGCAGCCGGCGAGGCCGACGCGGGTGAACAGGAATGCGGTCTTGGCCTCCGGCGTGGCGATGCGGATGTCGGAACTCATGGCGATGATGGCGCCGGCGCCGACCGCAACGCCGTCGACCGCTGCAATGATCGGCTTACCGCAATTCAGCATTGCCTTGACGAAATCGCCAGTCATGCGGGTGAAGGCGAGAAGCTCTTTCATGTCCATCTTGACCAGCGGCCCGATGATGTCGTGGACATCGCCGCCGGAACAGAAATTGCCGCCATTGGACAGGAACACCACGGCGTCGATGTCGTCGGCATAGACGAGGTCGCGGAATGTGTCGCGCAACTCGGCATAGGAGTCGAAGGTCAGCGGGTTCTTGCGCTCAGGCCGGTCGAGCCGAACCTTGGCGATCCTGCCCTCGACTTGCCAGAGGAAATGCTTCGGCTCGAGGCCGGCCATCCCGGTCATTCACGTCCCTCCCAGTTGCTGCGGAACGAGGTCAGCATGCCGGTCAGCCGGCGCGCGTCGTCCTCGCTGACCTTGCCCAGCAATTCACCGATCCAGCCTTCATGCGCGGCGGCGATGATATCGAAGGACTTCACACCGTCCTCGGTCAGCCGCACCATCGAGGTGCGGCGGTCGCCATTGCGGCGAGCACGGGCGACAAGTCCCTCTGATACGAGCCGATCGACGATGCCAGTGACATTGCCGTTCGATACCAAAAGAAAGCGCGACAGGTCGCTCATCAGCATGCCTTCCGGCGCGCGATAGAGTGCCGCCATCACGTCGAAGCGCGGCAGCGTCGTGTTGAAGTCCTTCTTCAGGCGCTCGCGCAGTTCGGCCTCGATCGTGCGCGAGGCACGCAGCAGGCGTATCCACAGACGCAGCCGGTCCTTGCCGGGTCCGGTCGGCGCGGGCAGGGGGCCGGCTACCATGTTTCGCCTCCTGAAATGGAAATCGCCTGTCCGGTGATCGACGCCGCGGCATCGCCACACAGCCAAAGTACGGCGGCGGCAACTTCTTGCGGCTGGATGAAGCGGCCTTGCGGGTTGGTCGAGGCAAGGCTCGACCGTGCCTGCTCGGCTGAACGGCCGGTCTTGTCGATGATACGCTGGATGGACTCCTCCAGCATCTCGGTCTCGACGAAACCCGGACACACCGCGTTGACGGTGATGCCGGATTTGGCGGTCTCGGCCGCCAGCGCCCGCATCAGGCCGACGACGCCATGCTTGGCGGCAACATAGGGCGCGACGTAGGCGTAGCCTTTCAGGCCGGCGGTCGAGGCGACGAATACGATCCGACCTGTCTTCCGAGCAGCCATGCCTGCCAATGCCGGCTTCACCGTCAGGAAGGCACCGGTCAAATTGACATCGAGCGTCCGCTGCCAGTCGGCAAGAGTGGTCTTGTGCGCCGGTGTGCTGCCGGCCATGCCGGCATTGGCGACGACGATGTCGAACGGGCCGCGCGCGGCTTCGGCAGTCTCGTAAAGCGACGCCATTGTCGCCTCATCGGTGACGTCGGCGGCAATGTCGAAGATGCGGTCGCTTTCGCTAGCCACCTTGGCGATTTCCGCCTGGCGGCGGCCGCAAATGGTCACGTCGATGCCTGCACCCGCCAGCGCCAGCGCGATGGCCCGGCCGACGCCGGAGCCCCCACCGGTGACCAGCGCATGCTTGCCGGCAATCGTTGCGGCGGCGCTCATACTTTCAGCCCCGCCGCGGCGTCGCGCTCGGCCAGCCGGTAGAGCTGGTCGCGCCCGGGCAGATAGGGATCCGGCCATTTGACGCCACGGTCGCCGAGCGTCACCGCCGCATGCAGCGTCCAGTAGGGATCGGTGAGATGCGGCCGTGCCAGTGCCACGAGATCGGCGCGGCCGGCCATCAGGATCGAATTGACATGGTCCGGCTCGTAAATGTTGCCGACCGCCATCGTCGCCATGCCGACCTCATTGCGGATGCGGTCGGAAAACGGTGTCTGGAACATGCGGCCGTAGACCGGCTTTGCCAATGCCGAGGTCTGGCCGGCCGAGACGTCGCAGATGTCGACACCGGCCTCATGCAGCAGCCGTGCGATCTCGACCGCGTCGGCTGGAGTGACGCCCTCGATGCCGACCCAGTCATTGGCCGAAATGCGCATCGAGATCGGCTTCTCCGCTGGCCAGGCGGCGCGTACCGCGCGAAAGATTTCGAGGGGATAGCGCATGCGGTTTTCGAGTGAGCCGCCATAGGCGTCGGTGCGACGGTTGGTGACCGGCGTGATGAAGGACGACAGGAGATAGCCGTGCGCGGCATGGATCTCGAGCATGTCGAATCCGCAACGATCGGCCATTTCGGCCGAGGCCACGAATTCGTCGCGCACTTTGTCCATGTCGGAGCGGTCCATGGCCTTCGGCACCTGGTTCTGCGGCGACCACGCAACGGCCGATGCCGCCATCACAGGCCAGTTGCCAGAGGGCAGCGGGACATCGGTACCCTCCCAGCCGAGCCGGGTCGAGCCCTTGGCTCCGGAATGGCCGATCTGGGCGCAGATCTTCGCTTCTGTCTCGGCGTGGACGAAATCAACCAGCCGTTTCCACGCCACCTCATGTTCTGGCGCATAGAACCCGGGACAGCCTGGTGTGATGCGGCCCTCGGGACTGACGCAGGTCATCTCGATATAGATGAGGCCGGCGCCGCCCTTGGCGCGTTCGGCATAGTGGGTGAAATGCCAGTCGGTCGGGCAGCCGTCGACGGCCCTGTACTGCGCCATCGGCGAGACGACGATGCGGTTCTGCAGTGTCATGTCGCGCAGCTTGAATGGCGCGAACATCGGCGCGCGGCGCAGGCTGTTGCCACCAGCGCCCGCCTGGCGCTGGAACCATTCCTCCGCGCCGCCCAGCCATGCGGCATCGCGCAGCCGCAAATTCTCGTGGCTGATGCGTTGCGAGCGGGTCAAAAGCGAATAGTTGAACTGCACCGGATCGAGGCCGAGATAGCGCTCGACCTCCTCGAACCATTCGAGCGAATTGCGTGCCGCCGATTGCAGCTTCAGCACCTCGGTGCGGCGGGCATCCTCATATTTGCGGAACGCGGCGTCGAGGTCCGGCTCGGACTCGACATACTCTGCCAGCGCCACCGCACTTTCCAGCGCCAGCTTGGTACCGGAGCCGATCGAGAAATGCGCCGATGCGGCAGCATCGCCCATCAGCGCCAGGTTCTTGTAGGACCAGCGTTCGCACAGCACGCGCGGGAAATTGATCCAGGCCGAACCACGAATATGGTTGGCATTGGTCATCAGTGCATGGCCGCCAAGATGCTTGGCAAAAATGCGCTCGCAGACGGCGATCGATACCTGCTGCGACATCGTGCCGAAGCCGAAAGCGGCCCAAGTCTGTTCGCTGCACTCGACGATGAAGGTCGCGGTGTCACTGTCGAACTGGTAGGCGTGCGCCCACACCCAGCCATGCTCGGTTTTCTCGAAGATGAAGGTGAAAGCGTCGTCGAATTTCTGGTTGGTGCCGAGCCAGACGAACTTGCATTTGCGGGTGTCGATGTCGGGCTTGAAGATGTCGACGAAGGTGTTGCGCGCTTTGGAATTCAGGCCATCGGCGGCAACGACCAGATCATGCGTCTCCATATAGGGCCGGGGATCGGCGATGTCGGTTTCGAACATCAGCTTGACGCCGAGTTCGCGCGCGCGCCGCTGCAGCAGGACCAGCAGCCGCTTGCGGCCTATGCCGCAGAAACCGTGTCCGGTCGAAACCGTGCGCACACCGTCATGGATGACGGCGATGTCGTCCCAGTAGGCAAAATGCTTCTTGATCCAGACGGCGCTGACCGGATCGTTCTTCGACAAATTGTCGAGCGTCTCGGCCGACAGCACGACACCCCAGCCGAATGTGTCGTCGGCGCGGTTGCGCTCGAACACCGTCACCTCGTGCGCGGCGTCCCTCAGCTTCATCGAGATGGCAAAGTAGAGGCCGGCTGGTCCGCCGCCGAGAACCGCAACCTTCATTTGTGCGATCTCCTCTTCGCTCGCTGGCTCCAGTATCGCGCCGGCGGCAAATTATTTCAAGCTTAAAGTTTTATATCGAAATGATTGTCCGGATATCACGAAGGCGCGCTTGCGTGACCTCGCGCAAGCGCGCCGCCCCGATTATTTTTCCGGGTTCTTCGGGCTCCACAGCACGGTCTCGGCGCCTTTCTCGTAAGCCATCCCCGAGGGGTAGCTGATCGCTTCTAGTTGCAGACCCCACGGCGCCTGGAAATAGAGAATGGTCTGGCCGGCGGCCGGCCCTTCGGAAACCGGTATCGGCCCCATGCGCGTCTTGACGCCCTTGGCGTCGAGATAGGCTTTGGCGGCGGCGACGTCATCGACATAGAAGGCGATGTGGAAGCCGCCTATGTCGCTGTTCTTCGGTGTCAGATCCTTCTGGTCGGGCGCGGTGTATTTGAACAGTTCGATGTTCGATCCGGTGCCGCAGCGAACCGTGGTAATCTGCTCGATCACCGCCTTCTTGTCGACGCCCAGCACATCCTGCATGAAGGTGCCCTTGTCGTCGGCGAACGGACCGAACGACATAGCCTTCTTGCAGCCGACCACCTCGGTGAAGAAGTCGACCGCCTGTTTCATGTCGGGAACCGTGATGCCGGTGTGATCGTGGCCGCGCATGCCGGGGATCGAACTGGCGGTGGCAATGCCGGCGCTGCCAAGGATAGCGGCGGTGAGCGCGGCGTTTCGAAGTATCGTCTTCATATCAGTCCTCCTCCATGGGCGGGGCCTGGTCATTTGCCCGTCGCACGTCCGAGGCCCGCTTTTCGGCGTGCGTATGGATTCATGTCGCCTTGGCGGCGGAAGAAATGTCCAGCCAGCCGGCATCGATTTCGGGCAGCGGAATGGCTGCTATCAGGTCGCGCGTGTAGCTTTGCTGCGGATGTTCGAACAAGGCGTCGGTGGCGCTCGCTTCAACGATCACACCTTCGCGCATGACGATCACTTGCCGGCATAGCCTCCGAATGACAGACAGATCGTGGCTGATGAAGGCGACGGTCAGGCCCATCTCGGCCGCAAGCTTCTCCAGAAGGGTGAGGATCTGCGCCTGGGTCGACACGTCGAGGCCGGAGACAATCTCGTCGGCCAGCACGAATTTCGGCGCCAGCGCCAACGCGCGCGCAATACCGACGCGCTGGCGCTGGCCGCCCGACAGTTCGTGGCGATAGCGGCTGGCGAAGCTTTGCGGCAGGCCGACGCGCAGCAAGGCCTCGGCGACGCGGGCCTTCAGATTGTCGCCAAGGCCATTCTGCTTCAGCGGCGCAGCGATGATGCTGGCAATGGTGCGGCGCGGGTTGAGCGACGACATCGGATCCTGGAAGATCATCTGCAGGTTGCGGCGCAGTGGCCTGAGTTCCGGCTCCGGCAGATGCGTGATGTCACGGCCCTCGAAGCTGATGCTGCCGGCGCTGGGTTCCAAGAGGCGCACCAGGGCGCGGCCGAGGGTCGACTTGCCCGATCCGGATTCGCCGACGATGCCGGTCACCGAGCCCCTGGGCAGGTCGAAGTCCAGGCCTTTCAGGATCTCAGCCAGCGGCGCGCGGCCGATCAGCGGCTTCCGTGTCATGTCGGGCAGCGCGACCTTCAGCCCGCGCACCTTGAACAGCGGCTCAGCCATGGGGCCGCCTCCAGGTCTGGTCGGCGGCGGTGATCTCCGCGGCAAGCCCGGCCAGGACCGCCTCGTCCACCGGCCTCAGCGAGGCGAAGGGGTCGGTGTAGCGCGGCGTGGCAGCCATCAGCGCCAGCGTATAGGGGTGCTGTGGGCTGGCGAAGAGAGCTGCAGTCTCGGCCTCCTCCACCACCTTGCCGGCATAGAGCACCGAGACCTTCTGGCTGATCTTGGCGACGACGCCGAGATCGTGGGTAACGAACAGGATCGCAGTGCCGTGCTCGCGTTGCAACTGCACGATCAGCCGCAGGATCTGTTTCTGCACCGTGACATCGAGTGCGGTCGTGGGCTCGTCGGCGACGATCAGCCGTGGTTCGGCGGCGAAGGCGGCGGCGATCAGCACGCGCTGGCGCATGCCGCCGGAAAGCTCGTGCGGGTAGCTCTTCAGCACGCGATCGGGGTCGCGGATCTGCACCTCGTCGAGCAACTGGCGAATTCGGGCATCGGCCCTCTCACCGCTCCAGCCCAGGATCCGCACCAGCCGGTCGGTCATCTGCGAACCGATGCGGCGTGACGGGTTGAGCGCGGTCAGCGGATCCTGCGGGATCAGCGCCGTGCGTGCGCCGATCAGCGTGCGCCTTGCCTTTGGCTGCAGCCTGCCGAGGTCTTCGCCCTCAAGCAGCATATCTCCCTCGACAATGCGCACGCTCGACGGCAAGACGCCAAGCACCGCTTTGCCGATCATCGTCTTGCCGGCGCCGCTCTCGCCAACCAGCGCGCGGACCTCGCCCGGTTGCACGGAAAGCGACACCGAGCGCAGCACGCGCTGGCCGTTCGGCAGCACGGCGCTTAAGTCCCTGATGTCGAGACAAGCGCTCATCGCAGCACCGGGTCGAAACGCGTCTTCAACGCCTCGCCGAACTGGCTGAACGACAGCACCGTCAGGATCAGCGTGATCAGCGGAAACACCAGCACCCACCAGGCCTGGTGGATGGAAATCCGGCCCTCGGCGATGATACCGCCCCAGGTCGGATCGTCGGTCGAGATCGACAGATTGACGAAGGACAGGATCGCCTCGACGATGACGGCGATGCCCATTTCCAACGACAGCAGCGCCACGATCGACGGCACCACATTGGGCAACACTTCACGCAGCATGATGCCGATGCGGCCATAGCCGGCAATGCGGGCATTCTCGACAAAGTCCATGCGCGACTGGCCCATGGTCTCGGCCCGGATCACCCGGCAGAAACGGGTCCAGTCGATGACGGCGATGGCGATGATGACGGAGCTGAGCCCGGTGCCGAGCACGGCGACCAGAAGGATGGCGAACAGCACCGGCGGGAAGGCCATCCAGACGTCGACGATGCGCGAGATGATGCGGTCGGCCCAGCCGCCGAAATAGCCTGATATCAACCCGAGCGTCGAGCCGACCAGGCACGCTGCGATGGCTGCCGCGAAGGCGACAATAAAGGCGATTCGACCGCCGAAGATCAGCCGCGACAACAGATCGCGGCCGAGGCTGTCGGTGCCGAGCCAATAGCCGGGCTCGGCGCCGCTCATCCAGAACGGCGGCAGCCGCTCCAGCATCAGGTCCTGCGCCAGCGGATCCTGCGGCGCGATCAGCGGCGCGAAGATTGCGGCCAGCAGCGCCAGCAGCAGCCAGCCGCCGGCCAGCCACAAGCGGGGGGATACGCCACGCCTCGGAGCGCGCGCCTCATCCATGGCGCAGCCTCGGATTGAGCAGCGCATACATCATGTCGACGGTGAGGTTGATCAATACGAACAGCAGCGCAAAGACCAGCACGATGCCTTGGATCAGCGGCAGATCGCGATTGATGACGGCATCGATCGCCATATTGCCGAGGCCTTCATAGGAGAACAACCGCTCGACGATGACCGTGCCGCCGATCAGGAAGGTGAACTGTACGCCGATCAGGGTCAGCGTTGGCAGGGCGGCGTTCTTCAGCGCTTCGCGCAGGATGACCTGCGTTTCCGAAAACCCTTTGACCCGCGCCAGCACGACATAGTCGAGGTCGAGCACTTCCTTCAGCGACTGTTTCAACAGCTGCGAGATGATCGCCGCCAGCGGCAGTGCCAGCGCAACCGCCGGCATCAGCATGTGTTTGAGGAGATCCCAGGTGAGATCGAAGCGCAGCCGAATGATGCTCTCGGCAAGATAAAACTGGGTGACGAAGGGCAGGTCGAGCTGCGGCGACACCCGGCCGGAAATGTCGAAGATCGGCACCAGCACGCCGAACAGCAGGATCAGCACCAGGCCCCACAGGAAGTCTGGAATGGAAAGTGCTGCACCGCTGGCGATGTCGATGCCGGCCTCGACCGCCGTGCCGCGTTCGCGCGCACCGAGGATCGCGGTCGTGCCGCCGATCGCCACCGCCATCGCAAGGGCAACGATGGCAAGCTCCAGCGTCGCCGGCAGCCGGTTGAAGACAAGACCCAGCACATCCTGCCGCAGCGAGATCGAGGTGCCGAAATCGCCCCTGACAACGCCGGACAGCCAGATGAAGAATTGCTGCACGATGGTCTTGTCGAGCCCGTAGAGCGCGCGCAACCGGGCGATGTCGGCTTCCGTGGCGCCGGGCGGCAGCATCATCGCGATCGGATCGCCCGGAGCAACGCGGATCACGACAAAGACGACGACGGCCACGCCGAACAGCGTCACCAGCATCGTCAAAAGACGGATCAGGAATCTTTGCAGAAGCATGTAAATCTTTGCAGGAGCCCGCTGGCTCGTATGCCGGATAGAAATGCGCGCCGTCTCGATGGACGGCGCGCGGCAATCCCAGGCCGCTATCAGGCCGGGGTCATCAGGGCCGGCAGCAACGCGCCGGAGACATGCTGGACCACGTTGACACCCTTGGCATGCACGATCGGCTGCGCATACTGCATCAGCGGCAGCACGTAGGCCTGCTCGGCGATGTATTTGTCGACCGCCTTCCAGCCGGCAATGCGCTTGGCCTCGTCCTTCTCGCCCCACAGCGGGTTGATCATGTCGATCAGGTCCTGGCTGTCCCACACCGAATGCGGGCTCGGGCCATACATGGCAAAGCCGGTCGAGGTGGTCGGATCGCCGATGGCATTGCCCCAATTGTAGAAGGCGGCCGGCGCCAGCTTGTCGGCGGCGCGCAGTTCGTAGTGCTTGGCGATCTCGTAGACCTCGATCGTCGCCTCGATGCCGACCTTGCGCCACATGCCGACGATCGCCTGGATCATCTCGTAGTCCTTGGGCTTGAAGCCCTTGGTCGTCTGTATGGTGAACTTGACCGGCTTTTCCGGCGAATAGCCGGAGGCGGCGAGCAATTCCTTGGCTTTTTCCGGATTGTGCTCGACCTTGATCGACGCGTCGTAGGCCGTGTATTCCGGCGTCTCAAGCGTGTCGATCGGCTGGCCGTAGCCGCGCAGCAGGCGGTCGACCAGCAGCTTCTTGTCGATCGACATGACGGCTGCCTGGCGGACGTTCTTGTCCAGCATCGCTTCGATGTCATTGAAGAAGATCATGCCGATGTCGGAGACGTTCTTGCAGGTGCCGGCGAGCCCGTCCTTGGCGATCAGCCGGTCATACTCCTCATAAGGGATTTCGAGCGTCACCTGCGAGGAGCCGGACTCGATTTCGGCGACGCGGCTCGCGGCATCGGCAACAAACTTGATCGTCACATTCTCGAAGGCCGGCTTGCCGCCCCAGTAGTGCGGACTGGCCTTCAGCCGCAGGAAGGCGTTCCGTTCGAATTTTTCCACCATGTAGGGGCCGGTGCCGATCGGCGCCTTCTCAAAGCCTTCCGCACCGACTTTCTCGTAATAGGCCTTGGGCATGATGTAGCCGGTCAGGAACGACATCCATTTGAAATACACCGGGTCGAACTGCACGACGTCGCCGGTGATCTTGTTGCCGTCGATCTTGAAGTTGTTGACGTTCTTCCAGACGAACTGGATCGGGTTGCCGGTCTTTTCGTCACCAGCCCGCTGCAGCGACCAGACCACGTCCTCGGCGGTGAACGGCGAGCCGTCATGCCAGGTGACGCCTTCGCGCACCGTCATCATGATCTTCGTGCGGTCGTCGTTCCAGCCCCATTCGGTGAGCAGGCCCGGCGCAAAGGAGAGGTCCGGCTTTTGCGGGATGAACTGGTCGAACACCGACTGGTAGAGACCCTGGATCGTCGGGTTGACGGCCGATGGTCCGGTGGTCGGATCCCAGGACGGCAGGTTGACGTTATAGGCGATGGTCAGTTCGCCGGCGGCCGCCTTGGCCATCTGTGGCAGGCCGATGGCGGCCGCACCGAGTGCCGCGGCACTGTATCCGAGCAATTCGCGTCTGTTGATTGTCATGGTCGTTCCCCTTGTTGGTTTATTGTCTTTGCGCGGCAATCTCAGTTCATCGGTTCAGGCTCTTTGGGCAGCAGCGCCTTGCCCTACTTCACCCGGAAAATCCCAGGGCTCCTACCTCCCGCCAAGTTGTTGCGCGAGCATGTAGCCTGAGGCCGCACCGGTGCCGGCGCCCGGCCATGTCGCGGCTCCCGTGAGATGCAGATTGCCGATTGGCGTGTTCCAGCCGGCAAAACCGCGCGCCGGTCGAAACAGGAAATTCTGCGCCAGATGGTGGCTGCCGCAGACCTGGTCGCCGCCGACGAGGTTCGGATTCTCGCGCTCTAGATCGATGGGCGAAAACACCGCCGGGCCGAGGATCTTGTTGCGCAGGCCGGGTGCGTAGCTCTCGATGATGTCGAGAACGCGCTCGGCGTAGACTTCCTTGACCTGGTCCCAATGCGCGGGCGCGATCTTGCCGGCCGCATCGCCGAGGATTTCGGCGGGCAGCATGCGCACCTGCACCCACAGCACGTGTTTGCCTGCGGGTGCTCGTGTCGGGTCGATCGCCGTCGGCTGGCCGACGACCAGCACAGGCTCGTCCGGCAGCATGCCTGCCATCGCCTGCTGATAGGTGCGCGACATGGCGTCGAGCGAGGGAGACAGATGCACATAGGCAAACTGCCGCAACTCGGCGCCGGCGCGCCAGTCCGGCAGGTCGTCGAGCGCCAGATGGATCATCATCGTGCCGGGTGCGTGGCGAAACTTTTTCATCGCCGTGTCGAAGCCGGCGTCACCCGAACCATTGGACAGCAGCTTGCCGGTCAGCGCGCTTGGCGCCACGCAGGCGATGACTGCCTTGGTCGCGGTATGCGTCTCGCCGGACGCGAGCCGCACGCCGGTCGCCTTGCCGGCGGAAACCGTGATCTCGGCCACCTCGGCACCGGTGACGACCTTGCCGCCTGCAGACATCACCATGCCCGACAGGGCCCGGATGATGGTATCTGCCCCGCCCTTGCCCAGCACCATGCCGAAACTCTGGTTGGCCATCGATTCCAGATAGGGGAACACCGCACCGCCGGCGATGTCGGGCGCGAAGTCGAGATGCATGCCCCAGGTGGCGAGCGTCGCCCGCACATGGGCTGACTCGAAATTTTCCTCCAGCCACGCGCGAGGAGACGACAGCAACAGCCGGCCGGTATCGAGCGCGCCGGACATACCCTTCTTGCGCCACAGGTTCCATGCCGTGCCGGCCAGGGCGCGAGCGGTCATCGGCGATCCCAGAAGCCGGAACAGGTGTTCGGCCTCTGCGGGAAAGGCGGCAACCAGCCTGCGCCATGTCGCGGCATCGGCGGCTGAAAAGGCAGCCATGCGCGCCGCGGTCTTTTCCAGGTCGCTGCTGACGCCGAACCAGCGTCCGTCCTGGAAGGCACTTGCGAAACAGTCGCCGGCCGGTGCGAACTCCAGTCCTTTCCGGTTCAATTCATTTGCATATTTCCGGTGGAACGCCGAGCCGGCAAACAAGCTCAGATTCATCGCGCCGAAATCGTGGCGGAAACCCGGAAGGGTGAATTCGCGGGTCTGGACGGCGCCGCCGATTGTTGCACTGCGCTCGAAAATCCCGGTTTTCCAGCCTTTGAGCGCCAAATGCGCGGCGCATGCCAGACTGTTGTGGCCCGCCCCGACAAAGATGGCGTCGAACTCGCTCACGCCCCGGTCCCATTTCCTTTATGCTTAAAGATAATTGCAGATGCATATGTTTTCGTCTAGTAGGATATTAAGGGCCGAGACGAGCCTTGATCATCATCACGAAAGAGGGAACACAGACCATGGACACCCAAAAACTCCTCGGCGAAGTCGCCGGCCAGCTTCTTTCAGGCGCCATCAAGGTGGTCGACCTGTCGGCGCCGCTCGGACCCGATACGCCGTTGATCAAGCTGCCGCCGGAGCTCGCCGTCGACACGCCGAAGGTCGAAATCCATAGCATCTCCCGGTATGACAAGAACGGCCCGTGGTGGGCGTGGAATTGGCTGAAGCTCGGTGAACATTCGGGCACGCATTTCGACGCACCGCAGCATTGGATCACCGGCAAGGATTATCCAGACGGCGCCACCGACACCATTCCGGCACAGAACTTCGTCGGCCCTGTCAATGTCATCGACTGCTCGAAGGAAGCCGCCGCCGACCACGATTTCCTGCTCACAGTCGACCACGTCAAGGCATGGGAAGCCAAGCATGGCGCCATCAATGCCGGTGAATGGGTGGTGATGCGTACCGACTGGTACAAGCGCAACGGCTCCGAAGCCGAGTTCCTCAACGCCAACGAGACCGGCCCACATACGCCGGGTCCGACGGCGGAAACCATCCAGTTCCTGATCAGCAAGGACATCAAGGGCTGGGGCAGCGAGACGATCGGCACTGACGCCGGCAAGGCCGGTGGCATGGAGCCGCCATTCCCGGCGCATACGCTGATACACAAGGCCAACCGTTATGGGCTTGCCAGCCTCTGCAACCTCGATCAGTTGCCGCCGAAGGGTGCGATCCTGATCGCGGCCCCGCTCAAGATCGAACATGGCACCGGCAGCCCGATCCGCGCGCTGGCGCTTGTTCCGAAGGGCTAAGCGAAAGCGTTTGACGTGAGTCCGCCGGATCACATCATCGTCGGCAGCGGCATCAACGCGTTGGTCTGCGCGGCGATGCTTGGCGGCAAGGGGGCGAAGGTGCTCGTCCTCGAGCGCAATGACCGCATCGGCGGCTGCATGCGCACCGAGGAGATCACCGCGCCCGGCTTCGTCCATGACGTGATGGCAACGACCTTCGTGCTGTTCATCACCTCACCGGCCTTTGCAGCGCTGGGCGCCGACCTTGCCCGGCACGGGCTGGAGTTCTGCCACACCGGCACGCCGACCGGCGTCCTGCGGCCGGACGGCAGCCATGCCGTGCTCAGCACCGATCGAGCCGCCAACATCGCGGCGCTCAATGCCATCGCAGCCGGCGATGGCGACCGTCATGCAGACGATGTCGGTGGCATCGAACGCAATGCCGGTCTGTTGTTCGGCCTGCTCGGGGGCAGCCTGTGGTCCTATCCGACGGCGAAGCTTTTGGCCGGTGACGGCTGGCGGCGCGGCCCGCGCGGCCTTGCCGCCTTTCTCGGCGAAGCGCTGGTGCCGGCGCGCAGCTGGCTCGAAAGCACCTACCAGTCCGAAACCATCCGCGCGCTGTGGGCGCCCTGGGTGCTGCATGCAGGACTCGGACCTGAAGATGCCTTCTCCGGCCAGATCGCCAAGGTCATCGCCTTTGCGCTGGAGGCGGCCGGCGCGCCGATCGTCAAGGGCGGGGCGAAGAACCTGCTGTCAGCCTTCGAGGCGCTCATCATCGAGCGTGGTGGCGTCATCGCCACCGAAGCGGACGTTGCCGCCATCATCCTGGCTGGAGGCCGGGCCACCGGCGTGCGGCTGGCTTCGGGCGAAACGGTCAATGCGAAGAAGAGCGTCATTTGCTCCGTCACGCCGACGCAACTCTACGGCCGGCTGCTCGGCGCCGATGCTCCAAGGGGCGATGCCGAGGCGACGCGAAAATACCGTTACGGCAAAGGCAATTTCCAGATCCACTACGCCCTGGACAGACCGCCGGCATGGCGCGGCGAAGGTCTGGACAAGGTCGCGTTGCTGCACCTGACGCCGGGACTGGATGGCGTGTCGAAAGCCTGCAACGAGGCGGCGCGCGGCATGCTACCAGAGGTTCCGACCATTTGCGCGGGCCAGCCGCATGCGCTCGATCCCTCGCGCTGCCCGCCGGGTAAGGCGATCCTGTGGCTGCAACTGCCCGAGGCGCCGCGCTACATCAAGGGCGATGCCGCCGGCAAGCTGGGGACACCGGCCGATGGCCAATGGACCGAGGCGCTGCGCGAAGCTTATGCCGACCGCGTCGAGGTCATCCTCGCCAGCCATATCGACGGCTTCAAGGACAGCGTCATCGCGCGCCGCGCTTATTCGCCGGCCGATCTCGAAGCGATGAACATCAATCTGGTTGGCGGCGACCCTTATGGCGGCTCGTCGACCATCGACCAGTCGTTCCTGTGGCGGCCGTTCAAGACCAGCCGCAACCACCAGACCGGCATCAAGGGCCTCCACCATATCGGCGCCTCGACCCATCCGGGTGCGGGCCTCGGCGGCGGCTCCGGCTTTCTCCTGGCGGGGAGGCTGTGATGGAACAGAAGGTGGCGGAAAAGCGCCAGCGCATTTCCACCTTGGGGCAGATCGGCCTGCAGCAATTCGCGCCGTATCTGATGAACCGCATCATGGGCCGCTACAACGCCACTTTGCGCGACGATTTCCGCAAACAGGGGCTGACCATTCCGCAGGTCCGCACGCTGGCCGTGCTGTCGGTCACCGACGGCATCACCGTCAACGACCTCTCGGTCTATACGGTGATCGAGCAGTCGACCTTGAGCCGGACGCTCGACACGCTGGAGGGCCAGGGCCTGGTGCGGCGCGAGCAGGGTGTCACCGACAGCCGCATCCGCCATGTGTTCCTGACCGACGATGGCCGCGCCGAGTTCACCCGCGCCTGGCCGGCCATGCATGACGCGTTCGAGGCGATGTTCAACGATATCGACGACGCCGAATATTCCGCGCTCATCGCCACACTTTTGAAGATGCTCAAAAACATTCGCAAGCACGACATCTAGACCTACGCGCCGCCAGCGCTGGCGGTAACGGAAGGGAGAAAGAAATGGCCGAACGGTCTTTTGCCAAGGAAGTCGAAAAGCTGCGGCTCGGCGCCGGTGAGGAATTTGCCGGCGAAGGCATTCTCGCCATTACCAAGGCGCTGCTGCAATGCGGCGTCGGCTATGTCGGCGGCTATCAGGGCGCGCCGATCAGCCACCTGATGGACGTGCTGGCCGACGCGCAGGACATTCTGGGCGAGCTCGGCGTGCATTTCGAAGCCAGCGCTTCGGAAGCCACCGCCACCGCCATGCTGGCCGCATCGGTGCATTACCCGATCCGCGGGGCGGCGACCTTCAAGTCGACCGTCGGCACCAATGTCGCCTCCGATGCGCTCGCCAATCTGGCGTCCGGCGGCGTCACCGGCGGTGCGCTGATCATTGTCGGCGAGGACTACGGCGAGGGCTCCTCGATCATGCAGGAGCGCAGCCATGCCTTTGCCATGAAGAGCCAGGTCTGGCTGCTCGACCCGCGCCCCAATCTGCCGTCGATCGTCAAGGCGGTGGAGGACGGCTTCGAGCTGTCGGAGATTTCCAACACGCCGGTCATGCTGCAGGTCCGCATCCGCTGCTGCCATGTCCATGGCCATTTCATCGCCAAGGACAACAAGCGGCCGCCGATGACGGTGGCCGATGCGCTCGACGCTCCGCGCCGCGACACCGGCCGCATCGTGTTGCCGCCCGCCTCCTTCCTGCACGAGAAGGAGAAGGTGCAGAAGCGCTGGCCGGCAGCGGTGGATTTCATCCGCAAGAACAAGATCAACGAGATGTTCGGCTCGGATCACGGCTCGGTCGGCATCGTCATGCAGGGCGGCATGTACAATTCGGTCATCCGCGCGCTGCAGCGGCTCGGCCTGGCCGACACCTATGGCGATACCGACGTGCCGCTTTACGTGCTCAATGCCGTCTATCCGTTGATCGACGATGAGTTTCTGTCCTTCTGCGAGGGCAAGCAGTCCGTGCTGGTCGTCGAGGAAGGCCAGCCCAACTACATCGAGCAGGCCTTTGCGGCGATGCTGCACAAGGCCGGGCGCGGCACCAGGCTGGTCGGCAAGGAGCATCTGCCGATGGCTGGTGAATACACCGGCCAGGTCATGCTCGACGGCATCGGCGCCTTCCTGCGCGCCGAGGCGCCGCATCTGTTGCCGGGCGAGGTGCGCGCGCCCAACAAGGTCGGCGACGGCGTGGATACCGCCGACCTGATCAACGTCGTGCCGGGCCGTCCGCCGGGCTTCTGCATCGGCTGCCCGGAACGGCCGATCTTTGCCGCCACCAAGCTGGTCGAGCAGGAACTCGGCAAGCACCACATCGCTTCCGACATCGGCTGCCACCTGTTCTCGATCATGCCGCCTTTCGAGCTCGGCGCCACCACCATGGGCTACGGGCTGGGGCCGGCCTCGGCCTCGGCCTTCAATTCGCCAGACGCCAAGCGCCGCTCGATCTCCTTCGTCGGCGATGGCGGCTTCTGGCACAACGGCCTGACCTCCTCGATCGGCAATGCCGTGTTCAACAAGAATGATGGCGTCATCGTCATCGTCGACAATTTTTACTCCGCCGCCACTGGAGGGCAGGATATTCTGTCGTCGCGCGCGGGCAACAAGACCAAGTCGACGAAGCATCCGATCACCGAAGCGGTGAAAGGCATGGGTGTCAAATGGCTGCGCCACATCGACCGCACCTACGACGTGACCAAAATGCAGGACACGCTGCGCGAGGCGCTGACGACGGAGGAGAAGGGGCCGAAGGTTATCGTCGCCTCGTCCGAATGCATGCTCAACCGGCAGCGCCGCGAAAAGCCCCTTGTCGACAAGGCGATCAAGGGTGGCGAGCGCGTGGTGAAGCCGAAGTTCGGCATCGACGAGGACATCTGCACCGGTGACCATGCCTGCATGCGACTGTCCGGTTGCCCGTCGCTGTCGGTCAAGTCGCTCGACGACCCGCTGCGCGACGATCCGGTGGCCCATATCGACCAGAGCTGCGTCGGTTGCGGCAATTGCGGCGAGGTCGCCGATGCGGCGGTGCTCTGCCCATCCTTCTATCGCGCCGATGTCGTGCACAATCCGGGCCGCTGGGACCGCTTGCTCGAAGCGGCGCGGCGCGCCACCATCAGCCTATTGCAGCGCCGCCGCGAAAGCCGGCGCCTGACCTTCGCCGATGCTTGACGCTGTCCCGCCTTTTCGCCCCCGAGCCGGCGCTCACGACGACGAGCGCGTCATCAAGCTCGCCGTGCTGGCGGTCGGCGGCCAGGGGGGCGGCGTGCTGGCCGACTGGATCACCGACGTCGCCGAGCGCAATGGCTACGTTGCGCAATCGACCTCGGTCGCCGGCGTCGCCCAGCGCACCGGCGCCACCATCTACTATGTGGAGATGGCCCGCGACACCGGCCGGCTGCCGGTCTTCGCGCTGTCGCCCTCGCAAGGCGACGTCGACATCCTGATCGCGGCGGAACTGATGGAGGCCGGCCGCGCCATCATCCGCGGCTTCGTCACGCCTGAGCGCACGACGCTGATCGCGTCGTCGCACCGCATCGCCGCCGTCTCGGAAAAGATCGAACCGGGCGACGGCCGTGCGTCCTCCTCGAAAGTGCATGCGACGGCGGAAGCCGCCTCGAAGCGTTTCATCGCTTTCGACATGGAGAAGATCGCCGCCGACAACGGCTCGATGATCTCGGCCAGCCTGCTTGGCGCGCTGGCCGGGTCCGACGCGCTGCCGTTCACGCGCGGAAGCTACGAGCAGGCGATCAGCGCTGGCGGTCGCGGCGCGAAGGCCAGCCTCGCCGCCTTCGGCGCCGCTTTTGACCGTGCGCGCGGCACGGCGGCACCCGCGCAAAAGCCGGCTGAGCCGGCGATTGTTGGATCCGCCCCGGGCGCAGGGCATGTGAGCGGGCCGCAAAACCTGCTGCTAGGCTGGCAGGCCTTGGCCGCCCGCGTCGATGTGATGCCCGAGGCGGTGCGCGACATGGCGCTCAGGGGCCTGAGAAAGGTCGTCGACTATCAGGACATCGCCTACGGGCGCGAATATCTCGACAGGCTGGAGAAGGCCATCGCGCTGGACGGGCCGGATCGCGGATATGAATTGTCGGTCGCTGCCGCAAAGCATCTGGCAAACGCCATGTGCTACGACGACATGATCCGTGTCGCCGATCTCAAGACGCGCTCGACGCGCGACCGGCGGGTGCGCCGCGAGGTCGGCGTCAAGGACGGTTCGATCCTGCTGGTGACCGAATATTTCCATCCGCGCACCGAGGAATTCTGCGGTACCTTGCCGGCTAGGCTTGGCAGCTACATCGAGAGCCGGCCGAAGCTCGCCGGCTTTCTCGCCCGCCGCATCAACCATGGCCGCCGCATCCGCACCGATAGTTTCGCCGGCTTTGCCGCGCTCTGGTTCATCGGCGGCTTGCGCCGCTGGCGCCGCAGCCTGCTGCGTCACCAGGTGGAGACTGCGCATCTCGAACGCTGGTACGCGCTGGCACTCGGCTACGTGCCGGTGGACTACGCGTTGGCCGTCGAAATCCTCAACTGCCGCCGGCTGATCAAGGGCTACAGCGACACCCATCTCCGCGCCCAGTCGAAATTCGACCGGGTGCTGTCGGCGCTCGATCTGGTCAAGGGTCGCCCGGACGCCGCCGACTGGATTCGCCGCCTGCGCGAGATGGCGTTGAAGGACGAGAAGGGTGACATGCTTGATGGCGCGCTGAAGACCGTGGCGACGCTCTGAAGCGAGTTGCATCACACGACGAGCCCTCGCATCGGCTTCACCGCGGCCGAATCGGGAAACACCTTGTCGCCGAGGGCCGCGGCCGAAAGGCCGAACTGATCGGCAAGCAACCCTTTCAGCACGGCCCTGACATCACTGGTCGGCGCCAGGTCGCGTTGCTCGTAGAGTTGAGCCGGCTTCAACCCCGGCCAGTCGGCGATGACGCGCCCGCCCTTGATCGCGCCGCCGGCCAGCAGCACCACGGTGCCGGTGCCGTGATCGGTGCCGACGGTGCCGTTGACCTGCGCTGTGCGTCCGAACTCGGTGATGGTGACGATCGCGGTGTCCTTCCAGCGCTCGCCCAAGCCCTTCTCGAATTCCTCGAAGACGCCGTCGAGGCCGCCGAGCAAGGTGGCGAGCCGGCCGGTCGCACCGCCTTCATTGACATGCGTGTCCCAGCCATCGAAGGCCAGGGCTGCGACGCGCGGCCCGTCGTCGGCCGCGATCAGCCTGGCGGCGCCTCGTGCCGCCTGCCGCATCCCCGCCGCACTGTCGAGGCCGCCCTTCGGCTTCATTGTCTTGCCCATCTTGTCGTCCACGGCCATCCGGTCGGCGTCGAGCCCCTTTTGCAGCGCCACCGCGAGAACCGGGTCGCGGTGCTGGTAGAGATCGAGAACGCGCGACGCGAGCCCGTCGCCGGGCGTCGGCAGCGATAGCGGCGCCCAGCCAAGCACCGGCGCCGCCCCACGGATCACCAGTGGTGTCGACGGCCCGACGGCCAGACCGCCAAGCGTTGCCACACGGTCGCCCGCTGGCAGGCTTCCCAGCGCCCGATTGAGCCAGCCGGTCGTGGCATGGCCGGGACCGGCAAAGCCGCTTTCCAGCACATCCTGTCCATCGAAATGCGAGCGCTCGCGATAGCCGGTCGCGGCCGCATGCACGACCGCCGCCTGGTTATTCCCATACAGCCGCGCAAAAACCGGCATCGCCGGGTTGAGCGCGAAGAAGCCGTCGAGCGGCAGCGCCGCATGCGGACCGCTTAGCGACAAGGCGATGTCGCCATGCAGGCCGGCATAGTCGGGATCGCCGACCGGACCGACCGCCGAGAGCCCGTCCAGTGCGCCGCGCAGCACGATGACGATCAGGCGCGGATCGCGATTGTCGGCGGCACGGGCAAAGCGGGGCATGTAGGCCCAGGCAAACAGCGCGCCGCCGGTCATCAATATCGCGCGGCGGGAGGGATCCGGTGTTTCGCACAGCAGGCTCATGATTTCGTCTCCACGGCAGCGATCTTCGCTGGAACTATCTGCGCTGGAATTCGGGAGCCATCAGCAACAGCGCCAGCCCTTGCTGCTTGGATTCGGCCCTTGCGATCGCTTGCCTCGTCTCCGGTGAGGCGGCAGGGCCGATCAGCGCATCGAGCATGTCGTTGGGATTGCCGATATCCCTAGCCTGCCGCGCTGCCTGCCACGCGATGTCGAGGCGGATCTTCATGCCCTCCGCCGATGCCCAGCCGTCGGCCCCGTCGGGAAAGCCGTTCGGTCCCGGTGGTTGCCACAGCGGCTCGCCCAGCGCGTTGAGCCAGCCGAGCGACTGGCCGGGGTCGTTGGCCGGACCGGGGCCGGTCGCCCTTCGGATGGCGACGACATAGTCGAAGGGCGAACGCATCTTCGCCAAAGGCGTCGACCACGCCTCCGGCATGGCGATGAGGGCGGCGGCCAGCGCCCGCAGATTGCCGTCGGTCTTGGCGAAGACCTTGGCGAGGCGGGCGATTGCAGACGGCGGCGGCGTGTCGGCGATGAAATGGCGGGCCAGCTTGGTGGCGATATGCAGGGCCGTTGCCGGGTGGCGGGCGATATCGTTGAGCGCGGCCTCTGCCTGTCCCATGCCGCCGGCAGGATAGGTCTTGCCGAGCAGCACTGCATCCCCCGGCTCATGTGCGTTTGCGTTGAAGACAAAATTGCCGGGCTCGCCCAGCCGCCCATCGCGCCCGGCCATCGTCCAGCCTGTGAGGATGCGTGCGAAACTGGTGACATCGGCCTGGCTGTAGCCGCTGCCGACGCCGAGCGTGTGCAGTTCCAGGATTTCACGGGCGAGGTTTTCATTGAGCCCGCGCTTGCGATTGCTGCCCGCACGAGAGTCCGGCCCGACCGACTGCTGGTTGTCGAGATTGAGCAGCATCGCCGGATGATGCTCCACCGCCAGCAGCATGTCGGCAAAGCGGCCGAGCACGAAAGGGCGGATGGCCTCCCGCTCGAAGGCACCGGCGCTGGCTTCAATGAGGATGTCCTTCGCCACCGAAACACAGAAATGGTTCGACCAGAAACAGACGAGCCGTTCGACGAAGCCGGCCTTCGCCCAAATGGCCTTGTCGAAGCGCGCCTGTGCTTCCGCCCGGAACAATGTCGCCTCGACCTGCGGCACGACGGGTTTGTCGGTCGGCGCAGGCGCGGGGTGGGCTGGCGTGATCTGGGCGGGCAGGGCCTGTGCGGGCACAGCTTGGGCGCTCGCCGTCGCTGGCTGAGCTGCCGCGGCGGCCATGCGCTCGCGCTGGAGCTGGAAATTTGCCGCCATGCTGACCTGGATGGCCGGCGTGCTGCCCAGCAAGTCGGCATAGGCCGGATCTTCGAGCGAGATCATGGCGATGTCGGCTTGCCGCAGTTCCGCCCTGAGATAGCCGCGCGGGTCGCCGGCCAGCATCTCGCGGTCGCCGGGCCTTGCACCAAGCCCGAAGCGGTTGAATGCGACGAGTACCGGATCTGGCGGCAGGGAATTGGAGGCCGGGACAGTCAAGTCAGCTCTCCATCGCCTGAGCCTCAAGCGCCTGGCGCATGAGGCTCGTTCGAGCCGTTTCGTGCATAGTCAACAGGGGAGGAGGCCGGCACGGAGTGGCCGACCCCCGACGAGCATCCTACCAGTGATGCCGGCGGTGCCAGAAATGGTGCCGATGCCAGGCGTAGAAGGCCGGGCCATGCCGATAGATGTAACGAGGGTAGACCACCACACGATTGGGCACGCAGCGTCCCCAGGGATTGGGATGCCAGCCCGGACCGCAGCCCCAGGCGGCATGCTCGACCAGCGCCGGCGCGGCAAGCGGCGCCATTGGCATCGCCGAGGATGCCGCAGCCGTCGCAACCGTTCCGGTCACGGCCAGAGCCGCGGTGAGCACGTATTTTGTCAAATAATTCATGGCCATACTCCGAAGTGTCCGAGGTTGAAAACCTGCACGCACATGGTCCGGCAGGTCCTGCCCTTCTCCTGTTAAACGGCGTCGTCGGCGTTTTCCGTCGGTCGTCACGGCGATTTTTTTGGCACCGCCGACAGTTGCGACCCAGCGCGTCTGATGAGCCCTTCCGCCAGCACGCGGCGGCCCTCGGCGGAACTTGCCGCCGCGAACGCGACGATGCGCTGCTCAAGCCGCATGCGCACGGTGACGTCGGCATTGCGCGCCCGCTCCAGCGCCGCCGACAGGGCCGTCGCGTCCAGAACCGGCTGTCGCAGCAGGTCTGCCGCCTCGCGCCTGGCTTGCTGGCCGTCGAGGATGACCTGACGGGATTCGCGGCGAACGTCGCGCAGCGCCTCGCGGAACACCGTGCGATCCTGCTCGGGAAGCCGGCCGCCGGCAGTCTCCAGCGAGTAGCTCTGACCTGACTTGCCGCTTCTTATCCAGACGGCCCCGCCGGCAAGCGCTCCGGCCAGGAAGACGTTGAGCACCACCGACAGGATGACAAGGTTTCGGCTCATGCTCATAGGTCTTCCTCGATCGTGTCGCGGTCCGGGCCGGCGTCGCCGAACGCCGTCGCATTGGCATCCAGCACATAGCGGTCCGGCTGGACCTCGGGCGTGACGATGCTCACCAGGGCCAATCCGGCGACAGCGCCGGCCAGGCCAATGCCGGCAAGCCCCAGTCCAAGCCACCAGAACCGCTGACGCCGGCGCTGGGCGAGGTACCGGCCGGCGGCCTGCAGGATGCTGCCGTGCTGGGCCCTGTCGGGGGCGTCGACGCGGTAGCTGTCCAGCAGGGCGTCAAGTCTCCCGGCATGCTGCAAAATGGCCTGGCCAGCCTCGCTCGGCGCAAAGATCGCGGCGGCCACCCGTTCAGCCTCCGGCCATCGCCGCAAGTCACCGCCATAGGCCGCAGCCAGGGCCGCAAAGCGCTTGGCATCCATTGCCATTTCGTTCCTGGACCCTTCAGCCATGGTGTTCCCCTTGCCCATCGGCGCCGCTTGCCCGGTTCTCACTCATCGGCCCCATCCCTGGCCAGGATCGTCTGCAGCGACCGCCGGCCGCGCGAAAGCAGGCTCTCCAGGGCGTCGACGCTGATCTCCAGGGTCGCTGCCGCCTCGACGTTGGACATCTCCTGGTAATAGACCAGGACGATCGCTTCGCGCTGGCGCGGCGCTATGCCTTGCAGCGCTCGTTCGACCCGTTCCGCGTCTTCCTGCGGATGGGCATCGGGAAGTGCGGCCGGGTCGACCATTTCCGGCAGGTCGTCGGTCACCCATTCGCGCTTGCGGCGCAGCCGGTCGTAACAGAGGTTCAGCGTCACCCGGTGGATCCAGCTGTCGAAGCGCGCATTGCCGCGCCGCCAGCCCGAGGCATGGCGCCAGATCCGCACGAAGGTCTCCTGCGCGACATCCTCGGCCTCCGCAGCATCGCCGAGCATGCGCACGGCAAGCGCCAGGATGCGCGGCAGTTTGCGCGCGACGAGCGTCTGCACTGCTGCCGGATCGCCGGCGCCGACGCGGCGAACCAGCTCCTCGTCCGGATCGGCGCTCATCAGCCGGCGCACTCCCGATGTTCATCGCACGTCATTGCCTCTTGGTCATTGCTCCTGCTTGGGAGCGGTTTTGTGGCCCGGCAACTCGTCGGCCGTCAGGACGCCGTCGGAATTCTTGTCCAGCCTGGCAAAGCGCTTGGCGAAGAACGCATCGAGTTCGGCGCGGTCGATGAAGCCGTCATGGTTGGAATCGAGACGCGCGAAGGATTTGACGGGGTCGCCCTTGATGTTGCGCTTGGCCTGAAAGGCTTCCCATTCCAGCAGGCTGATCTTGCCGTCGCCATCCGTGTCGGCAGCCATGATCGCCTTTTCGCGCCGCTTCTGGAATTTGGCCAGCGTGATGTCGGACCTGGCCTTTGGCGTGGCTGGCGCGGCAATCGGCGGCGTCGCGGCAGGCGGCTGCGTCGCCGTCTGGGCGAGAGCCGCTACGGTCAGCAGGCTCAAGGCAGCGGCAAGTATCGGACGGCGTATCATGCGTTGGCGTCTCCGGTTGGCGCGTCGGCCACGGCCTGTGCCGAGGTTACGCTTCGACCGTTAAACGCCGCGACGACGGAAATCCGTCGGTCGCGCGACTCCGTTTCGGAGGCATTTCTTGGATAAAAGGGCTTTGTCGGCGGCCGCAATGATGTGCCAAACCCGGCGCCTCTGCGCTGGACGTGAACCATGCCAGATTGGTGCCGGGCCAAGCGAAACCGCGTCGGCAGGGACCTAGTCTGATTGGTCGGCCGCGACCAGCTGGTCCGGCTTGAAGCCGGCATGTTGCGGGGTCCACACGTCACCCTCGCGGTTGAACCAATGGCACATGAATATGCCTGAGGCCGCGCCGTCGCTGATGGTCATTTTCGGGCCTCCGGACTTCAGCCTGACGACGTCTCCGGTCTTGAAATTGTTGGGCATTTTCGACCTCCATTCAGAGGCTTAGAGTGTCACACCAAACCAGGGCCTCGACAATGGCCGATATGCCTCGCCGGCGCCGCAAGCCTTTGCTCCAGCGGCGGTTCGGCCTTAACCTTTCCGTAAATATTTGGCTGCTACGTGGACCGCGATGGCCTCGTGGCGGAGCGGCTACGCTGGAGACTGCAAATCTCTGAAGCCTCGGTTCGATCCCGAGGCGAGGCCTCCATCCTCACTTACGTGTCCGACAAAGCAGCGAGAGGCCGGAGCACGGGCTTTAGTCCGGTGACGACGCCATTGATTGCTGCTTGAAGGGATGGTGCCGCTTAGGTGACTCGAACACCTGACCCCATCATTACGAATGATGTGCTCTACCAACTGAGCTAAAGCGGCCCAGGAGGCCAGAGCCTCCAAGATGCGGGGGTGATAGACTCAACCGGCGGCGAATTCAAGATGCGACTTGGCAATTCATGCAAGGGTCTATGTGGCCGTCGAAAGCCGTCCGTCGCGTTTGCTCGCCAATCCGGCGCGACGTCAGGCGTGCGGTTCGCTCCCTCCTGCTGGTCAAAATTGCTGAAACACGCTGATTTCGTTGCCGGAACAGCGTCAGAATGGACTTTGCACACCCTGACAAGGCAGAATGCGCCGCTCGCCCGTTGATTGATTGGTCGCCTGCGGCTAACGATCATGGCAAGGTTGGGCAAACGTGCAGAGGGATCCGCTTGGACGCAATCGAAAAGGCGATCCGGAATGCCTTCGAGAAAGGCAATGCCGAGGACCGCGCGTTCCGCGAAAGGGTCTATCGATCGGCTTTTGCCGCGCTCGACCGTGCGCTTCAGGCCAATCCTGACGTGACGGTGGAAGTCGCGATCAAGCGCCGCAAGGCGATACAGGCGAAAATCACCGAAATCGAATCCGAGTATCTGCCGGCGGTGCCGGATGTCGGCCCGCAGGGCGATGCGCCGGCGGTCGAGCTTGGCGGGGACCCGGCTCCTGCGGTCGAGGTGGGTGCGGACCCCGCTCCTGCGGTTGAGACCGGGCAACCGGCATCACCCGTCGTTGTCGTCGACGAGCCCGTGCAATCCGCCTCCGATGCGCCTCGCTCGCGTGTGCTGCCAGTCGTTCCCGACATCATGCCGGACGCCGGCCTTCCCGGCGCGCCGGCCATCGACATGTCTGCTCCCGACTCGGCCGACGCCGCGACGGAAGTGGCGCCCGATCGCGATGAACGGCGCATAAGGGGGCGTCGCCTGCCGCTGACCGCCATCTTCCTGACCGTGACGCTGCTCGCCGCTGTCGGCATTGGCCTGTTCTTCGCCGTGCAGACCGGCGTGTTCAAGACGCAGGCGCAGCTCGACACCGCCCCGCCCGAAGCGCCGCCGACCGTCGAAGGCGACGATTTCACACCGGCCGATGGTGACGCCGGCCCGGCAAAGCCCGGTGCCGCGGACCAGTCGCGTGACTGGATCAACGTGTTTTTGCCGACCGACGCGTCGCATGTCAGCGCCCCGTCGGATGCCAAGGCCGAAGTGATGAAGGACGACACCGGGTCGTTCCTGCGCATCCGTTCCGGCGCCTCCGGCTCGGCGATCAGCTTCGATGTCGGGCAAGGCGTGCTGGAACAGCTCGCCGGCAAGCATGCCGTGTTCGACATCATTGCCCGCTCCGAGGAAGGCAAGGAGACGCAGATTTCCGTCGACTGCAACTTCGGCGAACTGGGCGACTGCGGCCGCAAGCGCTACGCGGTCGGCCAGCAGCAGAACGAATATCTGTTCGACGTGCAGTTTCCCAAGAAGCACCCGGGCTCGGCCGGCACGATCGCCGTCAATTCCGACTTCGACAAGCAAGGCAAGGCGGCGGACATCTACGAGATTCGGGTCTCGGTCGAGCCGTAAGCGCATCCGTGCAGGACAAGTGGCCTAGAGCCGGATGATTTCAGGTCGAATCGACCTGAAATCTGAATCCGCCTCTAAATCAAAGAGATAGAGCATGATGTCGTCCGAAAACCGCTTCACACTTTTCGGCATCATGCTCTAGCGATCGAGCAGCGCCTGCAGCGTCTCGATGCGGTCGGCCTCATTTGCCGGCTTGTCCCAGCGCAGCCGCGAAATGCGGGGAAAGCGCATGGCAACGCCGGATTTGTGCCGGGTCGAGCGGTTGAGGCCCTCGAAGGCGACTTCCAGCACCAGGCCGTTGTCGCGATCTGCCCGTACCGAGCGCACCGGTCCGAAGCGTTCGACGGTGTTGTCGCGGACATATTTGTCGATCTGCTTCAGCTCTTCGTCGGTGAAGCCGAAATAGGCCTTGCCGACCGGCACCAGTTCCTCCTCGCCTTCGCCGCCGGACCAGACGCCGAAGGTGTAGTCCGAATAGAAGCTCGAACGCTTGCCGTGGCCACGCTGGGCATACATCAGCACGGCATCCACCGTGTGCGGATCGCGCTTCCATTTGAACCACGGGCCTTTCGGCCGGCCGGCGACATAGGGCGAGTCCCAGCGCTTCAGCATGACGCCCTCGATGATCGGATGCGGCGGCGCCCGGCGCAGCTCCTCCAGCGCCTGCCAGTCGGCGAAGTAGACGAATGGCGAAAGATCGAAACGGCTCGGGTCGAGCGTTCCGACAAAGGTCTCCAGACGGCCGCGCCGCTCGCGAAACGGCAGCGCGCGCAAATCCTCGCCGCCGATCTGCAGCACGTCGTAGCAGCGCATAAAGGCTGGATATTGCTGCTGCATCTTCGGCGTCACCGTCTTGCGGTTCAGCCTCTGCTGCAGGTCCGAGAAGGTGCCGGTCGCCAGCCGGGGATCGCCGACCAGCAGTTCGCCGTCCAGTGTTGCGGAAAAATGCATGGCGTCGGCGAGATCCGGAAAGGCGCCGGAGACATCGTCGCCGGTGCGCGAATAGAGCCGGCGGATACCGCCTTCGGCGACCGCCTGGACGCGGATGCCGTCCCACTTCCATTCGGCCGCGTAGTCCGCGGGGTCGAGCTTTTCGAGATCGCCGTCGCCGACCGGGTTCGACAGCATGACCGGGCGAAACAGGGCCATCGCCGTATTCCTTGGCTTTTCGGCCTTGCCTTCCAGCCAGGCGAACAGCGCCGTGTAAGGCGGCGACAGCCCATGCCAAAGCTCCTCGATCTCGGTGACGTCGACCTTGCCGAAATCCGCCAGCGCCTGTTTGGCCAGCCGTGCCGAAACGCCGATGCGCAGGCCGCCGGTGACCAGCTTGATGATGGCAAAGCGCGCCGAGATGCCGGCGCTGTCGAGCAGTCCGGCCAGCACCTTGGGTCCGTCGGAGCGGCTTGCCGCTTGCAGCTTGGCGACGACCTCGCCGAGCGTCGGCTCGCGGTTCGGAATGTTTCCGGGCGTCTGCGGCCAGACCAGCGACACCGTTTCGGCAAGATCGCCGACATAGTCGTAGGAATAGCCGAACAGCACCGGGTCCATGCGCTCCGTGACCAGGGTGCGCAGCATCGCCGGCTTGACCGCGGCGATGTTGAGATCGCCGGTGATGGCAGCCAGCGCCAGGCCACGGTCGGGATCCCCCACACTGCGGAAATAGTCGGTCAGCAAGGTCAGCTTGCCGTTACGCGACGGCGTCAGCACCAGGCGATCGAGGAGTTCGGCGAAGCGGTTCATGCCCTCAATCGCCCTCGTCCTCGTAGCCGACCAGATGCAGCGGCCGCGCGGCGATGCCCTCGAGCTCGCACCAGCGCACCAGCGCTTCCTCGCGGCCATGCGTCACCCAGATTTCCTCGGCTCCGGTCTGCTTGATGGTGGCGGTCAGTTCCTCCCAGTCGGCGTGGTCCGAGATGATCAGCGGCAGTTCCACGCCGCCTTGCTTGGCGCGTTGGCGGATGCGCATCCAGCCCGACGCGAAGCACGAGATCGGATCGGGAAAGCGCCGCGCCCAGCGGTCGGCGAAAGCCGAAGGCGGACCGACCACGATGGCGCCCGCGAAATCTTGCTTGCCGCCCTCCACCGTTGCCGGTTCGAGCGTTCCGAGCTCGATGCCCTGGCTCTGGTAATACTCGCTGAGCCTGGCCAGCGCGCCATGGATGTAGATCGGCCTGTCGTAGCCGGCGTCGCGCAACAGCCGCATCACCCGCTGCGCCTTTCCCAGCGCATAGGCGCCGACCAGATGCGAGCGTTCGGGAAACTGCGCCGCCGATTTCAGCAGGCGGGCGATCTCTTCCGTGTCGGGTGGATGGCGAAACACCGGCAGGCCGAAAGTCGCCTCGGTGATGAACACATCGCACGGGATCGGCTCGAACGGCGCGCAGGTCGCGTCTTTCTGCCGCTTGTAGTCGCCGGAAGCGACGATGCGCGTGCCCTGGTGCTCGACCGCGATCTGTGCCGAGCCAAGCACATGGCCGGCTGGATGGAAGCTGATGCTGACACGGTCGAGGACAATCGTCTCGCCGAGCTGTGCGGCTTGCGTTGTGTCGGCAAAACCCTCGCCATAGCGCAGGCCCATGATGTCGAGCGTCTGCCGTGTCGCCAGCACCGAGCGGTGGCCGGAACGCGCATGATCGGAATGGCCATGCGTGATCAGCGCCCGGTTCACCGGCCGCACCGGGTCGATGAAGAAATCGCCTGGCGGGCAATACAGGCCCTCGGGCCGGGGATGGAGCAGGTCTGAGGCGCGCATGATCCCCAAGATAGGATATAATTCCGCTGCGGGAAGCCTGTTGTATGTGACTGCAGACTCCCGCATACAGCACCGCCGGCTCCATCCGCCGACAGGATTCTTCGCCATGAAACCGCTTCAGGCCTCGTCCGGCGACTTGACCGCCGATCGCCGTGCCGATTATGCCGAGATGCTGCATGCTGACGGCGATCATGCTGCGGCGGCGGAATTGCTGCTCGGTGCCCTGGAACTGAAGCCGCAATGGGCGATGGGCTGGTTTCGCCTCGGCGAAATGCAGCAGGCCGCGGGGGCTGCCGACCTCGCCGCGCAGGCTTGGGCGATGTCGCTGCAACTCGATCCGACGGATCGTCAAGGCGCCGCACTGCACCTGCAATTGATCGGCAAGGCGCCGGAGACCGGCGCGCTGCCTAGCGCCTTCGTCGAGACGCTGTTCGACCACTATGCCGACAGCTTCGATGAATCACTGGTCAACAGGCTGGGGTACCGGCTGCCCGAACTGCTCGATCAGGCCATTCGGTCGACAAGGCCGGGCCGCTTCCCGCTGGCGCTCGATCTTGGCTGCGGCACCGGGCTGATGGGGCAAAGGCTGCGGCCGATCGCCGATCGGCTGGAGGGATATGACATTTCGGCCAGGATGCTGAAGCAGGCGCGGGCAAAAGGCATCTACGATTTCCTCGGCAAGGCCGATCTGCGGGATTTTTCCTGTGCCGGCCCGAAAGCCGATCTGGTGGCGATGGCCGATGTCTTCATCTATGTCGGCGCGCTCGACGGCGTGGTGAAGACGGTTGCCGGCTTGCTCGCCGGCGATGGCCTGTTCGCCTTTTCCGTCGAGAGCTTGGTTGGCAATGGCGATTTTGTGTTGCTGCCATCGCGCCGCTACGCGCATTCGGAACATTATGTGCGTGAAATCCTGGCTGCCAACGGGTTTTCGATCCTGTGGCTGGAAACGACCGTGATCCGCCAGGACCGCCGGGAACCCGTCAACGGGTTGGTCGTTGTGGCAGGCAAGCTACCGGGATGAGGCGGCAATCCCCTCCAGTCGCGCCCGCAGATAATCCGTGCTGCGAAAAAGTCTGATTTGCATGCGCGACTGATATTTGCGATCTGGTCGCATCAAGGCGGGATATCAGGAGGAACAGAGTCGATGCGCTGGAACATGATTGTCTTGGCATCTTGCCTGGTGACCGCCGGCTGCGCGGGCAGTTCGATGGCCGAGAGGCAGGACGCCGACATCCAGTCCTCCCTGCAGTATGACAGCGTGCCCTGCGGCCAGCTGCTGGCGCAGCGCAACGCGCTGGCACAGCAGCACAATTTGTCGACGAAGGCGAAGCCCACCTTCTCCAATCCGGCGATGGGCTTCGGCCCGTTCATGCCGGATGTGCGCTCCAAGGCCAAGCAGGACGCCGACAAGGCGACCGGCGAGATGGATGCCATGAACCGGTCGATCGATCGTCGCGATTGCGGCAAGCCAGACCAGCAGAAGAAACTGCTGCCTGGCTAGGATCGGGCGGGCGCCGCTCTCTTTGTTTTGACGCACTCCCCTGAGGGAAAGCGCTACCCGCTTTTCCCGGGAAAACCGTTTCACGCATTTCCTGGAATTGCTTAGAGCGGGATGAGTTGGGGCTGAATCGACGACGGATTCCCTTAGGCGAGCAAATCTGATTCAACCTTCTTGCTGGGCAAGGAGGCCAGCCAGGATGGGCAAGCCTTATTCGATGGATCTTCGCGAACGGGTTGTTGCGTCGGTTGAGCGGGAGGGCCTGTCGCGGCGGCAGGCTGCAGTGCGCTTTGAGGTTGGGATCAGCACCGTCATCCGCTGGGTAAGCCGCTTGCGCGAGACGAGCAGCCTTGCGCCCGGCAAGATGGGTGGGCACAGGCCAAAGAAGATTGCCGGAGAGCATC
>NZ_JBWJFQ010000024.1:0-107523 GCF_057784235.1 Mesorhizobium sp. CNPSo 4670 | reverse complement strand
AGATGGTCGTGCTCAGCACGGGTGTTGAGGACCAAAAGGCGACGCCGGCGCTTGTGGCCAGGTGCTTCAATCAGAACTTCATTGCGCACCTTGGCAATGTCGATCGCTACCAGCACCGCGGCGGCGGGTGTAGAATCTGAAGTGGTCATGGTCGGTCTCTCCGGAATGGGTTGTGACATTCACATTCTAGAGAAACTTTGACTGGCCATGGCCGCCTCGATGTGCGCGCCTGCAGCGAAAAGCTGCGCGCACCGCTGTCTCAGCTGCCGCCGCTCCTTCATTCCGTAGGTGCTACGGCAGCGAGTTCTGAGCCGACCAGGTTCGTGTCGAATGGCACTACATCGCGCCTGGCAAGCCGATGCGTAATGCCTTGACCGAGAGCTTCAACGGCCGCCTGCGCGACGAACTGTTGAACGAGACGCTGTTCACCTCACTCGCACAGCCTCGCGCGTCCCTGGCCCTGTGGCGCGCCGAGCCGCTACCTCCGGAGAATGCGCTGAAACATAATCGTTTCTATTGTTCCCGGGCAAGCACCGATACTACGGCATCGGGTGGTTGACGGATCCGACGATCAGCGATCGATCCCTGCCATCAGCCAGTCGGGGTAGCGATTGCCGGAAACCGTTCCTGTCGCGAGCGTCTCGTCGAGCGTCTGCATGTCAGTGGCAGTCAGTTGGACAGTGTCGGCGCCGACATTCTCCTCCAGATAGGCGCGTCGCTTAGTACCTGGGATCGGGACGATGTCGTCACCCTTGTGGAGCAACCAGGCGAGCGCTATCTGCGCCGGCCTTGCGCCCTTGGCTTCAGCTATGTCGAACGCGGCCTGAGCCGCCTTCACGTTGCTGTCGTAGTTCGAGGCCCGATACCGTTCATCGATCCGGCGGGTATCGCCTTCAGGATATTCCTCGGCGCGTTTGACGCCACCGGCGAGGAAGCCGCGGCCCAACGGGCAGAAAGGCACCAACCCGATGCCCAGCTCACGAAGCACCGGGATCACGTCACCCTCAAGGTTGCGCTCCCACAGCGAGTACTCGCTCTGCAGCGCCGAGACTGGGTGCACCGCATGCGCCCGGCGCAGCATGGCACCGCCCACTTCCGACAGGCCGAAGAAACGCACCTTGCCCTCGCGCACCAACTCCGCGACCGTACCCGCGACATCCTCAATCGGCACCTCGCGATCGATGCGGTGCTGATACAGCAGATCAATATGGTCGCTTTGGAGCCGTCGCAGGGATCCTTCCACCGCGCGGCGGATCGATTCGGGTCGGCTATCGGTTTCGGCGCCGAGCTGGCGGCCGTTCTTGAAGCGAAACCCGAACTTAGTGGCGATCACCACCTTGTCCCGCCGACCACGAAAAGCGCGGCCGAGCAGTTCCTCATTCGTGTACGGACCATAGGCTTCCGCGGTATCGAAGAAATCGCAGCCGAGCTCGATCGACCGGTGCAGCGCGGCGATCGACTCCTCCTCATCCGCCGGCCCGTAGTACTGGCTCATACCCATGCAACCGAGCCCGATCGCGCCGACCCGCAGGCCTCGCTTACCCAGTCGCCGCTTGCTCAATGTCATGGATTCAACCTTCTGAAAACGTGTGGAGGTAAAGATATGAACTGCGGGCCGTACGGTGAATGCTTGAAAATCCGAAAAGCTTGCGCGAGAGTGCGAGAATGACCAACGATCCGTTTTCCGACATTCTTAAGCTGACGGGGCGGAAACGCTAGTGACGCGCGGCTTAACCGCAGGCTACCTTGGGTGATCCGCTTACCAGTCCCGAAGACGATCAAGTTCTTCGCCGTGATGAGAGAAAGCTTTGCTGGGTCATTCTCGAGGGCGAGGAGCCGCTCTTGTTCGCGACCGGCGATGTGGGGCTGCTGTCGGCGCCGCTATCGTTCGTATTGACCAGCCACCCCGGGGTTGATCCGGTCGATGCAATGACGCTGTTTCTCCGGCGCGGGTAGGACAACCACCTAGATCGGTGACGGCTGCTTCCTCCTTGCAGACGATGTGGAGAACCTGCTTTCGACAGCGAGTTAGCACCTTTAACATTTGGTTTCATGAGAATCGCCTAACTCTGTATCAGCTCGCCTCAGTGTACCCCACTCACCCGAGACTACTTACCGCCCACTAGCAGCTCAAATAGCGGTGCCAACGTGGGCTGCTTATCAAGATCGCGGATGAAGTCACCGATCAACCCGAGTTGTTTCGCGGAGAACGGCAATATCGAAATTTCGCTGCAATCCCTAAGTTTCCGCATGCCATCGATGAGCGAAGCCGGGTTTTCCGGATGTCCGAACGGCTTGTCCACACGAATAAAGTGCTTTGATCCGCTCTTTAGACTTACTTTAACTGTTGTCGGAGAATTCCCATACTGGCCGTGAGTGCGTTCGATCTCTGGATCAACTTCGGCCTTGGTAACGGCCATAATCCGACGCACGGCCGGATCCGCCAGCGCTTCGGTACGGAAATCGTCAATTGCGACTCTGCCGTATTGCGCTGCGACAGCGATGGCGTAAGGCAGGCTGTAACGCGCTACAACCGGGTCCTTTGGGTTCCACTTTTGGTCGCGCGGCTGAACCACAAGACTCTCAGCGCGATGATTCAACCCGAGCTCAATTGAAACAATATCCTCGCCCACGAAGTTGTGCTTCCCGCGCAATTGCAGCAGCCCGTCGATCCCGAAATGATTACACTTGCAGGACGGCCAGGGTTTGAAGCCTATGGAAGCGTTCACATAATCGTAGCCCAGTTTGTCCATAAGCATATCGAGGTCGAACTCAGGTTCGAAGGCCTTGTAGAAACCATACTTCCCGAAGAACGGCTCCTGCGGGCCGTTGAAGCCCACCATAGCTGATAGGGCCGACTCAATTCCCGAGCGGGCCCGCAATCCCTGCTGCAGCGCTACAGTGTGGGCACCTTCCTCATACATCTGGTATTCGCCGGCGGCGTGGGCATAAGCGATTCCGAACGCATTCCGGGTTTTCTCTTCGTCAAGCCGTAGCAACTTGGTACTAACCGCGGTCGCGCCCCAGACAGAGACCATATTGTCGCGGCCCGTACTTGAAGAATATGTAGTAACGCTACGCGCGAGACGCACGTGCAGATCGATAGCTGTTGCGACCGCGGTCAGCAATTCTCTTCCGGTGATAGAAGGGTCCCGTTCGGCCAGTGCCAGGGCCGGCGGGACATCATATGAGCTTGCGTGACAACCGTTGATATAAATCTCATACGTCTCATCAAAATCAAGGGCTCTGGCCGTAGTCGCATTAACAAGGGCTGCCAAGCTGGAAGGAAGCTTCTCTCCGGAAACCCAAACGGTGCATTCTGGGTTGCCACCCGACAACGCGCCCAAGTTGCGAGAGAAGTGCGCAATAGGATCATTCGATCCGCCGATCGCGCACGCAATAGTGTCCAGGATTGAGAGCTTCGCACGTTCTATTGCTTTCTCAGGTATCGTCTCCAACCCGGAACTAAGAACGTGCCTAATGATTTGCGTCGTTACATCCATTGCCATACCTCCAAATGAAACATCGGGCTGCCGATATCTAGAACATAGTCCCCTCGGGGACCGCAGATTGTTCTGTTTCGCCAAGGGCCGGAGATGGTATGATCGACCAATCGATCAAGGCAGCGGCATGCTGAAGTATCAGCTCGGCCCCAGCACGGGATGGGAGGCGATGACATATCCGAGACAGTCTCGGTAATCGCCTTTCCTGACGATCGGTGTCTTGGGTTCAACATGCAATGTGCTTCCCGTCCAACAGATAGGTTGTCTGTTGGGATAACTCATCTACATTGCGGCACAATCGGACACCGCTGTTGCCGCTGCCGACGGCTGGTTTAAGAACTACAGGCAGGCCGATCTCCGCGGCACAGCTTTCTACGTCTGTCGCATTCGCTGCCAAGCGATAAGCGGCCATTGGAATGCCGGCTTCCGCGAGGAGTTGACGTTGAGTGAACTTATCGCAGCATCGTTCAATCGATGCGGGGTTCGGTCCTGGTAGATCGAAGTATCGGCTGAGCTCGCCAACTGTCGCATAGGCTGACTCGTCAAGGTCCGTAAAGCCAGTGATACCAGCAATGTCACAGGTCGCACGAAGCCGGGAACATTCGCGGATCAGTGCATCGAGATTGTCCGTGTCGACACGGATTGCCTCTATGTCTTCCGCCGCGAGATAGTCGTACCGAGCTGGATCGGCGGACAGGGTAATTGGATGAACGCCAAGACGCTGGGCCGCTTTCACGTATAGCAGACCAATACTCCTACGGCCTTCAACCAGGATGAGCGCTCTTCCTGCCATTGGCGTCGACCTCCGTTGTGTGCCGTGCGGCGGCCAGAGCGTGTGCCGTGCGGCGGCCAGAGCGTAACCAGGCGCTGGCTTATATTCGTCCCTGACCTCAGACTTGCCGGACAATACCATTGTCGGCGAGCCTCAATTGCGAAAGTTCTGTAAAGTTATTTGAAGTATCTTATTGCAATAATTTGTTTGACAGAGTTGTCCGGCCGACGATTGGCCCTACCTCCGCCGGGGACCTCAAGGCCAGCTCGATCGAATATGCGGGCCGGTTTCCGAAGGTGGAGATCTGGATGGTTGAAGGACGCGCTCGCGCCTGTTTTCAGGGCTCGCAGGCGGTCTCGACGACAAATGGTTCATGAGCGGTGATCTGGTTCCCAGAGGGCAAGCGATGGCTTTGCGGACCGGGCGCGTCATGGTTCGCTTCGTCCTGTGTTCCACGAACGCTCTCGGCGGCGCTTTGCGGCGGCCGAGGCGTTGGCGGCTAGGTGCGGTGGGATCGCTGCGGTGGCGCGGGCCACGGGCATCGCCCCCGTCCAAAGGGCCGGCGGCCAGCTGAAGAGCTAAACGGATTCGAGGCTGATTGGGATCTTCCGCATATCTGGTGCTGGGGCGGCGTTCCCTTGGTTGCCCCGTCTGTTTCTACGGTTGTTAGGCGGCTGCCAGCAGCCTGTTTCTCAGCAGCGGATACCCGGAGCGCCCATACATCTGGCGCTTGATGGTCTTGAGTCGGTTGATCTGTCCCTCGACCGGACTGGTGCTCCAGGGCTGGGTGATTGCGGCCCGAACAGCCGCAATGTCACGGCCGATGCCTGCTGCAAGAGAAGCCAGTTCGCTGTCGTGGCGTCCTCGATCCATTGCTCGAGGCCGGCATCATCGTCGCCGCGTATCAGTGCAGCGAAACGTCGAGCCAAGTCACCCGCCTTCAAGAGCTCCGGCGCGCAGTCATAGAGATGGCCCAAGAATTGCTCGGTCTGCTCATCGAGCAAAGTCGGGTCTTCGCTCAACAGCCATGCACAGTTTCGGCGCGACGGCGGTCGCCATCGCGCATTTGACGGAGCGGTCGATGAGCACTGCTGGCGGGCGGAGGTCCACCTGTAGACGGTCGCCCTGCTGCCTGCAAAGCCGGGGCACTTGATTTCGCTCCAGTTGCGTTGGCCTTCCCGCCAGCGTCCTTCGAGATACTCCTGGAAAGGATCCATGAGAACCGAGCGCGCGGGCGGCTGCGCGTCTGGCCGGCTAAATTCGGTCGTTTCTCTCATTGATTTTGTGTCGATTTTGCTTCCGTAAGCGTCAAGGCAGCGACCCGCATCCCGCGCCGAGGCCGCGCTTCGCATCCAGCGCCTGCAGCTGCAGATCGATCGCTTCAACCGCAAGGCCTTCGGCCGCTCCTCCGAGAAGCTCGGCCAGGTGCAGCTCGAACTCGAAGATCTCGAGACCGATTTCGCCTCCAGCGTGCCCGATCTCGAAAAGACTGGATGTGCCCGCTCATGGGGTTGCGGCGCGACGTCGTGGCCAAAGGCTCTGCAGCCGATCACGCAGTGTTTGCCAGCATCGCCAGGATCCACAACCGGATCAACGAGACGCTCTTCGACAGACCGCAGGATTATGCGCCCCGATTCGCTACCAAGCCCAGCGGCGGCATCGACCCGCGGCCGTGGTGCCAGGGGTTCTACGCGGCCATCAATCTCAACATCAAAAAATGGAGATCGCTACTCGACCTCAACAACCCCAATCACGGCCTGCTGCTGCCGATTCTGATCTACTGCGTCCACAAAAAGGGCAGGCCCGTCCTCGGCAAACCCAGGCCGGGGCCCGAGACCGCGCGCTTCATCGAGCACGAGGCGTACAAAGACATCGCCCTCGTCATCCCCGCCCTGCGCGAACTCCACTACGTCACCCGTTATGACGATCCGAAGTGATCCGCACTGGCGCGCCGACTAACGAGCGATCTAAGCATCAAGACGATTTCGGGAAAGGTGCCTTGGCGCACCCGCTTACTGATTGACGAGCTGCGAGCGCTCATCGAGCCCGACACGCGGGGCGATCCGCAGTCGCCGTGTTTTGGACCTGCAAGAGCCTGAGGAAGCTTGCCGGCGCGCTGTGCGACACCAGTCAGCAGATCGGGCCGCTCGCTGGTAGGCGAACTCCTGCATAAGCTCGGCTACAGGCTGCAAGCCAACCGCAACACGGGGGCGAACCATCCCGATCGCGACGCCCAATTCCACGACATCCACAACCAGGTCAAGGCGGCGCTGGCGGCCGGCGAACCGGCGATCTCGGTGGACTAAGACCAGCGAGGTTCAAACGTATCCCGCGTGGGCCCTATCATATCGAACGAGCGGCGCGTTAACTCAGTTCCCAGCGCTCTCCATTCGGCGACCGTCGATCGCATGCTCCAGCCACCCGACCTCCATTTCAGGTACGGAAGATAGCAGAAGGTCGGTATACGCGTCGAACGGCGGTGTTAGCACCTGCGTCTTCGAGCCGAAGCGGACCACCTCGCCGCGATACATCACCGCGATGGAATCAGCTATAGCCTTCACCGTCGCGAGGTCGTGCGTAATGAACAGATAAGCCACGTCCTCAATCTTCTGCAGACGAAGCAACAGCTTTAGGATTCCGTCAGCCACCAGCGGGTCGAGAGCGCTCGTTACTTCGTCGCAGATGATGAGCTTCGGCTTTGCCGCTAGGGCGCGGGCGATGCAGACCCTCTGCTTTTGCCCGCCTGACAGCTCAGCCGGATACCGATCGATGAAGCCCTTGCCCATCTCGATCTCGTCTAGCAGTTCGCCGACGCGGGCGTCGCGCTCTTTTCCTCGCATGCCAAAATAGAATTCGAGCGGCCGGCCAATGATGGTGCCGACCGTCTGGCGCGGATTCATCGCGACATCTGCCATCTGGTAGATCATTTGCAACTGGCGCAGGTCTTCCTTCGGCCGGTCGGCAAGCCGGTTGGCGAGCGGGCGCCCATCGAAGGTAACCGTGCCTTGCTCGGGCGGCAAAAGGCCGGTGATGGCGCGCGCCAGCGTCGACTTGCCGGAGCCGGATTCGCCGACCACGGCCAGCGTCTGGCCGGGATGGACGTCAACCGAGACGTCCTGCAAAACCTTCAAGGCACCGCCACCATATGCGGCTGTGACGTTCCTGACCGACAACAGAGGCTTCGGCGTCGGTTGCTTCTCCTCATGCTCGATCGAACGCACCGACACCAGCGCCTTAGTGTAGTCCATGCGCGGCGCCTCTATGATCTGCCGCGTTTCGCCGTGCTCCACCATCTTACCGTCTCGCAGCACCATAATTTCGTCGGAGACCTGGGCGACGACCGCGAGATCGTGGGTGATGTAAAGCGCCGCAACACCAGTGTCCTGGATTGCATCCTTGATGGCGGCCAGCACATCGATCTGCGTCGTCACGTCGAGAGCCGTGGTCGGCTCGTCGAAGACGATCAAATCGGGCTCGGAGCACAGCGCCATCGCCGTCATCACGCGCTGCAGCTGGCCGCCCGAGACCTGGTGCGGGAAGCGTTCGCCGATGGTTTCGGGGTTCGGCAGGCTGAGCTTCTTGAACAGCGCGACGGCGCGCTTTTCGGCTTCGGCGCGTGTCGCCGTGCCATGCAGCAGCGTGGCTTCCACCACCTGGTCCATCAGCCGGTGCGCCGGGTTGAAGGCGGACGCCGCCGACTGCGCGACGTAGCAGACCTCGCGGCCGCGCAGTTTGCGGAAACCTTCCTTGCCGCCCTTCAGGATGTCGCGGTCGTTGAGGATCACCTCGCCGCCGATGATGCGCACGCCGCCGCGGCCATAGCCCATCGACGACAGGCCGATGGTCGACTTGCCGGCGCCGGATTCGCCGATCAGTCCGAGCACCTTGCCCTTCTGCAGAGTCAGCGAGACATCGTGCACTAGGACGATGTTCTTTGGCGCCTCGCCGGGCGGGTAGACCGTGGCCTCGATGCGCAGATTCCTGATATCGAGCAGCACGCCTGGCTTGGGTTGTCCGGGCTTCGCTTTGCCGTCAGCCTTCATCCGCGTCCTCCCTTCAGGCTTGTCGTGCGATTGAGGATCCAGTCGGCGACAAGGTTGACCGAGATGGCGAGCGCGGCGATCGCCCCCGCCGGAATGAGTGCTGCGGCAATGCCGAAGACGATGCCGTCCTTGTTCTCCTTGACCATGCCCCCCCAGTCGGCGTCCGGAGGTTGCACGCCAAGGCCGAGGAAGGACAGCGTCGACAGGAACAGAACCGCATAGATGAAGCGCAGGCCGAGTTCGGAGACCAGCGGCGACAGCGCATTGGGCAGGATCTCGCGGAAGATGATCCACGAGCTGCCTTCGCCGCGCAGCTTTGCGGCTTCGACATAGTCCATGACGTTGATGTCGACGGCGACCGCGCGCGACAGGCGATAGACGCGGGTCGAGTCGAGAATGCCCATGACCAGGATCAGCGTCACCAGGTTCGTCGGCAGCACGGAGAGCACGACCAGCCCCATGATCAGCGTCGGGATCGACATCAGGAGATCGACCAGGCGCGACAGGATCGTGTCGAACCAGCCGCCGAACACCGCCGCTGAGAACCCCAGTATGGCGCCGAGCGAGAACGACAGCGCGGTGGCCAGCACCGCGATGAACAGAGTGATGCGGGCGCCGTAGATCATCCGCGACAACAGATCGCGGCCGAGATTGTCGGTGCCCAGCCAATGCGCCGCCGACATCGGCTCCCAGACGTCGCCGACGATCTCGGCATTGTCGTGCGGTGAGATCCAGGGGGCGAAGATCGCCGCCAGCACGAACAGTGCCGTCAGGATTATGCCGATCAGCGCGGGAATGGGGATGCGTTTGATATCGAGCATGCCCGCCCCCTATTTCGGATGTCGAAGACGCGGATTGGCGATGATCGCCGCTATGTCCGCGATGATGTTGAGGCTGATGTAGACGGCGGCGAAGATCAGGCCGACGGCCTGCACCACCGGCACGTCGCGCTTGGTCACGTGATCGACGAGGTATTGTCCCATGCCGGGATAGACGAAGATCACTTCGACCACGACGACGCCGACGATCAGATAGGCGAGGTTGAGCATGACGACGTTGATGATCGGGGCGATGGCGTTGGGAAAGGCATGTCTGCGGATGACGTTGAAGGCCGACAGGCCTTTCAGTTCCGCCGTCTCGACATAGGCCGACTGCATGACATTGAGGATCGCTGCGCGGGTCATTCGCATCATGTGGGCGAGCACCACCAGCGTCAGCGCCGTCGCCGGCAAGACAATCGACTGCACGCGCTCGCCAAACGGCATGCCGTCATAGACAGTCGAAATGCCGGGAAAGATCTGCCACTTCACGGCGAAGAAATAGACGAGCACATAGCCGATGAAGAATTCCGGGAAGGAGGTGGAGGCAAGCGCCAGTCCGGAGATCAGCTTGTCGACCCAGCCATTGCGGTAACGCACCGCGATCAGGCCGAGAATGATGGCCAGCGGCACGCCCACGACCGCCGCCCAGAAGGCGAGGAACAGCGTGTTCCACAGCCGCCCCTTGATCGAGGTCGCGATGTCCTGGCCGCTCGACATCGCCGTGCCGAGATCGCCCGTGAGCGCACCGCCGAGCCAGTGGAAGTACCTGATGTAAGCGGGCTGGTTGAGGCCGAGCTGCTCGCGCAGATTGGCGAGCGACTCCGGCGTTGCCGATTGTCCCAGAATGGCTTGCGCGACGTCGCCGGGCAGGATTTGCGTACCGGCGAAGATCAGGACCGATATGGCCAACAGAAGGACGATGCCCAGCGCAATGCGCTGGGCAATTAGCTTCAAGATGGGTGAGGACATAAGCATGCTTTTCAGGCTTGGAGCCAACATTGGGCCAACGCGTAGCCGTTGCACATATCCCGCGCTGGATGCTTCACGAAGCCTTTCACATCCGGCCCCGTTGCATCTATGAACTGGTTGAAAAACGGCACGATAACCCCGCCCTCGTCGCGCACGATGATAGACATTTCGCGATAGAGGTCCTTGCGCTTTTCCCGGTCGAGCTCGCCGCGTGCCTCTATGAGAAGCTTGTCAAACTTCTCGTTTTTGAAGTGCGTGTCGTTCAATTCAGCTGTCGACAGATAGGACGTCGAGTACATCTGATCTTGCGTTGAGCGCCCGGTCCAGTAGGAGGCATAGAAGGGCTGCTTTTGCCAGACCTCGGACCAATAGCCATCGCCGGGCTCACGCTTGACCTCAAGGGTGATGCCGGCCTTGGCGCAACTCTGCTGGTAGAGCTGCGCGGCGTCGACCGCGCCAGGGAAGGCAACATCCGAAGTGCGAAGTAGGATCGGCCCGCTATGGCCCGACTTCTTATAGTGGAACTTGGCTTTGTCCGGGTCGAAGGCACGCTGCTCGATGTCCCCGGAAAAAAACGGATAAGCGTCGTTGATAGGAAAGTCGTTACCTACTGCGCCATAGCCGCGAAGGATCTTGTCTAGCATTTGTTCGCGGTCTAAGGCGAGCTTCAAGGCTATCCGGACATCACTGTTATCGAACGGGGCGGTGTCGCAGAACATATTGAAGAGGTAGCAACCGCGGCCGGTCACATTCTGGATAGTGATGCCGGGGACTGGTTTCACCAGGTCCACGACCTTTGGCTCGACACGATTGATCATGTGGACCTGATTGCCTTGAAGGGCCGCAATACGTGCAGTGGCGTCGTTGATGACAGTGATTTCGACCTGATCGGCGTGGCCCAACTTGTCGCTTTGCCAATAGTCCTTGAACTTTTCGCCGACGTGCCGCACCCCCGGCTGGTTGACGGCGACCTTGTAAGGGCCGGCCCCGATGCCCGCGGCGGGATGGTCCTTGCCGCCGTTGGGCTGGATGATCAGGTGGTAGTCAGTCATAAGATAGGGCAGATCAACATTGGGTTCTTTGAGCGTTATCACGACGTCACGCCCATCGGCTTTGATGGCTTCGATCCCGCGAAGGATGCCCAAGGCGCCGGATTTCGACTCCTTATTGGAGTGACGCTCCAGCGTGGCGACGACGTCATCGGGGGTCACTTCCTTTCCGTTGTGGAATTGGATGCTTTTCCGAATCTTCAGAGTCCACGTCTTGGCATCCTTGGACGAGCCAACTTCCTCAGCGATTCGGTACTCAAGCCCGTTATCGGGGGTCACCTCCATCAGCACCTCGCCCCAACATCTGCCAAAGGTGATTGGAGGTGCGCCTGCTGGAAGCGCTGGGTCGAGACTGTCCGTGGCGCTACCGCCTTGAAGGCCAGCTTTCAGGACACCGCCCCTCTGGGGCATCTGCGCCATTGCGGTACCGGCAAAAAGCGAATTAGCCACGGCGGCGCTTACGCCGAGAGCCGTCGCACGCCCCAGAAACTCACGGCGGCTTAAACCACCTGCACTGGCGAGGTGGTTGAGATGGTCGAGTTCCTGCGACATCGGGATCCTCCTTATTGTTGATTTCCCTTAGCGCCGACATTGCGGGGAATTTGATGAGGGTACCAACCTCGCCGGGCGGCGTTGAGCAAATGTGTAGGCAATCAATGCAGGAATTGGGCGTCTTCTCGCCCAAGACGCATAATGACGCATTGGCTGGACAATTCGACCACAGCGAGAGTAGGGCTCAGTCGGACAGAAGTACGCCGGCGACGAAGCGCACACAGAAAAGTTTCACGCGGCCTCGTCGCCGCAACGGTTTACGGCCATAGGGGCGTCGTAGCCGAGCAGCGCCTTCACTTCGAGGAACTCCTCTAGACCCCACTTGCCATTTTCGCGCCCATTCCCCGACTGCTTGTAGCCACCAAAGGGCGCGGCTCTGTCGAACGCCGGATAGTTTATATGCACAGTGCCTGCCCGCATCCGGGCTGCCACACTGCGGGCGTGCGCCAGGTCCGACGATTGAACATATGCCGCCAAGCCAAAGATCGTATCGTTTGCGAGGCCGATCGCCTCTTCCTCATCCCTGTACGGCAGAATCGATAGAACCGGCCCGAAAATCTCTTCGCGCGCAATGGTCATGTCGTTATGCACATTAGCAAATATAGTGGGGCGCACGAAATAACCTCGGTTCAGATGCTCCGGCCTGCCAAGCCCGCCAGTGACGAGATCAGCTCCCTCTTGGATGCCGGCCTGGATAAAGCCCTGTATCTTGTCGAATTGGTTCTTATTGACTACTGGACCGATATTCGTTTTGAGGTCACGTACATTCCCGACGATCAACCGCTCTGCAACCGCCTTGGCAATCCCCTTCACCTCGTCGTGCCGGTCCGCGGGAACAAACATACGGGTGGGTGCACTGCAAGCTTGCCCGCTATTGCGCATTACTCCGAGCACACCCTTCGTGACAGCACTTTCAAAGTCCGCATCCGGCAGCAAAATGTTCGCCGATTTTCCTCCAAGTTCCTGTGCTACACGTTTGACGGTTCTCGCGGCTGACTGAGCGATCAAGATGCCGGCTCGGGTCGAACCGGTAAAAGACACCATTTCTATCCCGGGATGCGCTGAAATCGCCTCGCCTACGACAGCTCCCTCTCCTTGAACCATGTTATACACGCCAGCTGGCACACCGGCTGCATGCATGATCTCGGACCAGATAACGGCATTCAACGGAGCCACTTCGGAAGGTTTGAGCACCATCGTGCAACCCGCAGCAATCGCTGGAGCAACCTTCATTACGATCTGAAGAACCGGATAGTTCCAAGGCGTGATCAATCCCACGACTCCGATCGGCTCTCGGATAATCTTGGTCGTCCCTTGTAATTCTTCGAAACGATAGTTTTCTAGCACCTCTATGACCCCGCTAAGGTCAGCCGATGCCCGTTGCCACTCGCGCGCGATTTCCAGCGGCGCACCTAATTCAGTGCAAAGCACCAAGGCAATGTCTTCTTGCCTCTTATCGTATTCCGAAAGGATAGACCGAAGTATATCTACTCTGTCGCGCCGGGTAGTTGTAGAAAATCGAGGGAACGCCGCCCGAGCGGCAGCCACAGCGCGATCAACATCCTTTGGTCCGCCGCAAGCGATCCGCGTGAAAATTTCTTCAGACGAGGGATCAAACACGTCAATTAGGCGTGACTCCAGGGGTTCGACCCACTTCCCATTCACATAGTGTTCGCGTTCGTGTTGCAATTCTCGCTCCTGTTAACTCTTTGCCTAATTCTCTTGTGACGCCGAGTTTTCGCGAATTAGATACAAATTCACATATGGACCTTGGCGAACAACCTCAGGTTCAAGGAGAATCTCTGCTACGACGTCCGATCGCATCGTGGCGGCAACGACAATCCTTGTTCAGCTGGGGTGGATAAGGTCTGCCGCGCGCTCACCAATCATAATGCATGTCGCGTTGGTGTTGCCTGCAATGTGCGTTGGGAATATCGACGCATCCGCAACCCATAAGCCCTCAGTTCCCCGCACACGCAGGTCGGGAGTCACGACGGCCTGGTCATCGATGCCCATTCGGCAGGTGCCTACGGGATGGAATCCTGGCCCAGTCGAGTTGCGCACATATTCTTCGTCGGCCTCTCGCCCCGCTTCACTAGACGGCACGTCGATAAGTCGAAGTACATGACTGCCAAAGGGTGGCGTGGAAGCGAGCCGTCGAACCCAATCTAGGCCGAGCAAAACACCTCTTAGGTCGTCTGGATGATCGAGCAGGCGGGGATAAATAGCTATAGGGTCTCGGGGATTATTCGATCGAAGTGACAAATGGCTCTTGCTTTTTGAATGGTTCACATTGGCGTAGATCGTCACAAGATTTCGGGGCGGGATGTGTCGCCTCCCATTCTTCAACAAAAAACCGAAGGCCAAAAGATGGAACTGGAGATCTGGCACTTTTTGATCAGGGGTTGACTTGAGGAAAGCTATGACTTGCGCCAAGGACTCAGTGAGCACCCCCTTCCTTGCAAGAGCCCATTCTGCGAACGCCCGAACCCGTCCCAGCCCGGATGCGTAAGCGTTTCCGGTCTTTATATTCATCTCGGCCAGGACATGCAGGCACGGATGCTCTAAAAGGTTCTGCCCCACCTCGGGGCTTGCCACAACGGTTTTTATGCCATGCTTCGACAGTTCGCCGGGATCGCCAATGCCCGACAGCATTAGTATCTGTGGGGAATTCAATGCACCGGCACACAGCACGACGCCGCGTCGGGCACTTGCTTGGACGACCCGATCTCTGCGCGTAAAAACGACGCCCCTTGCACGATTTGTCTCCATGGTCACACTGTTGACTAAGGCGTCATCCATGATGATCAGATTAGGATCTTTCAGCAGCGGCCCAATATACGCGTCGAATGCAGAATGGCGCAGGCCCTTCTTCGTGGAGCCCTGATTCCAGGCAACGCCCTCGTGCGAGGCTCCATTGAGGTCGGGGTTATTCGGGACGCCCAAATTCACAAGGCTCTCGATGAATTTCTCGGCAACCGGAATGCGCCAGCGCAGCGTCGAAACGTGCAGGGGACCCATACACCCGCGATAGGGGTCATTGTCTGTATATTTATCCGCAGTCTCCATCTTGCGATAGTAAGGAAGCACCGAATTCCAGTCCCATCCGCTGTTGCCGAGCTTCCCCCAAGCGTCAAAGTCATCCTGTGCACCACGAATGAAGATCATACCGTTGATCGCGGAAGAGCCGCCCGGTACGCGACCACGGGGCCACGACTCCTTAAGCCCATTACGCGTTGGATCCGGCTCCGTCGTATAATTCCAGTCATATCGCTTGTTGCCGACGGTATACATCGACGATGCCGGGATTCGCGTCACGTGGAGTTTTTCGCGCTTGCCAGCTTCGAGCAGCAACACGCGGGCGCCCTTCTCCACGAGCCGTGCGGCGACTGGAGATCCCGCACTTCCCGAACCTACGACGATGTAGTCAAATTCCATTGTTTAACCCTGGTCGCTTCCTGGACAGGCTCAGTCCACACAATAGGCATTGAATCAGACGCGAAAGGTAATCTTCAACAGCAGCGTCCCCTGATGGATGACCGATCGGTCATCCATCAGCTCGGTGTGCGAAATCGACCCAGATGAAGGAGGTCGAGCGCGATGCGCTAACGCCTATGAGTTCACAAGGGTCTACACTCCGCGTTGCAAATCACGCCTTAAGCCAGCACTTCACAAACGCGTATTGGTCCATCAGCATAGCACGGCCACCGACAAACCCGCCGATCTTGTCCGAAGTCGCATCTATGGATTGGTTGAACATCGGAATGATCTCGCCGCCCTCGTCCCTTACCATGATAGACATCTCGCGATAGAGGATCTTACGCTTGTCTTGGTCGAGTTCTCCGCGCGCCTCGACGAGGAGCTTGTCGAATTTCTCGCTTACGAAATGCGTTTCATTCCAATCCGCCTTAGAATAATAGGTCGTGGAGTACATCTGATCCTGCGTCGGGCGTCCTAACCAATTGGTCGCGAAGAAGGGCTGCTTGTTCCAGACCTCTGACCAATAGCCGTCGCTCGGCTCTTTCTTGACGTCAAGCGTGATGCCAACCTTTGCGCAGCTCTGCTGAAAAAGCTGCGCAGAATCGATGGCACCCGGGAAGGCTGCGTCCGCCGTCCGCAGGACGATCGACCCGCTGTGACCTGACTTCTTATAGAAGAACTTGGCCTTGTCCGGATCGAAGACACGCTGCTCGATGTCATCGGAAAAGAGCGGGTAGGAGGCGTTAATGGGAAAGTCATTCCCCACTGCGCCGTAGCCGCGCAGGATCTTGTCCACCATCTCTTGCCGGTCTACGGCGAGCTTGAGCGCCATCCTGAGGTCCTTATTGTCGAAGGGCGCCTTGTCGCAGACCATTGCGAAATTGTAGTGGCCCGGGCCCGACCCGGTCTCGATCTTCAAGTTGGGCGAACGCTTGATAAGATCCACGACCTTGGGCTGGATTCCGTTGATGATATGGACCTGACCACCCTGGAGCGCAGAAATGCGGGCCGTGTCGTCGTTAATAACAATGATCTCTATCTGGTCGGCGAAGCCCATCTTGTCAGGCTGCCAGAAATTCGCAAAGCGTTCGCCGCCGAGACGGACCCCCGGCTCGTTGACGGTCACCTTGTACGGTCCCGCGCTCACGCCTTCGGTTGGGTTATCCTTGCCGCCGTTAGGCTGAATCACGAGATGGAAGTCGGTCATTAGGTAGGGTAGATCGGCGTTCGGCTCCTTAAGAGTGACTACGAAATCATTGCCGTCGGCCTTGAGGCTATCGATACCTTGCAAGACTCCAAGGGCACCGGACTTTGATTTCTTGTCAGCATGACGCTCAATCGTCGCCACCACGTCCTGCGCCGTCACGGTCTTTCCATTATGGAATTCCACGCCCTGGCGTATCTTAAAGGTCCAGACCTTAGCGTCTTTGGAAGAGCCGATTTCCTCGGCGAGTCGATGTTCAAGTTTGCCATCGTTCGTTACCGCGACGAGATATTCGCCCCAGCATTTGCCGAAGGTCAAGGGCACCATCATAAAATTCGCCGGATCAAGGGTTTGGGTGGCCTCACCGCCACTGACACCGCCTTTGATGAAGCCTCCCCGAACGGGACCCTCGGCTAGCGCAGCACTCGCAAGAAGCGAGTTGGCGAAGGTCGCGCTGACCCCTAGGGCCGCCGCGCGGCCGAGGAATTCACGTCGGTTTAACCCCCCTGCAGCGACGCGGCGGCTTAGATAGTCGAGTTCCTGCGACATAGGTATCTCCCATTTTTGTGAAGTGTTGCCCTGACGCAACCGATGCGGCTTGGGCTCACTTCCTACGAACTGAATGGTAAGCCAGCGCCAGTGGTCAACTTTATGCAAATTCTGCTTATGAACGCAGCAAATCAGCGTTTTTTTGCTCGATACGCATAATGGCCAGCGCTGGTGGCGTGACTGCCAGTTTCCCTCTGTAATGAGTTGTAGAAGCTGGGAAACGCCGACTGCTTATTGATCGCAAGCGACGAATTTGGCGACCCTCCCGCGATGCGAAGACGCGAGAGCCCGCCATATCTGCGCCGCAAACGTTATTGGGCGGGTTTTCAGGGCTCGGGCAGTTGGGTCGACATCCGCAAGTTCCAAGCCGTCATGTGCGGAAAGCATAGACATGTTCGGATATCCGACTGAAAAGCGCCAACGGCGCGCGCGGTCTGGAATACATTATCGCGCCTCGGGCACTGCCCTATTTGGTGCCAACCAGGAGTTCAAACAACGGCGCCAATGTGGGCCGCTTATCAAGGTCGTCTATGAACTCGCCGATCAACCCTAGCTGCTTTTCGGAGAACGACAACATCGACATTTCGGCACAAGCCTCCAGCTTCCGCATACCGTCGGCGAGAGAAGCCGGCTTCTCCGGATGCCCGAACGGCATGTCCACGCGAATGGAGCATTTTTCTCCAGACCTTAAATTCACCGTAACTGTTGTCGGCGAATTTCCGTCGCGCCCGTTTGTGTGATCGATCTCAGGATCGATCTCGACCTTCGTGACAGCCATGATCTTCCGTACAGCCGGATCCATAAGCGTTTCCTTGCGAAAATCGGCAATCGCGACGCTTCCCCGCTGCGCCGCCACAGCGACGGCGTAAGGCAGACTGAAACGCGCTACGACAGGGTCCTTTGGGCTCCACTTTTGGTCATGAGGCTGTGCGACAACGCTCCTGGCGCGCTGGTTCATTCCGAGTTCAATCGACACAATATCGTCACCCGTGAAGTTGTGCCTCTCACGTAGTTGAAGCATTCCATCGATCCCGTGATGCGTAGCCCTGCATGACGGCCAAGGCTTAAAGCTAATGGAAGCGTTCACATAGTCGGAACCAAGCCCGTCCATAAGCATCGCTAGCTCGTAGTCTGGTTCAAAGGCTTTGTAGAATCCAGATTTACCAAAGAAGGGCTCCCGCGGGCCATTAAAGCCCACCAAAGCTGAAAGGGCGGCCTCAAGGCCCGAGCGAGCACGCAATCCCTGCTGCAGCGCTACAGTGTGGGCGCCTTCCTCATACATTTGAAATTCGCCAGCAGCGTGCGCGTAAGCGATCCCGAACGCATTGCGCGTCGTCTGTTCATCAAGCCGTAGCAACTTGGTACTAACCGCCGTAGTGCCCCAAACGGCGACCATGTTGTCTCGGCCTGTGTCTATAGCATTGGAGGTGATGCTTCGCGCCAGACGAATATGCAGGTCGATAGCGGTCGCCAGGGCCGACAGCAAGTCGCCTCCGGTAATAGAAGGATCGCGTTCAGCCAGTGCCAACGCCGGCGGGACATTATACGCACTTGCATGGCAGCCATTAATGCCAATCTCGTAGGTATCATCAAAATCAAGGGCTCTAGCTGTCGTAGCGTTGATGAGTGCCCCCAAGCTCGATGGAAGCCTTTCTCCGGAAACCCAAATTGTGCATTCTGGCTTGCCACCGGATAAGGCCCCCAGTTGGCGCGCGCTGTGAGCAATCTGATCATTCGATCCTCCGATTGCACAGGCAATTGTATCGAGAATGGAGAGCTTAGCTCGTTCGATCGCTTTCTCAGGTATCGTCTGTAGTCCGGAATTGAGAACGTGCCGAATAATTCGCGTCGTAACATCCATTGCCAAACCTCCAAGCGATGCGGATCGAAGCCCTTGCGCGAGCAGGTCGATCTGATTGACTCGACACTTCGCCTCGAGACGATCTCGGGCGATCCTATCCATGCGACGAGGCCAGATGTCAGCATTGTAACGTAGGGCGCGTTAGCAGACGCTTTGCGCAATTCCCACCGGTTTCAACGCAGGAAAACTGCGTTCTTGATGTTTTCGTGCGCCACCTAGACTTCCAAAGAAGGGGAGATCGCCGACACGCAGGCGGTCACCTCGGCTGTGTTATTTCGGCACCGTAGTGCTCAAGCAAGGTAGGTGGCGCTGTTGCCGACGGCGGCCGAACTCGTGCGGCGAGCAAAATCTTCGAAATAAGAAAACACCGGCGAACTTTACCGCGATCCAAGGTCCGACTACCTTGTACCAGGTTGATGCGCTCGTGAAAGCAAGTGCCGGCTAACACTGGAAGCTGGCGAGTACCGTCGTTATTCCTCGATAGGCAGAGCAAGCGATGCCTTGATGCGATCCATTACGACCATCGTCTTAACTGCTTTGATATCAGACTCATGGAAAAATCGGCGGGTGAATGCCTCATACTCAGCCATATCCCGAACAGAGATCATGACAAGGAAATCGGCTTCGCCTGTTACATAATACGCACTCATAATCTCTGGCGTACGCCGTACCGCCTGCTTGAATCGATCAATGATGTCCACCCTGTCGCGTTCAAGGCTTATGGCCGCAAGCATGAGCATGGGACGACCAACAGCTTGGGGTGAGACGATGGAAACGTCAGCCTCGATAACACCTTCATCGCGCAATCGTTTCAGCCGTCGCTGACACGCAGTGGCTGAAAGGCCCGCAAGTTCGCCTAGCTCGGCCGTGGTGAGGCGATTGTCGCGCTGCACTGCATTGAGAAGCTTCCGGTCAACTCGATCCAGATCCATTTCACGTTCACTGCAAAAAGAGGGTCATTTGCGCAGAAAAACTGCTCGTCTCCGCACATATTAGCCTCACTTCCACAATGATCAACCCATAATATGATCCGATCAGCGAAGCCCTTTGCTCATTTCCCGGCGGCACTCCTCTTGTCCTTGATGAACCAGGCCCAAAAGTATGGTCGCCCGCAAGATGGCTGGACGGCTTCTCAAGCAAAGCCAGTTTTGTTGCCTTTTGAATGTAGAAATCGGGCAATCTGAGTAGAATCGGCAAATCTCTCTCACGCGAACACGGGTCTGATGACGAGCATGACGAATCATTTTCTTCCCTTGAGCCTTCTCAAGCGGGAGTTCCCAGCCACCAAAAACGCCGTTTACATGGATGTTGCCAATCAGGGGCTTATATCCAGGACGACACGCACGTCCATGGATCAGCACCTCGACAACAGACTGAATGGCCTGAATGACGAAGAAGCAATGATGGACCTTGTCGAGCGGACACGTTCGCGATTCGCTCACTTAATTGGCGCCGAAAAAGACGAAATCGCTGTCACGAAGAACGCATCGGAAGGCATTAATATCATCGGAAACGCGGTTCCTTGGAAGCCCGGAGACAACGTTGTCCTCTGCCGGGAATTGGAACACGCGAATAACATCTTACCTTGGCTGCAACTCAGGGACAGACACCGAATTGAACTGCGGGTGGTAGAGGCTCATGGCGGTGCAATCCCCTGTGACGCAGTTACAAAGGCCATCGACGCTCGCACCCGTGTTGTCACACTGTCAACGGTCACGATGATCCCAGGCTTCAAGACAGTGATGGAGCCGATTGCCGAAGCTTGCAAGCGGGTCGGCGCTTTCCTTTTGGCCGACGCATCCCAATCAGTTGGTATCCTCAACACTGATGTCGCTCGGCTGGGTGTAGATGGTTTGGTGGCATCAACCTACAAGGGGTTGATGGGCCTGTACGGCTTAGGATTTCTATACTGTCGCCAGGAATGGGCTGATCGGCTAAGTCCGGTCTACCTTGCGCGATTCAGCGTCGACATGGGGAACGCGCCAGAATCGGCCCCCATATTCGACTCGATAAAGTTACGCGCCGGCGCGCCCCGCTTCGAAATCGGCCACTACAACTTTCCAGGCGTCATAGCGGCCTACGCATCAATGGGTCAGCTGATGGAGATCGGCACACCGGCTATTGAACAAGCCGTCACATCGGTCGCCAAGAGGCTGGCGTCAGGCCTGCTGGAAATTGGTCTGCCCGTCTGCGGCGGTATCCCAGGGGACCACACTGGAAGCATTGTAGCTCTTGGGGACCCGGGGAACATTGGCGGCTCGCCCGCAGCTGACAACCGCATCCGGCTGCTCCACGAGCACTTGTTGAAGAATCACGTGATCGTCTCAATACGCCGGGGCATGCTGCGCTTTTCGCTGCATCTGTACAACACGGCCGATGAGGTCGATCAAGTCGTACGCCTCACCAAGGATTGGTTGTCCTAGCAGCCAATTTGCGTCTTAGAAGATAGGAGTATTTATGCCGTCGATAAGCTCACAGACCGTCGCGCTCCTCCAGCAACTGATCAGAATTGAGAGCATCAACCCTTCGGCGTCAGCACAAGGGAGTGGGGAACAGAAGGTCGCCGCATTTCTTGAGACCTTTTGCCATGAGCGAAATTTGCCTTACAAATATCACGAGGTAACCGACGGCCGCTCGAACTTCTTAACCTGGGTGCCAGGGCAGGACCCCACCAGGCGCGTCTTATTCATATCCCATATGGACACAGTGCCCGTTGATAATTGGACGGCAGACCCTTTTTCTCCGGAGGAAAAGGAAGGAAGGATATATGGCCGAGGAAGTTGTGACGACAAGGGCCCTTTGGCGGCAATGTTGATCGCTCTAAGCACCCTCGGAGAGCGAAAGCCGCGAGCCACGATCGTCTTGGCCGCAAGCGTGGATGAGGAGTACCGCAAGAAAGGAGCGCGAGCGATCGCTCAATCAGGTGTTTCATACGACGCAGCTGTGGTCGGTGAGCCCACGGACCTGGAGCTCGTCGTCGCACATAAAGGTTCGGTTCGCTGGCAAGTCGAAGTGGAGGGTGTGCCCGCCCATAGCTCCAAGCCTCATCTGGGAGTCAACGCCATAACAGGAATGGCCAAGGTTATTTTGGCGCTCGACAAAATCAATGAAACCTTGTCCCAACGCGTACACCCATTGGTGGGCCCCCCCACCCTCACAATCACTCTGATCGAAGGTGGAGCAGAACTGGCGACCGTACCGCCGTCATGCCGTGTCTGGATTGACAGACGCCTCATTCCGGGAGAGCGACCGGCAGACGCTCTGCAAGAGGTGGAAAACATCTTGGAAGGGTTGCGCACGGGTGCTGACAAAATCAAGGTGCGGTCATTGCTGCCCGCTTTGGAAGATCCAGCCCCCCTGAGCGCTGAGGAGACTAAAATTGCCGCGGTGTCAGCCAAGGCGTGTTATGAAGTTGCCGGGACTGGTAAGTACGTTGGTGTGCCTTATGGTACGGATGCTAGCCAGCTCTCTTTGGCCGGGATTCCCTGCGTTGTTCTCGGCCCGGGAAGTATCGATCAGGCCCATACAACCGACGAGTTCGTCGAGATAGACCAGCTGGCCAAAGCCGTCGAAATATACCAAAAGATTATGCTGAGCTACTAGAGCGCGTCCGGTTTGATGTGGATCACAGCCTTCGGCCTTAACCTAGTTCTGGCATTCGGCTGGGGTGATGGTCGACGAGCGATCCTGCGGCGTTCCAAAGGACCGTGGTTGTGCTCTCGGCTTTGGCGCGCATAAGAGCCTCGAGCTGTGAGAAGGCGTTTTCGATCGCCTCGCGTACGCAGGCGGCCTTGTGAGCAGGCAGGTTGTTCATGGTGACGACGTCGCCCTCCGACAGGTCGGGATCAGAACCTGCTCGACTACATAGGCCAGGAACACGCTGCCGTTCATGGCGCCGGGCCTCCTGGTCGACAGCCCGGTCTTATCAATCAACACGAGCTTCGCCGGATCGAGATCGACCTGACCATCGAACCAGGAACCAGGCGCGACGGCGCTTCAGGATGTCGGGGCGGTCCTGTTCCAGCACGTGTGCGGACTCTTTTTGAACGTCCACCCGTGGCGGCGAAGTTATGTGCTCAGCACTGCGGCTGATCCGCACCGACCACTCGCACCCCAGCAGCTCGACCATCTCGCTCAGATTGATGTCCTTTGCGCTTATGGCCTATTTCCCAGCGCCCTTTTTCACCGCGAATTCCATTGGCGGGGTGTTGCCCGCGCTGAGTGTGTTCTGTCGCGGCTGTATTCCTCCTTCTCTGTTGCTGTCCGCGCTTGCCAGAGGGTGGAGAATAGCGTGGTCTCCTTCAAGCATTCGCGCGACTTGCGGCGGGCATCGGCGGTCCTCATTCCCTCCTCCTGCCTCTTCAAAATCGCGACTACTTGTTCTTCCGCGAACGTGAATGTTTCGTTCGTCCCCCTCCTCGGACCGGGGCGGGCTCTGCCAAAACTGGAGAGCGTCAAGCTCTTTGGTCAGACGCAGTGACTTTGACGGAATCTCCACTCTTAGCCAGCAATCGCCGATTATATGCGTCCACAGCGAAAACGCGCTCATTTTCAGCGTTCGGGGCCCGGCAATTCGCGCAAGGCGGTCCACTGATCTTAATATTATCGTCAAAGCACTAGGGGGATATACAGGTTGCCTGTCCCGGCATCTAGGCTCTGAAAGCGATTACAAGCTTACCTGTTCCAAGACCGAAGGCGTGATGCAGACCCCGCATGGCTCATGGGATGAGTACGTTAAAAAGGAGATGGAAGTGAGTGTTGGTGAATTTCACAGCCTTATCACGGCGCTCGGCGTCGGCAATTGTGCAGGAGGTAGAGCGTGACTCAGGATCTAAAGGGCCGAACTGCCATCATCACGGGATCAGGCCAAAACATCGGAAAGGCAATTGCTCTAACTCTGGCTCGTGCTGGCGCGAATATCGTTGTTAATGGACTTCGCGATAAAGATAAAATTGAAACCGTGGCAGCGGAGGTCCGCGCGCTTGGTGTCGAATCCTACGCTGTCCTCGCAGACGCGGCCGATCCAGACGCAATTGCCCATGTCGTGGATGAAGCGGCCAAGCATTTCGGGTCGGTCGACATTGCCGTCTCTAATGTGGGAATCAGGCCTCATCAAGCGTTTACAGATATATCTGTCGACGATTGGCAGAAGGTAATCAACATCGACTTGAACTCCGCTTTCTACCTTGCGAAGGCCGTTGTGCCCCACATGCGCAAGAAACAATTTGGACGAATTATCCATCTTTCGGGGTCAGAGGGAGTGATCCCAATGCCGAACCGAGCCCACGTCAATGTGGCAAAGGCGGGTATGCTCATCTTGGCAAAATCAATTGCGCTCGAGCTCGGTCCCGACGGGATAACAGCCAATTGCATATGTCCCGGCTGGATCGATACGGATCGAGATATGAAAAACTATCCGGACCTTCAAAACATATACCGACACGCAAGAGAAACATTGCCGGCGCGCCGCCTAGGTACCGTCGAAGACATTGCGAACGCCTGCTTGTACCTCGTGTCGGAGATGGGCGGGTACGTCACTGGCAACACAATTTACGTCGATGGCGGCGACTCCATGCTTTAACTGTGCATTGCCTCGACTGTCGATGTCGCAAGCATGAAATAACTCGGTTTATTAGATCGACTAATGTGCGTTGGAGATAATGTCGATATCGGCACCTCGTCCCAGCCTAGCGCCGGGTTCCACCCCGGCGATTCGGTAGCGCAAACGAGCGCCTTATTACAGAAGGTAGGGACCCCTCACCCGACCACATAAGTCAAGAGATGAATATGTCCAAAAGGAGCTGGAAATGAGTGTAGCGCGTGATCTCGCCGAAGTAGCGCTTGCGGTGGATTTTAATGAACTACCCGATAATATTGCGCGCCATTCGAAGCATCTACTTATTGATGCTTTTGCTTGTATTGTCGGAGGCTTTAACAGCCCCACTGGACGTATTTGCCGTGGTTTCGCCCATGAGATGCAAGGGCCCGCGCAGGCTACGATTTTGGGTGAGAACACGCGTGTTCCATTGCGGGGAGCCATACTCGCCAATCAAGGAATGATGCGCTTTCTCGACTACAACGATACGGTGGCAATTTCCCTCGTAGCGGGAGATGTTGCCGGGGGGCATCCAAGCGGTTCGTTGCCGACCGCCATCGCGGTCAGCGAGCTAGTTGGTGCTTCTGGCAAGGAGTTTCTAGAAGCCTTAGTAGCCGGCTATCAAGTCTACGGCTGCATGCTCGAAGCCCTCACGATTTCGCTCGAAGCGCGAGGCTTTCATCATGGCTCGCTGCACCCATATGTCGGGGCCGCAATTGCTGGCCGGCTCATGGGGTTGAATGCCGAACAAATAGCGAATGCAATGGGGATTGCGGGCAGTCTTTCAGTCGGCCTTGATATTCTCGACGCCACGGGGGAAGAATATGTAATGACGAAGAATATAGCTGACGGCGTACTTTCCGAAATGGGTTTGTTCGCGTGTCAACTGGCCGCCAAGGGATTTACAGGGCCAGAGCGAATTATTGAGGGGATCAAGGGCTTTGGTCATACAATCCTTGGCAACTCGGTGGACTATTTGCCAAAATCGTTGGGCGATCGGTGGTTTATTTCAAGGGTGGAGATCAAGAACGTGCCCGCGGAATCAACCACGCTAGGCCACCTGGAGGCAACGACGACCCTGGTTCGCAACCATAATCTTAGCCCCGACGACATCGAGAAGATCACTATTCGTACCAATAAACGCGCCGTCGTACACACTGGGGATCTGGTGAAAAAATATCCAAGAAACAAGGAATCCGCCGACCATAGTTCTTACTTTCTTACGGCGATGGCGGTGCTTCACGGGGATATCACCCCGCTCATTTACGAAGAGAACAACTTTACCGATCCGCGAGTACGGAGTTTGATCGATCGCGTGGAACTTGTACATGGTCCCGAGTTCGATGCCAACCTGCCAGCCGCCGAAGTGCGTATCCGAACGCGCGATGGGCGAGAGCTGCACCAACGAATTGACCCTAAAGATCTGAAGGGAGATCCTAGCAATCCGATGACAGATGAGGACTTGCGGACGAAATTTTTGCTCTGTGCAAAAGGTAAGCTGCCCGAGTCGCAAGTCGATAAGATTATTGATAGGTGTCTGGAAATTGAGCATGCTGACCAGTTCTCAAGTATCCTTCCTCTGCTCACTGTCAATTGACCTAAGTTATTAGGGGTCAATAGAGAGGCGGTTCGGGACGCGATCGCATTTCTTTATCCCGCTTGCGCGAGCCGATGGCGCGGATTCAGCTCTCGTCACGTCGCAGGACATGGTGCTACTTGAAACTGCCTGCCGACTTTGAAGCTGCAGGCATATCATAGGCATCGGGCCTCGGTTGACAACGGCAAGGAAGCGTTGCCACGCGACCTCGTCCCAAGTTCGATTGTTGCTCCAATTAACGAATCCAAACAAAGGCGCTTTGGTCATCATGCGAGGCATCGGGTCGAAAGAGGGCAAGGGCCTCGACGTTGGCATCCCCGTGGATGACTATAACGTTGATCTGCCCTATCTGGTGACCCACTTTCAGCTGATCAACAAACCGACACCACCAGGCCTGCAGGGTGACGATCAAAGAACCGGACGTTCGGCGGACCGGCCAAAAGTCCACCGACTTTTGGCAATGCTGTGGGACTGGGCGTATTTTCTTCATCGAAGATGGCCCTGAGACGGGTTGAAGGCCGTGCCATTGCGTACCCTCGCCGCGCCTGTTTGCCAAACTGGTGTAATCCGTGGGCTGGCGGGTTATCGATCCGCGACGCATCGAAGATCTTTGGTCGGTCCGGGAAAGCCCTAGCCAGGCAGGCATGACAGCGGCCTTCTCGGCGCGCTTCGAACAGACCCTGGGCGAGGTCGATGCTCGGGCACATCGTCAACGCCTCTCGCTTTGCTGCACCAGACCAGATCAAGGCATCGCAGATAGAAGGCGAAGCTAATTGCCCACCCAGCGAGGCGGCACAGTGCGTCGTCAGTCGTCGTCGATGTCCGGGTACTGCGGGGGAGCCTTGCCGATCTTGCTGATGATCCTCGGATAATCGGCATCAGGCTGCGCCTGCCCTGTTCCAATAACTTCAACGCGGAAGCGCCACTCGTTACCGTAGTCGTACAAGAACGTCGTTGCCGAGCCCACCTTCTGGAAAGCTGTGATAACGCGCGTGCCCTTCACGCTGCGAGAGCCGCTCCCTCGCCGAAGAGTTTGAACCGCTGGGCGAGCCGAACAGCTTTCCTGTCAGCTTTGAAAATAAACCGTAGGCGTGGTCCATGTCGAAGCCAAACGCCGCGCGTTGGCGCCGCTTGATGAACAACCGCTTCGGGGCAGCGAAACACCCAGTGGTAGGCGTTGCTTCCTTCAATCCGCACGGTTCTCATCGGAGGCGGTGACCTTGGCCCGGGGCAACGCCGCGACGGCCTTGTCGCACTGGGCCACGAACGCGCCCTGCGAACGGCGCAACATGTTCAGCAATACGCCCTGACTGTTTGGTGAGACCGAAAAGGTTCGCGAACGCGCGCTGCAGCCGCTCGTAGGACGGCCTGGAAAGTCTTGAGATAGGTCGCTAGATCGCTCGACAAGCTGGTGCTGCAGCAAAGACATTGGTCGGGATGATGATCGATGATGGGATCGGCATCCTCACCCATGGCGCGGCTGTGACCTTCGTGACCCGCCTTGGCGCCGCCAGGCTTTGCCCTGTCCCGACGCTCCTTGCGATCGCTCGAAGGTGGCTTGGATGACGTGCGGGATGTCTTCTCTGGCCGCTGCATCCGAGCGCGACCCTATTGCTTAGCCCGATCTCCATTTGGATCGAAGAACGCCCGGAGCGACGCATCGGATTCATAAAGTTTGCCAGCGATCTCAATTTCCCACCGGCTGGTTTCGATCAACTCCTTCGTGACACCTGCGGGATGACTTACATATCCCATTCCGATTGACGTCCCGAGCGTGAAGCTCTTCACGCCAGACGAAATATACCCGACAATCTTGCCGTCGCAGCGAATAAGCTCTTCGTGAAAGAGAACAGGCTTGGGGTCGCGAAGCTTAAAAGATACCAGCCGTTTTCTAAGCGGCATTGCGTCCTTTTGGGCTTTTAGGGCGTCCATTCCGAGAAAGCCACATTCTTTATCCCAGTCGATCGTAAATCCCAGACCCGCCTCGAGCAATGTGTCAACTGGTGTAAGATCGAGCTGATATTCCCGATATGCGCGTTCAGACCGCAGATGTTCAAGCGCGTGGTAACCTGCAGGCTTAAGTCCAAACGCTCGACCCGCATCCCAAACAACATCGAAGACATGCTGAGCCATTTCAGTCGGAATATGAAGCTCCCAACCAAGCTCTCCAACATATGTAAGCCTGTTGGCTATCACCCGCGCGTACCCGATGTCGATTTCCTGACTGGTGGCGAATGGAAAGGCTTCGTTCGCAAGATTTGTATCGGTAACTTGGGACAGAATCTCGCGCGACTTTGGCCCTTGCAGCGATAGAACCGCGTAGGCAGACGTGACGTCTGTGATCGTGACGTTCCATTCACCTGTGATGTGTTTTTCAATCCACGCTTTATCCCTCGGATGGACCGTAGCTGACGAGATGATCAGGAATTCAGTCTTCGACAAGCGATTTACTGTGATATCTGTTTCAATCCCGCCTTTTTGATTAAGCATATGTGTATACACTAGCTTCCCTACGGGCACATCGACATTTCCCGCGCAAAGCCACTGAAGGAACCGACAGGCGTCGCGCCCCTGAACGAGATGTTTTCCGAACGAGCTCTGGTCTAACAGAATTGCATCATTTCGAGCGGCATGGCATTCCTGACTGGTATACTCGAACCAATTCGGCTCGTCGTAGGAATAGACGTTCTCCGTCCGTCCTCCCTCGCCTGCGAACCACATAGGCCGCTCCCAGCCCATGCCCTCCCCAAAGCTAGCTCCAAGCTTAGCCCACCGATCGTGTAGTACGCTTTTGCGCACACCGCGTGCAGTCTCGGGTTGGTAGCTCGGCCAGTGCATCCTGTAGTGAAGTCCCAACACTTCGGCAGTACGATCATGCAAATATGTCTTATTGATCTGGAAGGGATGAAATCGGGCCACATCGACGAAGCTGGTATCCATCTGAGGCTCGCCGGCAATGATCCACTCTGCCAGGGCCCGCCCTGCTCCCGCGCCGTATTCAATACCCTCCGAATTATAACCGGTCGAAACGTAGAGATTTTTGGATCCAGGAACTTCACCGATCATGAACAGAAGGTCGGGAGTGAAGCTCTCTGGGCCGTTAAAAAACTTTGCGATGCCGGCGTTGGCGAGGTCAGGAACAATTTCGATAGCCTTGGTCATTGGAAGTTCAAAGTGCTCCCAGTCTTCCCAGAGTTCGATAAAGGCTGTCTCCTTCGGGAGCTTCCCCATCGGCAAAGGCTTCCCCCAGGGCTCGAAGGCACCCACCAGGATCTTGCCGGTATCTTCTTTCAGATAAACATGGCCATCGGTATCGCGCAGGACAGGTAGGTTGGCCGACGCAAAATCCAGCGCTTCGGTCACCACATAAAAGTGCTCGGCCGCGTAGATCGGGATTCGCGCGCCCAGCTTGGATGCCAGGTCTCTTGTCCAAAGCCCGCACGCGAGTACGAGAACCTCAGCTTCAATGACACCTGCGTTAGTTCGGACCTGGTATCGGCCGTCTGCAGTTCGCCAAAGGTCTGTGACGCCAGTGTTCTCAAGGATCTTTACCCCATGCTTCCTAGCGCCAATCGCCAGGGCCATGCATGTGTCGACGGGGTTGGTTTGGCCGTCTCCTGGGATAAAGACTGCACCTTCGATGATTGACGTGTTGAGGGCTGGATAGAGCTTCTTAGCCTCGCTGGGCGAAATCATATTGGCCTCAAGGCCGAAACTCTTGGCGATTGAGGCATTGCGCGCGGTTTCGTAGAGGCGCTCTTTGGTTCTGGCGACACCAAGCGTGCCATTTCGTTTGAAACCTGTCGCTTGTCCAGTTTGCGCCTCCAGAGTGGAGTAGAGTTCTGCATTGTATTTTGCGATCTCTGTCAGCGCATGAGTGCCACGCGTCTGCATGATCAAACCAGCAGCATGCCAGGTCGTGCCGGACGTAAGAGTGTTGCGTTCCAAAAGCGCAATGTCTTTTTTGCCGTTCTTTGCAAGATGAAAGGCAACACTCGCACCCGCAATACCTCCGCCAACTATGACAATCTCGTGGTGGCGAGTGGGGACTTCTCGGGGACGGAAGGGCGGATTGATGGTCATATGTATCCCTGTTCGGTTTTCAGTCGCGGGCAGCACAACTTGAGCTTTGAATCACTCCGCCGTGTCCGCCAAACGATCCACGGCCGGTCATTTTCCGACAGGTTAAGGGACGAGAGCGCGCGTAATCATGCTAATCAGGTATCGGGACGGTTCCGTTCTGCGTATTTCGCTGTTCTTCCGCCGAATATGTGCGCCGAGTAGTCAGCGCACTCCTGAGTGCACTATTGTCGAATGCCCACGGTCGTGTATTGATGCCGTGGACGACGGCTGCCTCGTTGCTTGGCGGCCGACCGCTCAATGAACGTCCTCAAGCGCTGGCCGATTGCTAGCGCCGTGCCGGGTCGGTGCCCATCGATTGCGCAAATGCGGCCGCTGAAAGTTCAGCCGGCGGCTCGCGTGAACCCCTCTGCGGCGTCCTGCGATTGGACGCCCGTTTCGACTCGGCGCTTTTCAACTCACCATCGACGCGAACTGCCCTCGCACCCTGGCCGGGTACCAAGGAGAGGGACAGCCGAGAGAGAAGTGGTCGAGCAGTGTATCATCGGACGCGACGGTGGTTGCCATCCAACGCGCCTCATCTTCCAGCAAGAGATGCCGATTTGTAAGTCAAACTACTCACTCAGATCCGCGAAGAGCCATCATCAAACATCATCGATTCCGCTGCCCCCGTGCTTTTTTGGACAGGTCGACGGCGCACAACGGCTACACTTCGCGCCAAACTCCTTTGATTTCTCAGTGTCACTTCGCGGACCAATGGAAACAAGGGCCGCTCGCCAAAAGCTTGGCACTTTGAATCACTTGGGTGAGAATGGTAGATCAATTGGGAAGCTCGCACTCGGCACAGCTTCCCAATCGGCTAGGTAATGGGGGAGCTTGCGGCTAGTCCACGACTATCAACTCGCGGGCTACATCGGCTAGCCGCTCACCACCCTTCTCGGTAACAACAAACGACTCTGATATGGCGGCTCCAAAGGCAGCAGGTCTCACCCCTGATTGGAAATGAAAGCACATCCCCGCCTCGAGCACAGTCTTTTCGCCGGCGCGAATGCTCACTGTACGTTCGCCCCAGTCGGGCGGAAAATTCATGCCGATTGAGTAGCCGGAACGGCCCTTTTTTATGTACCCGTGCCGGTTAAGGACACTATGCCAGACGGCATTCAGCTCGTCGACGACTACACCCGGCTTCGCCAATTCGAGTACAGCGTCGCCACCTTCCACGATGGCATTGGCAAGATGCCTGACTTCTTCAGGTGGCTTTCCCATGTAAATGGTACGTGTGAGCGGCGCATGATAATGACGTCTCGCTGCGCCAATCTCCAGGAGAACGAGCCCCGACGAAGGCAACGGTTTATCCGACCATGTGAGGTGCGGAGCGTTCGTTTTTTCGCCAACCTGAATCAACGGACAAAGGCTGGCATAGTCACCGTATTTTCCGTCGATTCCTCTTGTTTGAGAGGCGTAAATCTGAGCCGCAATTTCGTACTCCGGCACTCCCGGCTTTAGATTTTCAATCGCCATGCGCATAGCGTAGCTTACAATCCGCCCGGCTTCCCTCATGTAGACGAGTTCAGCGTCAGATTTAACGAGTCTCGCCCAATTGACGAGACCGCGGTTGTCCGAGAACTTTGCATTTGGAAGACCTTTAACAAGGTGCTGATGTGCTCGCGCAGTGTAGAAATGCGCATCAAGCTCAACCCCGATGCGATCAGATCCCCATCCCCGCGATTTTATGATTTCGGCGACTTCATCGTAGGGATGCAGTTCCGCATGATGGAGTCGGTCATCTGAAAAATTGATGATGTTCTCAGGAGGCAGCTCTGTCGTAGCTCGAGCACCGTTTACGTCCACCAGCCGTCCGATCCACATCGGCGTTTCCGATTGGAGGTGCAGCAAGACCACTTGAGGCGTGTAGAAAGACCAGGCGTCATAGCCGGTCAGCCAGCACATGTTGGCGGGATCCTGGCAGATTAGCAGGTCAAGTCCTGCTTCCTCCATCCGTGTCTTAACGTCTTGCACACGGCGGCGGTACTCCGCAGGTAGGAAGGGTTTGTCATAGTCCATTTGGTAATCGTCCTCTGCAGTGGGTGGTTGTCGGACCAAGCATCGTCCAAGCCTATCCGTACTGATAGGCAACCTAGCATGCTTCAATGCACTGCTTGGCGTGGACCGGGCTGTGCGGTCGCAGAAAACCTGCGTTTTTGTGACTTTGCCCGCAGCTTAGCTTCCTGGTCTGGGAGAGCTGGCACTGTCGGAGCATATCCTTAAGGACGAGCGGTGGATCGGTTTACCGCTAATGGATGCTGGTCGACCTATGCCGGGCCTCTTTCATCTGCCAAGCCTTCGATCGTCCATCTGAGTGCCGACGATGCTGACCGAGCGGGGAAGATAAATACTGACCGACGTGACGCCCATCTGCGCCCGTCCGTGCAAAATGGGACTGGCGGAGCTCGTCCCAAATAGGGCGTGCGATCCTCGAAACGATAAGGGCCCGCATAAAAGCGTTTCACCTCCAGCATGTGCTGAAGTGTGATGCTTATCCATAGCTTTGTGCATCATGTCCCTCGTCGCCATCGCGAGGCCGACTCCTCATGAGCCAGCCAAGGGAGAACGGAGCAGACGGCGAAAAACTCAGCAGAACGTCATTATTCGCAGGAGAACGCCCCGTCAGCCCTACATCGCGCCGCCAATAACCGCGGCTACAGCGCTAGTTTATGAAAACGAATAGTCGGTTTGGAGTTACAGGATGAAGGGCTTGGCAAGCGCCGCACTGGCGACGCTCAAACGGCAAGATCTGCTGCAAAAATGCGCCTACGTGAATGGCGCTTGGCTCTCCAAGAGCGAAACCATCGCGGTGGTGGACCCCGCTACTGGCGAGGACCTGGCTCAGGTAGCAGCTTGTGAGATGTCCGATGTGGACACTGCCGTCATCTTCGCGAAAAGCGCATTTCTACAGTGGCGCGATGTCATTCCCTCGGAACGGGGCGCATACCTGCGTAGATGGGCCGCGGGTATGCGCGAGAACGCGGAAGACCTCGCCGCGATCATGAGCGCCGAGCAAGGCAAACCATTGACGGAGGCGCGCGGTGAGATTTCATATGCCGCTAGTTTTCTTGATTGGTTTGCCGCCGAGGGTGAGCGGGCCTATGGCGAGACCATCCCGAGTCATCTTAGAGGCAGCCGGCTCTCCGTGCAGATGCAGCCGGTCGGAGTGACGGTGGCCATAACCCCTTGGAACTTTCCATCCGCGATGATCACGAGGAAGGCAGGAGCCGCACTCGCTGCGGGCTGCACCATGATTGTCAAGCCGGCCCCGGAGACGCCCTTGTCAGCCCTGGCGCTTGCCCGTCTTGCCGACGAAGCAGGAGTTCCCGCCGGCGTGTTTCAAGTGATCACGGGCGAGGCTCCTCCGCTTGCAAGGCGCCTGCTCGAGCATAGCGATGTGCGGGCATTCTCCTTTACGGGCTCGACGGAGGTCGGACGGACCCTGCTCGAGCAGTCCGCAAAAACCCTGAAGAAGGCTTCACTTGAGCTTGGTGGCAATGCTCCTTTCATCGTTTTCGATGACGCTCCGTTGGAGGTTGCCGTGGCTGGATGCTTGGCAGCCAAATTCGCCACTTCCGGTCAGGACTGCCTGGCCGCCAATAGGATCTATGTCCAGCGGGGAAGCTATGAGCGCTTTGTGGAAGAATTCGCGAAGGGCACCAATAACCTGAAAGTCGGCCACGGTTTGGAGCCGGGTGTAGATATTGGCCCAATGACAAAATCATCTGTAGCCGAAAAGTGCAGGCGACAGGTTTCCGAAGCTCTTTGTGCTGGAGCCCGCATCGCTGCTGGCGGACTGGACAGCCCACTCGGGGGCAACTTCGTCACCCCGACTGTGCTCGCGGATGTCACAGACGTGATGCTGATCGCCAAGGAAGAAACTTTCGGTCCGGTGGCAGCAATCCTTGTTTTTGATGACGAGGCGGAGGTGCTCGCCCGAGCCAATAATTCGGAAATGGGCCTTGCAGCGTACGTCTACACGCGTGACCTAAACCGCGCCATCCGGCTGACCGATCAATTGGAGTACGGCATGGTCGCCGTCAACACCCCGAAATTTACCGGGGCTCCCATACCCTTCGGCGGATGGAAACAATCCGGCCTCGGGCGCGAGGGATCGAGACACGGCCTCCTCGAATATCTCGAACCCAAATATGTCTGCATCGGCCACATCGCGGCCTGAAAGGAAAGCCCATGACTATCAACATCAAGGATATTAGCGAGAAGGACAGAAACGCTGTCCTGCACCCTTTCACGCAGCTCAAGGACTTTGCCTCCGGCAAGCTTGGCGAACCAACAATCGTCGAGACCGGCAAGGGAATCCGCATTCAAGACGCGCATGGAAACAAGTTTATCGATGGCTTTGCCGGTCTCTACTGCGTCAATGTCGGCTATGGCCGCACCGAAGTAGCAGAGGCGATCTCGCGTCAGGCCTATCGGCTCGCTTACTACCACTCGTATGCGGCGCACACGACGGACGAGCTCGCGATTCTCTCCGATCGCCTCGTGAAGATGGCACCCGGCAAGATGAGCAAAGTGTTCTACGGGATGTCCGGCTCCGACGCCAACGAGACCCAGGCCAAGCTTGTTTGGTACTATAACAATCTGCGTGGCAAGCCGAACAAGAAGAAGATCATCTCACGTGAACGCGGCTATCACGGCTGCAGTGTCGTGTCTGGCTCAATGACGGGCATGAGCTTCTACCATGACCATATGGACCTGCCGCTTCCGCAGATTGTTCACACCGGTGTTCCACATCACTACTGGGGCGCGAACCCAGGCGAGTCCGAACGCGAATTTTCCGCGCGGCGGGCCGAGGAACTTGATCAGTTGATCGAACGCCTGGGCCCGGACAATGTTGGCGCCTTCATCGGCGAGCCGGTGCTCGGCACCGGCGGCATCACGCCTCCGCCGGAAGGTTATTGGCAAGCAATCCAGCTCGTGCTCAAAAAGCACGATGTGCTCCTCATTGCAGATGAAGTCATAACCGGTTTTGGTCGGACTGGCTCCATGTTTGGCTCGCATCACTACGGCATCGAGCCAGACCTCATAACGGTCGCAAAGGGTCTGACTTCGGCCTATTTCCCACTTTCGGCGGCAATCGTTGGTGAAAAAGTCTACAAGGTGCTGGAAGAAGGGGCTGACAGGGTCGGCGCCTTCTCGCACGGTTACACCTATTCGGGTCATCCGATTGGAGCTGCCGCGGCCAACGCGGTGCTTGACATCGTCGAGAAAGAAGATCTTCCGGGGAACGCTCGCGAGGTCGGTGCATTTTTCCAGGCGCAGCTGAAGGCGAAGTTCGCGCAGCTGCCGATCGTCGGTGAAGTGCGCGGCGTGGGCCTGATGGGCGCAATCGAGTTCGTGACCGATCGCGACAAGAAAACGCGTTTTGATCCCTCACTCAAGGTTGGCGCACGAATTTCCAAGGCAGCGCGTGATCGCGGTCTTATCGCTCGTGCCATGCCGCACGGTGACATTCTGGGCTTCGCTCCTCCCTTGGTGACAACCAAAGCTGAAGTGGAAGAAATCGTTGGCATCGCTGAAAGTGCAGTGCGCTTCGTTTTGGATGAGCTCACGCGAGACGGGCTTAAAACCTGAGGTGGGCGGCCGCCGCATTTGCGGCATCAGGACGCTTAGAGAGTCTCTCCGACGTTCGACAGTTGGAGTCTTGGCCCACTCTATCGAGCGAGCCATGTGGGTACGCGAGCGGGACGGATCGGACGAGACTTGGCAGGAGGACATCGTCACCGCAGTGGGACGGCACCGAAACGTCTACCAAGGAGCCAGGCCTCGGAACAGACGCATCGAGCCTTCTGGCGCAGCCAGCGCACTTTCGCTCGGGTGAAGCCGAATGCGGGTTCGATAGCCGCAAAGCACTTCGAGTTGTGTAGCGGCGCGGCTCTCCAACGAAGCACGTCGGTGGCGCAGTCGGGCACCGGCCCTGGAAGCACCAGGCGAAAGTAAGTAGGAGAAAGGGCACCCCCGGGATGCTAGACTTACAGTCCACATGCCGAAATTTTTGTTTTTACCTCCTGCCAGCCTTTTCGCTTCAGGCCTTTTCGTCGGCAGTAGAAGCACTGAGGCTGGCCAACGAAGTGTTGGGACGGGACGAATATGGCTGGCAGGTCATTTCGGACGATGGGCAACCTGCGGCCTCGAGTTGCGGCTTGTTGGTTTGCGCCGATTCTTCGTTGTCCTTCGAACGTGAAAGAAACCGTCGATCGATCTCAGCACCGGCTGTCGTGGTCGTTGGCGGCCGCAATGCTCCTAGTCCACACAAACAGCTTGATGCCTGGGTGCGAGAGTGTCGCAACCGCCGCGGCAGCCTCGTAGGGATAAGCAGCGGTACGATTGTGCTTGCTCGGGCGGGGCTTGCAGAAGGGCGGCGATGCGCGGTTCACTGGGAGCAATTTCCTATGTTCTCCGAGCGGTTCCTCGGCGTGGTAGCCACTCAAACCGCCTTCGAACGGGACGGCGACCTATACACTTGCGCAGGCGGGGACGCCCCTTTCGATATGTTTCTGGATTTGGTTGACCGCCATCATGGGACAATAGTCGTCAATCGCATTTGCGAAAAGGCCATCGCGTACAGGACCCGTTCAGCGGGTGACCGCCAACGTCTGCCTCTTCATTCTCGAGTGCAACTCAACCACCAGGCGGTCATCAAGGTAATTGAAGAGATGGAAGCAAATCTCACGGAGCCATTGCTACTGGATGACTTAGTGGGATCAGCCGGCCTATCCCGCCGACAAATCGAGCGGCTGTTCAGGAGGGAACTTGGATGTTCTCCGAGTCGCTATTATCTGGATCTTCGTCTGGAACGTGCGCACCTGCTGCTCGTCAGCTCGCGCCTGCCGGTCGTTGAAATCGCGATGGCTTGCGGCTTTGTCTCTGCATCGCATTTCTCAAAAGCCTACCGCGATGCCTATGGATGCGCGCCGCATCAATCACGATTGCCAGTCTACAACCGAAAAAAAATGAGATCGAAGCCGAAGAAAAATAGAACCCGGCAGTTCGATCGGAGTCTCAGTACCGAATGGATGCCTAACTGCCACTAGCATGAGCGCCGTCTTGTTCTCAGAAGATCGGGTATTGCCCTCCTTTTGCTGAATGACCTCAGCGTACCAGTCGGGAACGGAGGTCGAAGAGGTCCTGCTTCGATCAGCTTTGCCGATTGTCAAGTTACAAATTTGGTCGACCCAGCGCGCTTATCAGCACAGGCGCTAGGGAAGGCACTTGGACGCGATAGAATAGGAGATTTCGATATGATCCCATTGCCCTTTGCGCTCAGCGAGTACCGTGGCAGGCTTTCCGCCATCCGCGCTGAAATGGCGCGCCGCAACTTGGATCTTCTGATCGTTAACGACGTCGCCAACCAGCACTACATCACCGGCTACGACGGCTGGTCGTTCTACACACCGCAGGTGGTCTTGGTGTCGTTGGCTGACGAAGAACCGGTCTGGATCGGCCGCGCGATGGACGCAGCGGGCGGGCTGCTGACTGCGTGGATGAAGCCCGAGAACGTTGTCGGTTTCCCGGAAGATCATGTCCAGCGCCCCGACCGCCATCCGATGGACTGGATCGCCGGATGGATCGAGAAGAAGGGTTGGGGGCGTGGCAATATCGGCATTGAGCTCGAGGCTTATTACTATTCGCCGAAGGCGCATGCCCGCCTGACCGCCGGCCTGCCCAACGCGGCCTTCCACGACGCCGACCTCCTGGTCAATTGGATACGCAGCGTCAAGTCGGACGCCGAGATCGGCTATCTGCGCAAGGCCTCGCGTCTTGCCGAGGCGGCGGTTACGGCAGCCTACGAGGTGATTGCGCCGGGTGTGCGCGAGTGCGACGCCATTGCCAGAATCCAGGCAGCGCAAATAGCGGGCTCGCCGGATTTCGCCGGCGACATTACCGCCCTGCCGCCGACCATTCTGGGGGGTGAGAATGCGTCGGCGCCGCATATCATGTGGAGCGACCGCCGGTTCGGCGAGAACGAAACCGTCGCGCTGGAACTCGCCGGCGTCGTGCGCCGCTATGCCGCCGGCCTCGCGCGCACGCTTCAGCTAGGCGCCATGCCAACCAAGGTCAGCGATACCGGCAAGGCCGTGCTCGAAGGCATGGAGGCGGTGCTTTCCACAATCAAGCCCGGCGTTGCGGCGGAAGAGGTCGAGGCAAGCTGGCGCAACGTCATCCAGCGCTACGGCCTGAAGAAGGAATCCCGCATCGGCTATTCAATCGGCGTCTCCTATCCGCCGGACTGGGGCGAACACACGACCAGCCTGCGCCGGGGCGACAAGACGATCTTGAAGCCCGGCAATGTCTTGCACTCCATCCTCGGCATGTGGATGGAAGGCTGGGGGATCGAAGTGAGCGAAACGATCCTCGTCACCGCCAGTGGCTGCGAGACGCTGACCCAGTTCCCGCGAGAGATCCATGTCAAGCGCTGAAGCCGGCAACGGATTGATGGACCCTCAGTTGGAACGCCGGATGATGGAAGTCAGACGCTATCTTCATCGCAATCCGGAGCTCTCAAACGAAGAACGAGAGACCCAAGCCTATCTCAGAAGGGTACTGGAAGAAGCCGGACTGAGCGGCATCAGGCCCGTGGCCGGCTTCGGTCTCGCCGTCGACGTCGTCGGCACGGCCGGCCTGTCAAACCGCAAGATCGTCATCCGGGCCGACATCGACGCGCTGCCAATCACGGAAACCTCGGGTGTACCGTTCAGCTCAGAGCGTCCGGGCGTCATGCATGCCTGCGGCCATGACGCCCACGCCGCGATGGGTTACGCCGCCAGCGTTCTTCTGGAGCGCCAGAAGCAGTCGTTCAGCGGCACCGTTCGCATCATCTTCCAGCCCGCTGAGGAGGCGGAGCCGCTCGGAGGCCGCCGGGTCGTCGAGGAAGGGCTGCTGGACGATATCGACGCCGCGATCGGTATCCATGTCGATCCCTATACCGAGACCGGAAAGATCGCGGTCGGCGCGGGTCCGTACACGCTTGCCTGCGATACTTTCGACATTGCCGTCACTGGGAATTCCGCGCATGCCGCAAAACCGTCCGAAGGCGTCGACGCCATCGCCGTCGCCTGTTCGATGGTAACGGAGTTGCAGAAGATCGTGTCGCGGGAGATCGATCCGTATGATCCGCTGGTCGTCTCTATCACCGGCATCGAAGGCGGCGGCGCCTATAATGTGATTGCCGCCGAGGTAAGGCTGAAAGGCACGATCCGCAGCGGGCATGAAGCAACTCGCCAGTATGCGTGGGAGAGGCTATCTCAGATCGTCGAAGGTGTGGCTTCAATCCACAACGCCAACGCCGAGGTGGACCTGAGGCGTGGCGAACCACCGGTTATCAACGACCCTGACATGGTCGAGATCATCCGCCGAACCGGTGGCGGCCTGCTGGGGCAGGACCACATGCTGAGCGCGCCGGGCTGGACCGCAGCCGACGATTTCGCCTTCTACAGCGAGAAATGCCGCTCGGTCTATTTCCGCCTGGGAATCCGCAACGAGGAACTTGGAGCGGTCTATCCGCTTCACCATCCGCGATTTCGGGTCGATGAACAGGCGCTGTCGATAGGGGCTGTCGTCCTCTGTGACTCTGCCCGAAATTTCTTGATGCGGCTGCCCTAGTGTTCGACGCCCGCTCGAGCATACGCGTCTCTATGAGAATGCATGAATTTGCCGCCCCGGAAACAAATCCAATTTCCTATTGCCGCCAAGGGCGACCCCTACGGATGAGAGTTGGAAAGGATGAAAATGCTGAATAACAATCGCTCCCATGGGCTTTGGGAGCGCAGCGCAGCAGATGCCCCGCAGACAAGCATTCTCAGATACTCCCATAAACAAGATGTATCCGTAGTTGGCGGCGGATATACGGGACTTTCAACGGCATTGCATCTGGCGCAAGCCGGTGTGAAGGTCAGCGTCCTTGAGGCGGTAGAAATTGGCTTTGGTGCCTCGGGGCGCAACGCAGGCTTAGTTAATGCCGGCCTATGGATGAAGCCCGACGATGTGAAATCAAGTTTAGGCGCACCTTTCGGTGAACAGGTCTTGCAACTTCTCGGCGACGGGCCTGCCGAGGTCTGGTCTCTGATCGACAAGCACGTCATCGACTGCCAGCCTGTGAGGCACGGCACGCTTCATTGCGCGGTCGGCGACACAGGACTAAATGAGCTCGGGGAACGCGAGCGGCAGTGGCGGAAACGGGGCGCACCCGTGAGTCTCCTCAACGCAGAGGAGACGGCGGCACGCATTGGTACGAGCGCGTATTCCGGATCACTTCTTGATTTGCGCGCCGGAACTATCCAGCCACTCGGTTATGCGCGAGGACTTGCCCGCGCGGCTATCTCAGCAGGAGCAAAAATATACAATTCAAGTGGGGTCACCGGGGCCGAGCGATCAAACGGCAAGTGGACATTGCACACAGCAGGAGGATCGGTCGAGGCTGACTGGGTCGTGGTTGCAACCGATGCTTATACGAAAGCTCCTTGGCAAGAGCTGAGGCATGAGCAGATACATATTCCTTATTTCAACATTGCAACCCGGCCGTTCCCGGACAAACTACTGAAGTCCATTCTTCCCAACCGCGAGGGCTGCTGGGACACAAAGAAGATCTTGAGTTCGTTTCGGCTGGACCGCGAGGGACGGTTGATTTTCGGCAGTATCGGCGCGCTCGGAGGTACCACAGCCAGGATTCATCGATCATGGGCCAAGCGTGCCGTTCGCAAGCTCTTCCCGCAAATTGTGGACGTCGAATTGGAGTTCGAGTGGTATGGCATGATTGGGACAACCAATGACCACCTGCCTCGTTTTCACCGCTTCGCACCTAATGTTGTTAGCATCTGCGGCTATAATGGCCGTGGGATTTCGCCGGCTACGGTCTTTGGGCGTGTGCTGGCCGACCATATTCTTGGGAATGTTGCAGAGTCAGACTTGCCCCTTCCCCTCACTACTCCGGGAATCCCAGCTTTCCGTGCGCTAAAAGAGAAATACTATAAGGTGGGAGCCCAACTGGCTCACTTGGTTGATGCTCGTTTCTGACGCAACGCAGCCCTTCCGTACAAGCAATCCTTGGTCCCTTACGGACCGAGCCGTCGTCACCAGACCGTGAAGCCGCATTCGGACGATGTCGCGCAGGGGTAATGGCGCATCCCATCTGCTTTTATGCACCCGCGGCGTCCCTTCCCGCGTTAATGGAGGCGTCATTCGGGTCGATCGATCCCCTGAACGCGCTAGAATTTGGCACCGGCATAGAAGGTAGCAAGGTTTCCCAAGTCCGCCACCTCCCAAGGCGCAGCGCCCGGCAGTGAGCTTAGGCTCCTGCTGGGCGAAGCAGCGAGATGGCGCACGGAGAACTGGTTGGCGCGTGTCTGACCGCCCGCATTGCCGGGTACGTCCCGAAGGAGCGTGGGGATAGGTGTGGGCTTGAAGCGTGTGAACCAGCCCCGCGCGCGGCTCACGCCGATCTCGAATGTATGGCCGGCGTGCGCGCCGCCGGCGCACCCCAGTTCCCACGGCGCGTGCCTTTTGAAGTCGTGCATTGCTAAGCCGTATTCTCCTGGGTTCTGTTGGTAGAGCGGAGTTCCCCTCTCAAGCGCTATCTTACGCCAGCTTCCCCGACGCTATCTCCATCGGCTTCGGCTCGCCGCGGAAGCCGAGGAATTCGGGGCGTGGTTTCTTTGCGCCGAACGGCTCCTCGAGCTGGTTCGACACGGCGTTGAACACAAAGAACGCGTTCGAACGAGCGAACGGCGTGATGTTGCCGTTCGAACCGTGCATCGTGTTGCCGTCGAACAGAACCAGCGTGCCAGCCTTGGCGGTGGCGGTATGGATGCCATGCTCCTTGGCGAGCTTGGCCAGCGCCTCGTGCGAGGGCATGCCCACTTCCTGTTTCTTGAGCGAGGATTTGTAGTTGTCCTCCGGCGTCTCGCCGACGCAGGCGATGAAGTGCTTGTGCGAGCCCGGCATCAGCATCAAGGGACCGTTCAGCGCATCGTTATCCGTCAAGAACAGCGATGCGGAGAGGGCGCGCATGCGCGGCATGCCGTCCTCGGCATGCCAGGTCTCGAAATCGGAGTGCCAGAAGAACTCCTTGCCCGTGAAGCCCGGCTTATAGTTCAGCCTCGACTGGTGGACATAGACGTCGTCGCCGAGCAGATAGCTGGCGATGTCCACCACGCGGCTGTCGCGGGCGAGCCGGTTGAAGAGCGGACTGTGCTCGGGCAGTTTGAAGATGGTGCGCACCTCATCCGAGCCCGGCTCCGTGATGACAATGCCCTCCTCCAGCTCGCGCTCACCGCCGCGCAACGCCGCCGATTCTTGCATCAGCGCCTTAACTTCCTCATCCGAGAAGAGATCCCTCAAGACAATGAAGCCGTCGCGGTCGAAGTGGTGGGTCTGCTGCGTGGTCAGCGGCGCGTCGGGGCACCACTGGCTCCACACTGTCTTGTCCTGCCGGGGCAGCCAGCGCTCTTCGGGCAGCCGGCTCGGATAGAGGTCCTGTCTTCGTTCTGCTGTATGGGTGATAGCAGACATCTTCTTCTCCTTCTTCGTACGGTTTCGTCGGCGCGGACTGCCCCACGCGTCCTCCGGCTTCCAATGCGCAGGAGCCGTCCTCCTGGTGAACTTTCGTTGCTCGTGGCCGGCGATCGCGCTGTCGACCTCACGTTCGGCGACCACGCCTGTATCGGGGAAGTGGTCGCACTGAAGCAGATCGCGATAGAGGGAATTCTCGTGGAATTGCCTCATTGGCCGTGACCGGGCGCCAGACGGCTGCGCCATTTTCGGTGCGGGGGCTCGGAAGGTGATTTATTCAGTTAGGTTTTCGTGCAAGCTGTGTATCGTGTGTATTGTGTAGTTTGCTTAATCGCTCCGTACATGATGATGTTCTTCCCTAGTAAGTACGTCAATCAGCGTGCTTTCTACAGTGCAGCCTGGGAGGGCGGATTTGAACTACAGGACGCATGTTCCGAGAATTCCGATGACTTACCTCAGGAACGCTAACGACAAAACTACCAAGAGTGGTAGGTCTTCGCGATCCAAGCATAACTGCCATGTGCGCGATTGGTGATTGTCGAAACACTGAAGCGCTTTGATACTCCGCTGAGCGGTGTCCGAACCAGGGGAATCGTGGTCATTAACTGGGGATGCGTCGGACAAAATGAAAAACTGCCCCCTATTGCCTCAGCGAGGAATGTTATCGAGCGTTGTGGTACCGACATAACCCGCGCTATTCACCCAGTCGCTGTTGAGGATGATCCGCCCTGCCATATCGCGCGCCATGCTTTCACAGCCAGTTGCTCTGTCCTCTTCTCTTCGTAAAACGTAAAACGCGACGGATCGGCACTTATGAGACGCTGCAGTCCGTGACTTGGGCCCCAAGCCACACCCGAATCCGGACCTCTCACGGCTCCAGGCATGCTCGGCCTCTTCGGATATTCGTCCACACATGAGACAATTGAGACAAATGCTGCGGCAGCCGGTCCCGCGCCGATGGCCAGCGAGATGCTCAGACGGATCGCTAACCCTACAAGATTGAGGACGGCCCCGTGGCCGACCGGTCGACAAGCGCCGTGCTATGCGCCAGGAAGAGAGTACTCTAATCATCGCGGCACTCGACCCATGGCTGTGTGAGAAGCTCGGTCTAATCAGTCAGAAGACAAGCTCGCAGAGGCAATCCGCTACACGCTCTCACGTTGGGAAGGCCTTTCGCGCTTCCTCGCAGACGACAGCATCGAGATCGACAGCAACGTGGTCGAGCGCTTCGTCCGACCGATCGCGATGCCTGAGTCACTATGCGCTCCATCGTCAAGTATCTGTAAACATTGGAAGCTTGTCCGCGTCGGCAACGCGACCCGGGCGACCTGTTCGTGCCGCTCGAGCTCGAGGCCGTGGCCTGAGAACAGCGGGTACCCTAAATTCAACGCTTGAATGGATGGGCCGAACGACACCCAGCAAGGGGCGTTCGCTCGTCCGGGAGGTCAGTCCGAGGAAGTTGCACAGCGCGGCGGGATGCTAAGAGCAGTCGAGGGATGCTGGTTCGCGGGCTCAGCCCAACATGAAAAGTTGCCGTGGCGCCTTTGTGAGAACCTCGACGCCGGATTCGGTGACACGAATGCTCTCGCTAAGCACGTAGCCGAAGTCTTCCTCAACCCAGGAACCGAGATGCAAGTGAAAGGTCATGTTTGGCTCGAGAACCGTCGTATCGCCAAGCTTAAGGCTGGTCGTGTTTTCCATCCAGTCGATACCGATGGAGTATCCGGCGCGCGACCGCTTCTTGAATCCGTGTTTCTCAGTCGTGCTATGAATCACACTGGCCACTTCGCCGCTGACGGCGCCGGCACGGATTACATTCAGCCCCGCCTCGAGACCGGCGAGCTGGGCTTCGTGAATACGCAGCAAGCGATCGGTCGGCTTGCCGAGGATATAGGTCCGGCAGATCGGAGCGTGGTATTCATGCCGGACGCCGGCGATCTCAAGATTGACCTGTGAACCTCGCTGGAGGGTATCCTCGCTCCAGGTCGTATGCGGATTTCCAATTCGGGTTGTGGCGCAGAGGTAGGGCGTTGCGATCCAAGTTCCTGGTTTGCCATTCGCGCCGCGGGCGAGCGTCCCGACAATTTCGGCGATGGCATCCGCCTCCCGCATGCCGGGGCGCATAACTTCCTCGGCCCTGAGCACACCAGCGTCCGAAATCGCCGCCGCTTCGCGCATGATGATAATCTCGAGATCCGACTTGAGCCTGCGGATTCGGCTTATCACCTTCGAGAAGTCCTCGATGCGCGCCTGCACCAAACGGCTCTTGAACTTTTTAGCCGAGTCGACCGTCAAGTTGCACAGCTCGAACCCAATGCCGCTCTGCCCAAGTCCCTGGTCCAACAGGAACTCAATCACCGCGTCGTAACCGTTTTTGCCGGGGTCGCCCATCAACTCTTCCGAGTAGCCTATAATGCTGTCGCGTTCGATGAACGTCTCCTGGACGGCCGCGGCCACGTCCATCCAGCGCAGAATGAAGACCGGCTCTTCCCGCGAGGCCAGGATGACGACACCGCGCGCGTCATAAGAGTGAGCGACGGACCCCGTGAGGTAAGTGATATGTGCGTTGTCGGTGATTACAACCGCTGCGATATCACCCTCAGCCATCTTCGCTTTCACGGCAGCGAGCCTGCGCAGATATTCCGAGCGCGGGAATACCTGCGGACCTTTGACTATGGGCATAGAAACTCCCTCGCTAGATGAGACGGCATTGGACGCGGGGGTAAAGCTCCGTCCATACGAGTATACCCAACCGAAACTCTGCGCGAAGGCTCAGGCGGCCGGCTCCGGTGAGGTGCGCCTAGCCAGCTTGTGTGCACGCCACCAGCCAGCCGTAGCCCCGCTAGCCAGAGCACCGGCAGCAGCGTCAGCAGCGACGCCACCGCAGCGATTGTCGGGTCGATTTCGTTGCGCATATTCTCCCACATCTTGAGCGGTGGGGAGCGGATAGAGAATCCGCATCACCACAGAGTTGCCGGTTGCGATGGCGCATGCCATCGAACGGGCCGTTAGTTCTAGCGGCCCATTCCAAGGAGCGATGTGTGCGGACACGCCGAACGGACTTCTGACAGTGTAGTCGATAAGGTTGGCTCCGCGCGACCTTCAAGCTTATCGGCCAAGCCACCTAACACCTCAGGTATCTGATGGCGGTCCGAACTTCCTTATGGACGAAGTTCAACGCTTTGCCAGTCTCGATGCAGTTAACAGTCGCAACTTTGTCCTCTCGCGCTTCAAGTGCGTCTGCAACGCGAACAGCATGCGTCCACGCTCTTAGGGATGGATGTCTATCAAAACGCGGTCGCGAAAAACGCGATGAGCAGCAGCGACGGCAAGCTCGACATCCTCCGGCCTGCTTCTCCTACCACGGCAAGCGTCTGGGCATTCGATGGGTGATCCACCTCGATCCGTTTGCCGGACAAAGAATCCCGCCATTCTGCATCTATGTAATTCTTGATCACCTCTGTGGTAGCCATTCCCAGTCCTTTCTGAAAATCTCATCGACCCGCACCGCGCCTGGCGTCTCTGTTTCGCACAAATTGCAAAGGCCTCGGCTCAACCGTGAGCCGCGTCATGACCGATAACGGTGGCTGCTTCACCCGAGAGCCTTCGCCAGACATGCCGCCCCTCATCTGCACGTTTCAGGCGGTCAAACAACTCTATATCGCTGAACATCACCTTTGAACTCATTCGACGAAATTGATCGCCGCAGGATAATCTAATAAATTCTTATAGCGATGCGTAATTTCCTCGCCAACCATTATGTCCTTTGTTGCAATAATAGTCGCCCACGCGCCGGCTTCCCCATCAGTCCAAATTGTTTCTGCATTCGGATTAAACGAGTGATTCACTATTGATATAAAACCGAATACGACGTAACCAGCCAAATCGCTGTTATCTCTATGATCGTCGCGAACAAAGTAATATTGCAATAATCCCGTGCGCCTGAACATATATTCATCCTCTTGGTCAAATCCCCAAGTTGGAGCTTGATCAATAACATCTCCCGCTTTGAATGGAATGTTTGCAAACAGGCCACGACCTTTGCGGGGAACACGTTTTACATACACTGCATTGCTTCGATCAAAGATCTTGTCGACCATCGCCGGTTGCCTCTTGATGCTGAGCATGAACGTTGCCTGTGTGTGCCTTCGCACTGAAGAGTGCCACCATTGAGCTTCCGGTCGCGCATAGCAGTATGCTGCTTCAGAGAAGTCGACGGCGAGCGTTTGATTCCGGCCTGCGAGATCGCCGATCTTGCCGTAACGTCATCTTTGGCGGAACTGCCATCGATGTTCCGAGTATCGCCCCTGCTCCCGCCCACGCGGTTCCCCACAGCGGTCGCTAATGCCAACTGATCGTTGGGATCAGCAGTGCGTCTTCTGCCGGATTAATGCCCAAACTTTTCATCTTATGAACTCTGCTACACCATTGCCTCTCCAGCGAAGATAGCGCGTCCTCCACCTCGGGATACCTACCAAAATGCGTGGGTGCTTTTGCTGTGTAAGCAGTAGTAATATTAACGCCGCTTGTTTCGCCCCCCCCCGGGTGGGAAGAGGACACGTCGAAAAACTTGGCCTTCGGCGAACCGAGTTGATTGCCGTGGCGGTGATTCCCGGAGAGCACCGTCCCTATGACCCCCCTATGCCTGAGAGATTCGATGTAAAAATAAGGCGAGCCACTACCGAATGAACGAGTATACAACACTTCTAGACGTATCCAGATACATAGCTGTACTTGATGAAACGGCCCGTAAACTTGGCCTTCTGTTCAAAATGGGTGAGAGCTTCGAAGAATATATCGCGATCACGGCAAATATTGTCGGTAAACCGCAGACCGATCCGAGCTTCAGGCCGGATTGTTCGCGGCTTGACGCAGGCCGTGCCTTTTGGATTATAGGAGAAGATCAATCGGGAAAAGTAGCGCATGTTCAGGCTGTTCGGGTGGACTTGATCACCAACTTGGTCGAACATCTCGAGTCATTAAAAGCGTTCTACTCGAATCCAGAGAGCCTCTCCGGCTCTAGCCCGTCATGTATTTGCCGCGCGCCCGCCGCTCAAAACATAGCTCGGTTAGTAGCTTATCACGGCGACATATGGCTCCGAGAGGATTTTAGGGGGAAGGGTTTGCCTAGAACATTTGCGGGAATTGCATTTGGGCTAGCGTGGGCGAAATGGAGACCCGATTTTATCTATGCCCTTGTCCATACTTGGTCAATTGAGAAGGGTGTCGCCGATCAGTATGGCTATCTCCACCGAGAACCACACGGGGCCATCTTACGTTTACCTGACCGAGGGATCGAGGAGGATGATTGGCTTATTTGGCTAACGCGAGGCGAATTGTCACGGCTCATCGAAGGGACAGCAGCTAAGGCGCAAGCGCCGAGCCTCGCCTGATGGCTCTTTCACTTGCAGTCGGAGCGAGGCGAGCTGACTTGCAGCTATAGGCAGCCTTGATCGTCGCCTTTACCGGGTAATGAAGGAACGCAGGCGTCCGCGGACAGGTTCAGGCAATCTTCGAACCGTGGTTTGGCTCTATGTTTGCATAGGGGTGTGGGAACAAGGTTGCTCAATTGGCGGGCCCTCAAGCCAGGAGGACGAGGTTATGGAAGAGCATAGGGACGTTTTTGTTGCTTTGGATGTTTTCAGGGCCAGCCTTTCGATCGCCGTCGCCGAAGGCGATCGGCACCAAGAGGCGCAGATCATACAAGCATTTTTTGCCGTGCTTGCGATGCACATAATCCAGCGCCCTCCTAAGAATTGCAAGTAGCAGTGTTGCCATGCCCGGGAAACCCCGCGGATCGTCGCGGCGCGGCCGTCATGGTGGTTGGACACGACTATTTCTACGCCTCTGAGACCGCGCGCCTTCAGCGCTACGACGAAATCCTTACCAGGCCAAGCGGCTTTTCGCGATTGGCCGCCCTTCAGTCCCAGTCGATTTCGACCGCGATCAGCGCGCCTGGCTCATGGCGATGCCGGCTTAGGGCACCTCGCTTAATGGGGCATCGAGGACGAGGTAGTCAACTTGCAGGCGAGGACGGCAGGGCCTTCTCAAGTCCGGGCTCTACGAGGAGGCATTTGCTAAACGAACCTATAACACCTGCTACCCGTGTCGGGGCACACCTATGCAAGGGAAGATTGGCTTGGCTTTCGATTACATAGTCGTCGGCGGCGGCTCTTCAGGATGCGTTATCGCGAACAGGCTATCGGCCAATGGAAGCAGCGTCTTGCTCATCGAGGCTGGCCCTGACTTTGCCCCACAAGCCATCCCTGATGATATCCTCGATTCCGATCCCACGCGGGCTTACTACAATCCGCGCTATCAGTGGCCGTCACTCACCGCGAGCACAGTGCAGGGTGTCAGCAGTCGCGTACACTATGAGCAAGCCCGGGTCATGGGTGGAGGATCTAGCATCAATGCTCAAGTAGCAAACCGGGGCGCCCCTGCGGACTATGATGAATGGGCATCGAGCGGTGTAACGGGCTGGGCTTGGGAAAATGTCCTTCCATACTTCCGACGGCTTGAGTGCGATCTAGATTTTAGCAACGATTTTCACGGCAATGACGGTCCGCTTCCTATTAGGCGCGCGAGTAAAGCGGAATGGTCTGGGTTTATTCGCGCTGTATCGAACGCTTATGAAGATAGAAACATACCATTCCAGCCTGATTTTAACGGCGAGTTTCGCGATGGTCACTCAGTTGTCCCATTGACGAACCGCAACGGCCATCGTGTCTCAGCTGCGATGGCTTATTTGTCGGAGAGTGTTCGCGCTCGGCCCAACCTGACGATTTTGCCCGAGACGACGGTCGAGCGACTAACCTTCTCAGGGCGTCAAATATCGGGCGTCGAGATTGGAAGTGAAACTGGCCGACGCTCCTACAGCGCGTCAACTGTCGTCATATGTGCCGGAGCAATTCATTCCCCTGCGTTGTTGATGCGGTCCGGAATCGGCCCGGCTGAGCAGCTACTAAACCTCGGCATTCCAGTTGTCGCAGATGTGAATGGCGTGGGGAAAAATCTTCAAGAGCACCCCGGGGTCGCCATCTCGGCCTACTTGAGACCAGAGGATCGCATGGCGCCCAACGCGACCGGCTACATTCAGATGCATGCTCGCTACTCATCAGGCTATGAGGGCTGCTCGTCAACGGATATGGCCATTTCAGCCCTCGCAAAGTCTGCGTGGCATCCGGTCGGCAAACGGCTTGGAACTCTCTATTTTTGGGTTAACCGCACTTACTCAACCGGAACGGTTTCGCTGAAGGACTCGTCTCATGCGACTGAACCTGAGGTGAATTTCAATATGTTAAGCGACAAACGCGATGCCGAGCGGCTGAAGGAGGCGTTTCGGTTCGTGACACGGTTGTTTGAGCATAAAGCGCTGTCAGCTGTCGCGCTCGATCCATTTCCCTCTACTTGGACTGGGCGAGCAAAGCGGATCAGTAAATACAATCGCTTAAATTACGGGCTCACTACCGTTGTTGCGGCGCTCATGGATTCTTCAGCGCGGTTACGCCGAAGCCTCATTAGGTTTGCAATGACTGATGGTCGTGCCATCTCAGACCTCCTTGATAGCAACGAGCTTCTCGATGGCTTTATACGTCAGAATGTTTTTGGGAATTTCCACCCCACTTCAACCTGCAAGATGGGACCTGCGCTGGACCAAACCAGTGTTACGGATCCATCAGGGCGCGTTCACCGGGTATCAGGCTTAAGGGTCGCCGATGCATCGGTGATGCCGTTCGCCCCCCGCGGAAATACGAACATCCCTACAATCATGGTCGCCGAAAAGATTTCTGACGCAATATTGAATGAGGGCTGACGGAGGTATCGGAGCCTAGCGTAAGTGTTGGAATTCGGCGGACCGGCCTGCGGAAGGTTGAAGTTATGCTTCATCCGGCGAGGTCGACTAACGGGTGCGGAGGATCGATAGGCAGCGTCTGCCAGCTCTGGACTGTCGCATCGAGCCTTGGCTAGAGGCCATCAAGGCTCAGAACAGTATGGCGGCGGTTCGCGGGCGACGCACCGGCTCGGGATCATCGACGATGGTCCGCTAGACCACGTCCTGTGATTGATGAATCGATTGTGACGTGATGGCTGCGTTTTGTGCTGATTCAACATCCACCTTGATGGAGGTGAACGATGGGAAGAGCATTGAGCGGGGATCTTCGGTCGCGGGTATTGAAGGCTTCGGACGAGGGCATGTCGGCGCGGCAAGCGGCGGCGCGGTTCGGCGTGGGAGTGTCCAGCGCGATCCGCTGGATTGCGCGGGCGAGGATCGGCGAACTGGCGCCACTGGCGATGGTCGGAGCTCGGTAGATTCCCCCCTTCGTCATCAGAGCCCATGCGATGCGCGCGGTCTTGTTGGCCAGCGCCACAATCACTAGCATCGGCGGCTTTCGCGCCAGCATTCTATGAAGCCACGAGCCGAATGGCACGCCTTTGCGTTTGGCCCAGAGAACCACGGCGCTGGATGCAATGATGAGCAGGCGCCGCAGCGTTCGCTCACCCATCCGGGACGTTCGACCGAGATCGGCGTCAGCCGATCCAGGCTGCAAAGTCACCCCCGGAGCGGAATATCTCCGCCGGCGGCGCCATTGCCTCGCGTAGCGATCAGCGGACCTATGCCGGCACGGGCATCAGCCGGTTAGCGAAATCGTCGGCCTTGGCCCGAGCGGCAATCTCCGTGTCCAGCGATTTGACCTGTTCTTGGAGGCTACGCAGTGCTTCGACGAGCATGAGAAGGCAACAGCGTGCGGCCTCCGGTACGCCCAAGGCAGGGTCTTCAATCTGTGTAATGAGCCGCTCAACATGCGAGAGGCCCCGCGCCGCAATCAGGCCGAACTCGGACAGATGGCCGCGGATCGCGTTGATGAGCTGAGTGCGCTGACCGACGAGCACATCGCGGGTTCGGAAGATCACAGCCGAGGCCTGCTTCTCCTCGCTCTTAACTGCCACAAAACGCATCGTCGGGCCGTTGCGCTGCCTCGCAGATCGCTTCGGCATCGGCGGCACATTCTTCTGGCGCTTGACTCCATAGCCACAAGGCAAAGGCATGGCGGCTGCGCGGCGAAATAGGCCAGCACCTGCTCGCGCCGCAACTTCCTACGGAACACGACGGCGACTGCTGCCCTTTACCGCGGTAGGCCCTCGCTGGCCGTACAGGGGAAAACGGGCTCCAGCTCTGTGTGTCGTTTCAATAAAGCCGCTTACCCGCTCACGCAGCCAGTCAAACCCGCACGAAAAGAATGACAAAATATTTAACAAGAACGTCGCAATTGATTCATGATTTATAACAATATTATGTATTGCCAATGAGGCGTGCTATTTCTAGGATCGGCGGAAATGAATATGAATATCCAACTTGGTATCATATACTCGTGAACGGAGGGCTCATTCCTATATAACCCTAAAAGAAAGTACATAAGACGGCTAAAAATGTTCGACAACTCGCGTTATGAGCTTAATTGATGCCTCTCGGAGTACTCGAGATTGAAGTAAGACACCACAATCTGCTGCGGCGTCTTCACAACTTAACGCGCTGGGCTGCCTCGCGCGACCTGCGCCAGGGAACTGTCATTCTATGTGGAGCCCACATCCTTTGATGGACGATAGGCGCCGTCTGCAGGAGCGGGTACCCAAGCCGGCACACTTCTGAGCGACGGCATACATACGAGCGAGGAATGCGGGCTGCTAAATTTTCGAGAAGCCCATGGGGCAAAGCACGCCAACGGAGCAAGCAAATATGACCACGCTACCGCAAATTTCATTAGCGAAACTAGCAGCCAATGCAACACGACGCGAAGAATGCCAGCGCCTGCAAATGGCCTGTGAGGAGTTTGGTTTCTTCTTTCTTGTGGAGCACGGCATCCCGAAGGAGCAGATCACACAAGCCATTGAGGCTTCGCGACGGTTCTTCGCATTGCCCCAGTCCGTCAAGGAACGCTACGGTCACGCTGCTCAAGGCATGTATCCCACTATCGCCCGCGGATACAGTCGGTTGCGTGGTGAAATCCTACATCCTGAAGCTGGCCCCGATCCAAAGGAAGTGTTCGACCTCGGGATCGATAGCGAAGGCGACCGGCGTCCATTTGCCGGAAGCACGCGCTTTCCAGATGACGCCTTGGCTCCTGGTTTCGCGCGAAGCCTGCTTGCTTTGCAGGCTACAGTGCTCGACGGGGTTGTCCCGCAGCTCGGGACTGTGCTTGCCGACCTGATTGGCATGGAAGAGGGCTGGTTTCCACGCCATTTCAGCCCGCCGACGCTTGGCCAACGCGTGATCCGGTATCCAGCTCGCGGCGGCATGTGCGCCAAGCACACCGACGGTGGCTTCTTCACGCTGGTGCTGCAGGAGGAACTCCCCACGCGCTCTTTGCAGGTGTGGGTCCGCGGCGGCTGGATACCAGTGCCGAGCCTGCCTGACAGTCTCGTAGTCAATTTGGGCGACATGCTTCAGGCCCTGAGCGACGACCGCTTCAAGAGCACGCCACATCAGGTCGCGCACAATGGTCTGAGTGACCGAATTTCGCTTCCTTTCTTTATCTATCCCGACATCGACGCTCATCTGAGTTCGCGCCAAGGGGGGCACCACTTCAGAGTCGCAGAAATGATGCTGCGCAACTTCGAATCGGTCGAAGCCGGGAATGGCGCCGGAAGGGCGCGAGAGTTGCAGTAAGTGTCCGGTCTTCTCAAGCGTGCGCAAACTATGGTGACGACGCCGCGCGCCGTCGCGTTATCGGGCGCGCATGTAACGCCGGCGGCTGCACGCGCCTCGGCAGTAAACGCGCTCATCATGCCACATTGTGTGAACAATCCCGGCGCGAGATCCACACGTTAACCTTGTCAGAGCTGCAGACCACGGCTTTCCCTTTTTGCGCCGCTAAGTTGATGATTGCGCATCTGGGACTTGGACCGATGCGGCATCGGCGCAGCCGCCCGAGCTTATTCGGGAACGCTGCAGCTCTATGCTCCTTCAATGACGGGAGAATGCTCATGTACGTGAGCCATGATCTCAACAACGCCTTGCCTTCAACCCAGAACTGGATCAGCGATCTGACATGGAAACTGCGCTGGCATGATCGCGAACTGGTCTACCAAGCCCTGATTGCAACGCTGCATGCCCTGCGCGACTGCATGAAACCCGACCAGGCCGTTCACATGGGCGCGCAGTTACCAACCTTACTGCGCGGCTTTTACTACGAGGGATGGCATCCCCGCCGCCGCGCCACAGCCAGAAATCGTACTTCGTTTCTCAACCGGATCCACGACGGTGTTCATCGTGACCCGACGGTGGATCCGGAAGAGGTTGCCCGCTCGGTGCTCGGTCAATTGGCGGACCGCCTGTCTGCAGCAGAGATCGAAGAGGCGAAGGCCAGCACTCCAAAAGTGATTCGTGATCTTTGGTCAGCCTGACATGGCACAAGACGTGTGCTCAGGAGCATGAAGTCACCGGCTGGGGCAGTTTTTGAAGAATAAATTGGATCGCCTAAAATCATAAGGCACCGGTCGGCGCCATGTTGACGTCGGCTGATCGTTGGGAGGCTCGGTCCTGGCACGGACGGCTTCCCGCATTATACTGTGGTCAATGCGCGTTTGGTAGCGTAACCACCCACGCCCGCGCATCAGCTTTGGCCTGATCCCCTCGGATGCAGAACGGTCTTTGTGAGACTCTCGCCCTCGCCATGCAGGAAGCGACCGAGGTCCCTGGGGCACAGGTGGCACAAGGTTTCAGCCGGTGCCGCCGTCCATGCGTGATGTTGGTACCTCGCCCGTTACTCAGGGCGAGGCACATTGCTCCCCGCGACCGCCGATGACCACGCCAGCTTGCTAGATGCACACTGCCCAACCGAGGCCTCCTTGCGCGCCGCCCGCTTGTAGACGCTCGACAGCGCCACCAGTGCGCAAGCCACTTCGAGCTGGCCTTCCTTTTGATTGATCCGCTTTGAGGCTGGCCAAGGAATGAGCGTAGCGGTCGTCATGATGTCCCTACCGCCGACGACAAGATGAAGTACGTATTTAGGTTAAAGGTGGTCTCGACCATCTTCTTATAATTCGATTATACCGCAGTTCACTGCCGTTATCGCAGCGACCGTTCTACTATCTGCATCCATTTTTCGCATCGCATTTTTTATATGAAAGTTGACAGTGTTTATAGAGATACCCAAAATTATTCCTATTTCCCATGATGATTTTCCTTTCGCTGTCCATAGAATGCATTCTTTTTCTCTTGGAGAAAGGTCAGGAACTTCCTCGAGCCCAATTGGACTCGAGAACTCCGCCACCCTAATATGAAAATGTACCGCAGCAAGCTGCAAACAAGCTATCGCTTTTTCTGGAAATTCGCGCTCCCAAGGCCGGGCAAAACTCATAATAGCGAAGCTGCCATCCGGGCCATGCAAGGGAACGCTGATACCTGACTTTAGGCCAAACCTCCCAGCCTCATCGAAAACGCGACGTTCGTCGCCAGTCGTGCTTGGGTTGTTATACACCTCGCTCCATCGAAAGGCGCCGGCCCGCTTTCGACTCGTTTTCACGATCGGCTCTATTCTGTCATAATTCATTTCAAGACAGCGCTCCTGCCATTGATGAGGATAAGTCAGGATAGGGGCCGGATGGTGTCGGGCCGGCCTTGAGCGTCTTTGGTCGGGCGGAGAGCCGTAGGCGATCCAGGGGCAACCGAAATTACGTGCGAAACCAGACAACAGATCGACCAACTGCTCGGATTTAGCAATGGCAAGACTCTGTTCGAGAAACTGGCCAAGCTCGACGGCAAACGCCATTCCAGCCGCCTTCGGGAAGTGCCACGGAACAAGAGAATACCGGTTGGACACTCTGGTTGCCTGCCCTCGAAATCGGGAGGCATTGATCGGCGAGAGTTTCATAGTTCTCTGCTCCGCGTCCATTTCGCTCGATGCTTTTCCCCGACGCACAACAATTTCCGCCGTGACGGCTGAGGCTGGGCCAGGGTCATCGGCACGCCGCAATTGTCAAAGACCTTACCGCTTACTACTTTATATAAATTATGTTCGTGCGAAGGGTTAGTTTTTCTCATTTTGTAGAATCGTAGTATTGTGTGTAACACTGTTCTCCAATGACTGTCTAAACCGGACCGCGATCTTGGCGGAATTTCTAGTAGCAGCGCTGCTCGCGGAGCAAGGCAGAGGTGCAAGCGCTGGGGCTGAGGCTTGGGATCGCATCCCCAAGCAATCCGGCATATCAGAGGCAGAAGCGTCTTCTTGAGCAATGCCAGCACAGTGGCTTCCTCCGCCGGCGTCAGCACCGTGGTTCCGGGCACGCAAAGGTCCTATCGGGTCAATCGAGACAGGCCGACGAATTTGCGGGCCTCCATCGCCAAACGGAAGCACGCGGACTGCAAGAGCCAAGGATGCAGGCGGCCTGACCGCAGCTGCGATCGCCCGGCCTGGACCCTCCCGCCGGCTGCCTCCGGGTCTAGAGGACCGACGTTCCAGATCATGGGCCTCACGGACTTCGGCCGGGAAAAGCGACCGACTTCGTCCACGAGCACAAAACCGATGACGGCGATCGACCAAAAAACGATGATGGCTAAGCACCTTGGGTCATAAACCCGGGCTTGCTCTTTATCGTCGCCACAACGGGGGCGGCTTTCTGGCTACGCGGACTTGCGCCAGCGGCTGGCGGAGTGCCAGGCATAGGCAGGCGTCCACCAGATCGGGTCACTAGGTCCACCGTCAGGTCCACCAGAGAACAAGATCCGGCCGCGCAAACCCGAAAAAGCTGTTCAGCACCAGGCGAGGCCGTCCGGTACCGGATTGACCGGTGACCCCATGGACGAAACCGCCGTCGATCAGGGCGATGTCCCCGGCCTTGAGCTGGAATTCGCGATAAGGAACGTCTTCAAGATAGGCTGCCGAATAGGGATATCCCGTGGTCTCCACACCTTGCGACTTTCGATCGAGGACTGTGGGCTTGTGGCTCCAAAGCCGCAGATTTCCACCTTCCTCCGCTATGCTGGGATAGAAGTTGAGTGCCGCGACAGTGTTTTGCGCCACCGCAGAAAGCTCGTAATCCTTCCCGGCGCTTAGCACTTGAGCGACATCGTCGTGCGGCTCCAAGGAATACACGCCACTGCCAGACCAGCTAAGAGCGCGACAGACATTGGCCTGCCCCTGCTCCGAGCGAGCCAACCGCAATTCAACGCCCTGTTTGTGAAGCTCACGCTTCAAGGCGTCGAACAATGCTCGAACGGGATCAACCAAATTGCCGAAAAGAGCGTTAACGTACGATCGCGCAGTTTCTGACTCTGCGAAATAGCTGGCTGCGTCGTTCCTGTAGTGTGATGCGCCGACATATTGCCCAGGGACACCGTCTTTGCGTTCCCCGAGGCCGGGGCTGCTAACAAAGTTAGCGCTGATTTCTTCGGCTATTTCCGAACTGAAGGCTTGCTTGACGTGCAGAGCGGTGATCTCACCTTTCAGGACTGACACGATTTCCGCAATGCTGATTGAGCCGGTTCTTTCCCTGATCGTAGTAGGAGAGATAGCAGGCGTGTGAGATGCTTGGTTAGTGCCCATTGGCTTGCTCCTTTAGTGCGTGATCCAGGATGGCGATGCCATGCTCGAGTTCGTCGTCTGTGATGGTGATCGGTGGTAGGACTTTTATAACGTCGCGATTTGGTCCCGAAGATTCGATCAGCAGGCCTTTTTCGAATGCGATATCATGGACACGGCCGACAACGGCCGGTGAATGGCATTTGAGACCGGCCATCAGACCGCGGCCGCGCTTTCGTTCGATGCAGTCGGGAAATTTCCCAACGAGGCTGTCAAGGTGTCCTTGCAGTTTGGCGGCTGTTCGCTCAACACCTGCAGTGAACTGCGTGTCGGACCACAGTTTGCACATCGCTCCTGCAGTCACGAAGGCGAGATTATTGCCTCTGAAGGTCCCGCTATGTTCACCGGGATTCCAAATGTCCAGATCAGGGCGAATCAGAACGATGGAGAAAGGACTACCTGATGCGCTTAGGGACTTTGAAAGGGATACGATGTCGGGGGCAATACCCGCGGACTCGAATGAGAAGAACTCGCCCGTCCGTCCCGCACCGGCCTGGATGTCGTCGACGATCAGAACAACACCGTGCTTGCGGCAAATACGCTGAATTTCTGCGAGCCAAGCAGCTGATGCCGTGTTCATGCCGCCTTCCGCCTGAATGGTCTCTAAAATGATAGCGGCTGGCTTTTCAATGCCGCTTCCTGGATCGCCCAGTGCGAAGTCTATGTAGCTGGCGGAATCGAAATCTTGGTTCGGATATCCGTCATAGGGAATACGGATCACATCGTGGCGAGCAACACCGCCCAATTCCCTGGTCGATGCCGAACCCGACACCGCCAAAGAACCCAGCGACATGCCATGGAACGCATTCGTGAATGCCATGACGCTCGAGCGCCCGGTATATTTTCGCGCCAGCGCCAGCGCTGCTTCGTTGGCGTTTGTGCCGGTCGGCCCAGGAAACTGTATCTTGTAGGAAAGGCCCCTAGGCTTCAGGATCGAATCCACAAACGTTTCAATGAATTCACGCTTTGCGGACGTATACATGTCGAGGGATAGCAGAATGTTCTCGCCAACGAGATACTCAATCGCCGGCGCGATAATATTCGGGTTGTTGTGCCCATAATTGAGGGCACCCGAGCCTACGAGGAAATCGATATATGGCTTACCGGCCTCGTCCCAGATCGTCGCTCCAAGGGCCCTTTTGAAGACTGTAGGAAAGGACCGGCCGTAGCGACGAACGTTCGATTCGTAAGCCGCGAAAACGTCGGTATTCATGGTAGGGCTCTGCACGTGGTGCCTCATTGAATAGGTTGCACACAGGCTTGTTTTGCTGGCGATATCCCACAAGACAGAGCCAGAATGTCAGCGTCGCAGCTCCCTGATCGGTGCGTTTTCGCCTGTCCGAAATCGGCGCCGTAGGTTCACATGGCGACCCATTAGAATCGGTATGTGAGGCCTGCACCAATTAGCCAGGGGTCAAGCTTGGCCTTGCCCTTCAGATCTGTGCCAGCCACTTTGACGGTAAAATCTGGTTCCAGGAAAAGCTTCTTGACGTCGAAGTTGACCCCCCAGTGCTGGTCCAGCATGTAATCGAAGCCGACCTGCAGCGCGGCGCCAAAGGTGTTCTTCACATGGAGAGCATCCGCGCTGCCGACACTCTGATTATAGAAGACGGTGTAGTTAAGGCCGGCCCCAACATAGGGTCGGAAGGCCCCGAACTCTGTAATATGATACTGCAGCGTGAGTGTGGGTGGCAGCACCCAGACTTTGCCGACGTTCCCCAGCGCGCCGATCGCTCCGGCGCCGTCGACCTTGGCGGAGGTGGTGGCAAGTATGAGTTCGGCAGCGATGTTTTCTGTGAAGAAATAGGAGATGTCGAATTCCGGGGTTATGGTGTCTGAATAGGAGAGATTGGAACCGGCAATCCCGCCGACGTAACCTGAATCGTTGGTCTTCACTCCCAACGCGCGGACGCGGATCTGCCATGGACTTGGCGTCTCAACCGGCCCCTGGTCCTGTGCGACGTAAGGTTGCACAGGGTCTGCCGCCAAGGCTTGCTGGCTAATTGCGATAAGGACGGTGAACGCTGTAGCGACCTGCGCCGAAGCCATCCGCACTTTTGTCATCAATGTTCTCTCCTGATATCTGACACCGCCGGTTGCTCCACCGTTTGCGCGCTCGACGATTGCTCATCAGCCGCTCTCCGGGAGCTGCGCCGGCAGCGTTGCATTTGTCGTGCCAACGGCAAGGAGATTGGAAAACAGCACCATTCGCTTCCGACGAGCTCGTAGCGGAGCTGATACTGTCGTGTTTCGAGCTGATACTGTCGTGTTGCCCACAAATCTGACTAACGACCGCGAGCGCGCGAGAACTATCCCTGCCCTATTTCGCCAGAGGATGGGTGCAATGGGTTGCCTTGCGGGCGAAACTCTGGCCGTCGACATGGCCGGCCGCCGCACCGGAGAGCATGCGTGATGCTTGGTCACTGCTAAAGGGCAGAGACTTGAGCGGCATCGAACCGGTCGTCTGCGAGCGTGGTGCCGGTGCTGTCGCCGTTGTCCCCGTGGAGTGGCGGCGCTCCTCAGCATCGCCTGCATCTGCTGGAGCACAGGCGTAAGGATCACGCGCGGCAAGTGACGAGATGGCGCTGTAAAGCGCTGACTTGCCGGCCCGAGGCCCTGCGCGATTCGACCACCAGGAATGATGGCCGCAGAACTGAGGCCGATAAAGCCGCAGGCAAGAAGCTGAACAAGACGTCGCTCGTGATACTGCTGCGGTGATGTCCCGAGCCGTACTCGTTCGTGGACGGACGCGGTCCGCTAAGAAGATGTCTAGGCGCCCATGACTCAGACCAGGCTTTGTCGCGAATTTGCCCAGAAGGTTCAATCTGGAGCACGTGAGGGAAATGGCGGCACAAGGTTTGCAGGAGCCGCGCATCGGAGCGCTCCGCAAGTTTGCGGGTCAGGGGGGCTGCACCGATGCCGCGACCGTCGTGCTTGGCCGCATAGTGACGCGGGCTTCCTGGCATAGCGCGGCTTTAGCGACCGTTGGGCCACGGAAGCCGAAATCTTATGGTTCCGAATTCGATGGCTACGTGGCCCTGCGTGAACTCCCCGAAATGCTCGCTCAAATGAGAGCCCACAAAGGGATCGCGAGCTGGTCATTCAAGTCCGCTCAGACATCTACCGCTTCGATGTCTTGCATCCAAACAATCCATTGTTCCGATCGACAGTTATGAATTAGGAACGGCTACAATTATCTACTGATCAATCGATGGCAAAGCGAAAGAGCGTACCCGGTGCTTCAGGAAGTCGCCGTCTGTTCGTGCCCCCTGAGGCGCGATGGATTAGGACGTCTGCGTGGCGGGACAGATCTCGCTCCTCTTCCACTCGCAATTGGACAATGCGCACGCCGGTTCGCGCTGCCAGACAAAATCCCAGCTCGCAGGCCCAGGTAGTTGTGCGGGTCGCATCTTGCGAGGGTTCCCTCGCCCGCGGCTTCAGGCCGGGTGGGGACCAAGGCTTTCACGGAGCAGTTGGCGGCGCTGTGCGAATGGTCACGGTCATGGACGTCGAGCCGCAAATGCTTTCCCTGACGCGCCTGCGCATGCGGATTTTTCGCACATCGATTGGGTGGTCTACGAAGACCAACGCAGCTCAGGCAGGGAGTGTTCGACCTCATCGTCCTGGGCGACGTGCTTTGTCATCTCCCGTGCATAGCGGAACTGTGAACAGCGATCGAAAATCTGGCTCGCGTGTTTGCTTCGGACGGTCATCTGGTTTCCGGATCGAGGCGCGACATCGCCCACCACGGAGCCGTTTCGCCAATGCCGAGCCCGCGACAGCCACGTTGAACCCGAAGCTGTCTCAGCTGCTGCGCCTGCGATGTCAGGGCAATGCCCCCAGCGGGGACTATTTGTTCGTACTCTTTAAACACGCGGCTCAACCAGCCGAGGGTTCTACAAGCGAAAGGTGGAATTGAGGAAATGGCCGCAGCCCGATTTGTTAGCGGCATGGTCGGCACGTTGGCCGTATTTGCGGTCGCGACGTATTGCCTGACCGGCTCGTTCATCGCCATGTTTGTGCAAGCCGGTCTGTGCTTTTTGCTCATGCAGGTCGCATATTCCTTGGCAGTGCTTTATCTCGTCTGGAAACAGGGCCTGGGGCCGGCAGTCGCACTAGATCCAAACATGCCTTTGCAACAGCTGGACAGAAGGCTAAGCCAGCGTGGCAGACTTACCTGCGCCGAGTTTCGCACCGAGCGTCAACATGGAGGCGAGCCAAGCTCTTGCGCCGAGCCTACGCAAGACAACACCGTCGCCACAGTCGAATCAGAAGACTCGCATGCGATCATGATGTCCGCCACATCCACTTCGATCTGAGCGAGAGGCTGGTTTGCGTCTTCCATGCAGCCTGTAGAGGCAGGCTAGACTGACACGACCGCCCGGCCGCTCGTCGGAGGCCCAACCTCGGGACATTACACCACCCGGGTTGCTGGCGCGCGTTTGGAAGCGGCATTGGCCGCTAAGCATCATGAGCAGAACCGAAGATGCGGGGAAATGGGAGCGCTCGCGCTCGGAGTGCCAGCGCAACCCAGCCGCTTTGTTCGTGAGCACGTGCCGCAGCGTGGCATGTCCATTTCCTTGATTGCCGGCCCGACGGATCGTTTCGCTTATAGGCTTGAGCTTTGAACGAGGCCAAGTTCCATGGCTCCGGCCTCGGCCCGTACGCCGACAGGACGCTGCTGATCAATAGCGGTGCCTGATGACGGTCGCGGTGGCGACGTACTTGCGCCAGCAGTTGCCAGGCGTCGACCTCAAGCACCTCCGTCAAGAACGCCATGACGTCCAGGCGGCGTTCACCGCCGAAATCGCTTTGCGACCGCTAGACTTGCTCGCCATCGTTCCCGCTAAATGGTTTTGGGGCTGCCGTGCCAGGTTGCGCAAATGGCCACAGGAATCCGGCCTGCCTTTTGGAGCGGCACGAGAAAGTTCGCCGCCACGACCAAGACGAAAGCTAGACCGCCAGCGCTGCCGTCAAAGACATTCTGCTTTCGGCCGCCCGATGATCGTGCGGCGATTCAGGAGGTGCTCGAGGCCGCGAGGCGTGCACTTCGAAGCCCGGGCGCAAACCTAAGCGGCTCGGCTAAACTCAGGCCGCAACGCGGCGACTTTCCTGCAACGCCGACATTTGGCGAAACCATCGCCGGTCCTCCCGGCGGATGAGAAAACTGTCACCCATGCAATCAGTCCGTTCTGTTACCTATCTATCCGGTTCGGACAATTACGGCTGCTCCCTTGTCGCCCGAGCGGGCAAGCTTGAGCTGTCGGTTTCCGCAGGTAGCAATCCTTCCCCCCAGCTGGTGAGGCACTGCTAGAAACACCCGGTATCGGTAGGTCCTTTGTCTGGACTTTGCCCTTCTCGACAGCGAGCGAAACGGCCCATTTCGTCAATGTCGGGTGAGGACGGCGCGGCCGCGATCACACTTCCGCTCTTCTCCGAGGGCTGGCTTTGAGAGGGATCGGCAACATGTAGTTTGCGGTTTCGTTCAGCCTGGGACCAGCTCGGCTTCACTCGCAAACATCGTTGGCTCACAATAATTCGCGCGGTTGGCAACAATCTGCTACCCCGGTCTGCGGTCGAGCCCGTGTCTCGTTCGCATCCGGGGCGTGGCGCGTCCGGCAGGCTACTGCCGGATTCACCCAACTTTGCTGAGGTTACCAGCGGAGGACTTGCCGGTGCGACGGTCCTGTTCGATCTCATAATTGATCTTCTGGCCGTCAGTGAGGGTCGAAAGGCCCGCGCGTTCGACAGCGGAAATGTGGACGAAAACGTCCTGACCGCCATTGTCGGGCTGGATAAATCCAAACCCCTTCGTGCTGTTGAACCACTTCACTGTTCCAGTCGCCATATGCGTATTCCTTTGTAACAATTGCAACATTGACAGGCCATTAGGTCAGGCCGACTTCCTACCAATACTTCGGTGTTAGACGAGGCAAAAGCGAAAAATTGCCGCGTCCGGCTTGAATCGCCACGTGGTTGATGCACCCCATTAAGTGGCGGAATGGGAGTTTGCCCGCCGGCGGCAGGGTGTTGGTCTGTAGGGATTTCGTGAAATCGGACGCGGGAGGCGCAGGCACCCAGCCGGCATGGGCAAGTTCAGGTGGATGAAGTCCTGCGGATGGTTCTTCTGGATTCCATAGGCCAAACCCTTGAGTTTGGTGGTGCTGTCGTAACGTACGATGATGTTGCTGGCGGTCTCGCCGCAGACCGCGTTCGCGGCGGCAGAGGCAGAGGTGAAAGATCGGCCGGTGATCACCATGGCGTGCTGGCCTTTCGCACCCGATGCCGCACCGCTGTGGAAGTCGCCGGAGACCAGGCTGTTTGCTACCGTTGTTGACGAAGTCCGCGTTGAAACTGTCGTTGCGTCCACCGCATCGAAGGCGAAAGGCTTCGGATCGAAATCCTGGATACCGGTCATGTCCGTCGGGAATGCCCTCAGGTCGCCGGGGATTCGTTATCTGGCGCACGCGTTGGATTATGGGACTGGAGCACGAAAGTGTAATTGTCTTCGTCGCCGACCAGCAGTCCCTGCCGTCACCCACATGGAGTTGTTGCCGAGCCGCCGTGGAGCGTGTCATTGTCCCACGATGATACGCGTCGTTGCCCTCGGCTTCGTCGACGTAGTCATGGCCCGCGCCGCCGAAGGCTGGGTCACTGCCCCCGCCAGCATAGATTTGATCGTTACCGGTCGCTGCCGAAAATCGTTTCGGCACTTAGACCGCCCCGGATATTTCCATCACAAACACTCCTTACGATGCAGCCACCACACCCTGCAGTCTTGCTGTTCTGATGCAGATCTGATGCAGATAAGTGGCAACCAGCCCGCAAGTGAAAATTCGTGAACCTTCAACGGCGGCCGAAGGCCAGAACTTCGGCTGTGTAGGTCTCCACCACCAGGCTGAAGGGCTGGTTCGCCCCGCTATAGAGGATGGCCCGGTGCCGAAGCACCTCGTGAGGAATGGCCAGCACGCCCTTCCCTTCCGCCGGCAGCGGCGCCTCCATTTCCCATCCCTTGGGCAGCGGTGACCACAGCAGCTCGGCGCTAATGGTCTGGCGGCGAAAGTGCAGCGGCTGGACCACCTTGCCGAAGGGCTGATCGGTGGTGTCGAGTAGCTGGTTCATCTGCGGTGTGAGGCGCGATGGGACGTACCAGTTATCGGCTTCGGAGAGCACTACCGCGCCACAGGCGAGCTGCACATGGCGGTAGCGCACGGGCTCGTCGGCGCTGATGCCCAATGCCTCACGGCCATTTTCCGGCAGCGGTTTGTCATCGCCCTTCACGCGATGGGCGACGATCTTCGCTTCCGGCGCCAGCCCGTGGTCACCACACCATCGTTCCAGCGTGAGCGTGGCGCTGGGGTGGCTGAGCAGATCAGCGTCGAGGGTTTCCAGGAGCGCCAGCGCCTCGGTGCGCGAGGCCGTGTCGTTGGTGAAAGGGCCGCGGGCCTCGCAGGGTGACGAAACCGTCACCATCAGGGCGAGGGAGGCTGCTGCTGCGATGAAACGTCGAGTACCCATGCTACGAAATCCTTTGCGTTGCGTCACGAGGCGACGGCTGCAGGAACGCAGCCTGGGCGCGGATTGAAAAAATGGCGGCAGCCGCAACAACGAAACGCATCGTGTGCGCGACCGCAGACTGTTCGATGTATCCTGATGCCGGTCGGCAACCACCTGGTCAGGCTCGGTAGGTTTGCATGCCATCTTGCCTGCCCGATCGCGCCAACACCGCCGTGTAGGGCACGCCATGGTGAATCTGTCTGCGGCCGTGGATACGCTGGGCAGTACGTTCTGGCACTGCATTCCGCGCATGAGGTCCAAGACGTCTGTCTGTCGCCGTGTTCCAGTTCCGGGGCGTAGGCTGCTGGATCCGGCTGGCCCAAACGACGATCCCCAAGTCGTGCTCAAAGGGGGATGGCGGGCTTGGTTGATTGACACTTGGCGCTAGCAAATGAGCGGCTGAACCCAGACCCCGCCAAAAGGTCGCGGTATTCCAACTATCGGCTGACAACTGCCCCACTGATCCACCCCCTGCCCAAAAGTGCGCCGAATTGGCATTGTGCGGCGCAGCGACGGGTTGTTGTTGTTCCGCCGCATCATGCAATCGCCAAATCTCGTCTTGCCGACGCGGCCGGCTGATACACTGGCTGGCCCGAGTTGGTCTCTGTGGCTCGCGAAGTACCCTGCGCTTGGCTCTGACGCCAGCGCTCAAGCATGCTCAACCGCTTTTTGGTCCCCTCTTGCCCGGGAAGAGCTTTCGAGCAAAGTCGCGGAGCAATCGGACTGAATGGATTGAAGTGGCTTGGATCCACGTTTAGCGCCTACGTTCACAATCAGGTATGCACGGCGCCTTCCTGTTACTCCGGCTGGCTGTCGAGAGGCTGACGAACAGCCTGCTATAAAGGGCGCCCTGAAACGGAGCGGAGCGGCTCGCTCAATCCTGTCCACTCATCAATGTGATCCGCACGCCGTACTCGGATGCCGTTGCTTCGTCCCCATCGTTCTCGACGATGATATCAAAGCCGAGCGACGGGATTCCGGGCTGCTGGCGCACCGACATCAGTTCGCGGGAGGCGTAGCAAGAGGACGTCGAGGCGACGCTTTGGTAGGACCGCCCTATCGCATCCGGTCGTCGGCCGGATGCAGAAGATGGAGAAACTGAACGGCAACCGAGCGGCTGGCCGTCATGGTGCCGCCTCCTCCAATCCGGAACGAGCTTGGGCCTGCCTGCCCTCACCGCAAAGATGGGCGTGGAGCGCGGTCAGGCAAGCATTCGCGCTCTTGAGATCTCGTTGGTGTTGCGGGGCAATGGTGAGGTCAGCGAGCTTATAGACGGGATTGGTCGCGTGCATCAGGTTGGTGATCGTCTGGTCTTGGTCGGCGGTTTCCGCCTTCGGACCCTTGTGTCTCAAGTTCCGCTTGATTACGTCCTCGCTGGTATTGAGCCAGATCGAGACCGCCTTCTCGCCAACATGATGCCGGATTTCGTCGATCATGAATGCTTCACCACCGGTTGCGAGCACAGCCGGTCCTTGTTCGAGCGACTGCCTGATCTGGTTCACCTCAAGATTCCTAAAATGCGCCTCGCCATCCTCAGCGACAATCCTGGCGATGGACTTGCCGGTCTTCGCTTCGATTTCTCTATCTGAATCGACAAACCTCAGCCCTAGTCGTTTGGCGAGGGCACGGCCCACACTGGATTTCCCGGCGCCCTTCATGCCGACGAGCACGATCGATCGCGCATCCAGGGCGCCAAGAATCTCTGTTGCGAGCGGGGAGTGCTCCGCGCGTCGTTGCGGGGCTACGTGCAACCGACGAGCCAGGCTTGCACCAACTGTGCTATCCCCGTCGGCGTCCCAGTGAGGGATCGCTAGGGCTCCGTCGGGGATGACGACCTTGTTGCAGGCCTGTCGCACGCGCTCCAAGAGTTGCTCGGCCATGGATTGATCCAGGGGCTCATGGCTTTCTCGCTGCAGCTCCTGCAGCTTCTGCAGCTCCTTGTAGGTGTCGTGATTGTCGATTTTGGCCTTGTAGCTGTCTGCCGTGTGGAACTCCACCTCGAAGCGGTAGCCGCCCGGCGTCGCGAAAACAGTCTTGATGCCGACGAAGGTGGGCGATCGCGACCTGAACCAGTTGGTCGTGCTGACTTCGGCATAGCCGCTCTCATCGAAGGCCAAAATGGCTTTCTTGAAGGCACGTGTAAAATCCTTATCGGGGAATTCGAAGACGTGGCGTACAGCGTTGCTGATCATCTGGGCGCCAGTCTCTAACGAGGCCTCCATGCCGACGAGTTGGTCGGTCATCGAGCTTTCCGATCTCAAACGCTGAGCAAGGTGGGGCATCTCCACCGGGATATCGGCGTCCCTGAGTGCCTCGGCAACCGCGATTGCCGCCGGGGTGATGTCTTTCTCTTCGGCTTGAGCGCGGGAAGCCTCCATTTGGGCGCGCAGTACGGCCTGCTCGCGAGTCAAGGCCATTGTCATGACGGAATCATCGCCAACAAGTCCCCGGCGCGAGGGTTCAGGCAGTATGCCTCGCAGGGAAACAAGTTGGATCGAGGCTTGCATAACGGAAGCCGCCAGCGTCGGATTGTCCTTCAGATCGTGCAATGTCGCGTCGACATCGAACCGGCCCTGGTTGAGGGCAGCCGCAATGCTCTTGGTGTAAGGCACTGGTTTCAACCCTGGTATCTGTTGCAGCAGGCGCCCAAGGTACCTGCTCTTGAACATAAAGATGTGCGCGCCAGTGTCGGACTTATAGGCGTCAGTTCCGACCTTGATACCCAGGCTCATGAGATTGTTTGCGCTTTGCACGAGGTCACGCGGATTGTAACCATCCGGCCGCGGGTCGATGCGCGCAGGGTAACGGTCGACGAGGAGCTGGATGCGGTCTCGTAGCCGAGGTGTTGCCGAATAGGTCTCCGCCAGCTCCGGGAACAGCTCGCAGAGCGATTGGCTCATTTCGAGCTGTGGTTCGCTCACGCTGGCGGCTGTTGCGGGGCCGACTTGCTCATCCAGCCTCGCGGCCCACGCCTCGAGCTCGCCGAGGAGCAACTCGGCCATCTCGCGTGCGACTGGATGGTCTGCCACCTCTATCTCGTGCTGCGCCCTCTCGAGCTTGTCCTGGAGATCCTCAGCACTGACCTGTTCCTGCTCCAACAGGCCTCGGATGTCGCGCTTGAGTTCTTGGTGAAGACCTTCGTAGGTGCCGAATATGGCACGCTCGGCAAACCAGCGTCGGCCTTGATGCGATTGAGCCAGGAAGTTTCGCTGCAGGCCGGTATAGATTTCCAGAACATTGCGCGTGGCGGCGAGGATCTGGCTGGCGCGACCGAACTTGTAGCGACCGTCCTCAATCGCCGGGGTATGCGACTTTGGCGGCTTGAGAGAGCGCAGTCCGCGAGCCTGCTCCTCTTCGTCGAATTGCCTGACATGCTGGTAAAGCTGCGGCCGGTCGCCGACGATGATGAGGCTGTCTCCGTCGAAGTCACCGTCAAGTTTTTTCTGTTCACGGGTCGGCACGGCAATGAGCGAGCCTGGGGCAAACACCTCGGTCGCCTGCAGGATGCCGAGGCACTCAAGCGGCGTGTCCTGCTTGACGCGGTCCTTGCCCGAGGTCCAGCTCGAATGGCACTTTACGTCCTCGGCAGACAGGATCAGCCCACGGTCGGCGTAGGCTGCCGGCCACATCTTATCCGGCACAACGATCAGGATGCCTTTGGCAAAAAAGGTCGGATCGTCGGCCGCCAGTTCCTTGCCCACCTTCTGGGCGACGTTGAAGCTGTATTGGATGGCCGTGCAGTTGTCGAGAAACACAGCGGTCGGATCCCCTTCGACGGCCGACTTGACTCCTTCGGCCGCAAACGGGCGCAGGTTCGGCTTGTCATAGGGCGAGCGCCCGATCAGCACGCCGCTCGTCCCCGCCAACATCTCGCTCTTGAGCGTCGGCACATGGAGACTCTCATCACTGGAGGGTACGGCAACGGCGCCGGGACCGTCGATATGTCCGGCGGTCACGGTGCGAAACAGATCTTCGGCCGACAGCTCTTGGCCTTGTCGGCTCTCGAGCCAGGTCAGGGCTTTTTCTCGCGCCTCGTCCGCCACTTGCTCGCCGCGCGGATAATGTTGCAGCGCCGAGACTGGCAGGCATGATTTCCTTCCCTCACCATAGGCAGGCACGCGATCAGGACCTTCCTGCTCGCCGGCACGACGAACAGCCGGCATACGCTCGGCCAGCGAGGCCCTGATGAAGCCGCAGCCGTCATGCGGTCGCAAGGCGATCGGGCCCTCCGGCCCAGTCAGCCTGAAGGGATGCTCCTGGTTGGCGGGGCGATCCGGCAGCAGCGACAGTTTGAAGGCGCCTTCCAGCGCGTAGTCGTGAACCCCCAGGCCCTTGATTGCCGGCGGCGCGGCAAAACCCCTGCGCTGAGTGTAATAATATGCCTCCTTGAAAGGAGCCCAGGCACGCGACAGCTGCTCGAAGGCGGTGCCCGGTGCGGTATCGGCATAGGGAATCGCCAGCAGCTTTCCCCCGGAAGGCTTTGCTGCGTCGCCTGGAGCACGGGCTGCGATCTGAGACACGGTCAATCGCGGTGGCTTTAGCTTGCTGCCGCCGAACAGGTCCATGCGGTATGGCACACCGTTGACGTTCACCGTGCGCGCCAGCATGAAGGCGCTCGGGGTTCCTGGCAGCTGCACCGCAACGACCGGCAAAGCTCCCGAGGTCAGCCGATGAAAAATCGAATACCGTTTCTCCGGTTCCGTGGCCAGAGGCCGGCCCTGCATGTCCACCACCGGCAGCTGCATCAGTCCCGCCTCGCCCTGCGGCGGTCTGGGCTCGTGATCCATGCTTCGCAAGACCTGATGCACGTCGAACACCGACGCAGGATGTTGGGCCTGGATCGCCGCCGCATCCTGCTCCATGAATAAGTCGAGCGCGTCAACTGGACTTTCCGCCTCGATCTGCGCGATCAGGTTCCAGCTCATGCTGGAAAGGTCGCCTTCTATGAGGCCGCGCGTGCTGTCCAGGATCTCCTTGGTCTTGAACTCAAGCTCTTGCTGCCTCACCCGCAAATCGGACTTCTTGCCCTCGACATACGGTGGCCTGAACAATCTCTCCAGTACCGCCCGGGCCTTGAGGGTCTGATAAATCGACAAGGCGGGGCAGCGGCTGGCGAGCGGCCCGCGGGTCCGTTCCGCATCGCTTGCGTTCAGATGCGCCTCGATCTTCTGCTCCACCACGGGTTGGAGGTCGTTGAGCAGATTGAGGGCCTGCGTGCGGTGCCAGCGCAGGGCCTTTTGCGGGCTGCGCGCCAGCGGCAGCAGAGCAGCACACAGATTACCCATGGTTTCCAGATCGTTCTGGGCCGTAAATTCAGGGGCTTGACGCAATTCCGTGAGCCGGTTCAAGCCTGTCGGTGCGAGCAAACCGAAATCATCAGACAGCCGAGCCTTACCCAGCGCCTTGAAAATGGTTGTGATGTGCAGAACGCCAGCCTGTGCCAGGCGATCACTATCGTAGTGCAGGTGGTGGGCGAGCTTATGCAACCGATCCTTCGGCAGAGCAGCGTCCGGAATGTCCCCGCTGTCCTCCGCCCTCATGATCATTCGCGATAGAGCATTGGCGAGAATAGTCAGCTGGGGGGTGGTAAACACACCGAATCGTTGCCCTCGCGTGCCCAATGCGCGCGCAATGTCCATCGTGGACTGCCGGCACGCCTCCTCTTCCGGCCACTTGGTGAAACCGTTCATCAAGGTCGCCACGACCTGAGGAGCGAAATCGGCGAACTGGCGCTTACGCGCTTCCCCGGCGATCACGGTCGCGGCTTTGCGACAGTCCTCTTCATCCGGCCACTTGCTGAAGCCGTTCAACAGGCTCGCAAGTCCCAGGGGGGAAAAATCAGAGAGTTCGCCTCGGCGAGAGACCTCGCCGGCAATCGCGCGTGTTGCATCGCGACAGCCCGCCCCTTCCGGCCACTTGCTGAAACCATTCACCAGATTAGCCAAGTGCTGGTGGGCAAAATTGGAAAGTTGGGCGCCGCGGCGAAGGAGTTCACCCGCAATCGCAAACGTGGCATCGCGGCATTCCGGCGCTTCAGGCCATTTGCTGAAGCCATTCACCAGATTTGCCAACTCCAGCGGATCAACCCCAGAGAGCAAAGAGGCGCGGAGAAAGACCTCATGCGCGATCGCGATCGTGGCTTGCTGGCACTCCGCCTGATCTGGCCATTTGCTGAACGCGTTCACCAGGTTCGCTAGCTCCTGCGAAGGAGAAAGCCGGATATCACGGTCAAGAACTTCTCGTCCGATTGCGACGGTGGCGTCGCGACAGTCGGGTGCCTCCGGCCATTTGCTGAATCCATTCGCCAGATTAGCCATGTGCTGATGGGTAAAATCAGAGAGCTGGGCGCCGCGGCGAACGAGCTCATTGGCGACCGCGACCGTGGCGTCGCGACAGTCCGGCGCCTCCGGCCATTTGCTGAAACCGTTGACCAGGTTCGCCAGCCCCTGCGGAGCAAAGTCAAAGAGCTGGCGGCGGCGGACCTCGTTGGCGACCACAACCGTGGCGTCGCGACAGTTCGGCTCTTCCCGCAATTTGCTGAAACCGTTCACCAAATTAGCCAGATCTTGTTGATTAAAGTCCCTGAGCCGGGGACTGCGAAGGACCTCGCTTGCGATGGCGGCAGTGGCTTGGCGAGATGCCGCCACTTCCGGCAACTTGCTGAAACCGTTGACCAGGTTGGCCAGCTCGTGCGGAGCAAAATCGGAGAGCTGGCGTTGGCGGATTTCCTCCGCGATTGTGGCTGTCGCCTCGCGACAATACGCCCCGTTCGGCGACTTGCTGAAAGCGTTCACCAGACTAACCAGGTGCGAGCGCGTAAAATCGGAGAGTCGGGCGCGGCGGGCAAGGACCTCATGCGCTACCGCCTCCGTGGCTTGGTGATTCGCCGCCTCTTGCGGCCATTTGCTGAAACCGTTCGCCAGGTGCACCAAGTCCTGGCGATTAAAATCAGCGAGTCCGACGTCGCCGCGCGCGGCGCGACGACTAACCTCACCGGCGATCGCAACTGCGGCATGGCGAGAGGCGGCCTCTTCCGGCCACTTGCTGAAACCATTCACCAATGTCGCCAGCGCCTGCTCAGCAAGATGAGGGAACTGGTCGGCGCGGCGAAAGACCTCACCGGCGATCGCGCGCATTGCATCGCGACAGTCCACCCGCTCCGGCCACTTGCTGAAACCATTGACCAGATTAGCCAGGTGCTGGTGGGCACAGTCACGGAGTCGGGCGCCGCGGCGAAGGACCTCGCCGGCGATCGCGCTGGTGGCTCGGCGAGATGCCGCCTCTTGCGGCCACTTGCTGAAGCCGTTCACAAGATTTGCCAGACCCTGATGATCAAAAGCAGAGAGCCGGTCGGGGCGGCGACGGACCTCACCGGCGATTGCCGCAGTGGCGCTGCCACAGCCCGCCTCTTGCGGCCATTTGCTGAAGCCGTTCACCAGGTGCACCAGGTCCTGGGGATCAGACTCAGAGAGCGCGAACTCCCCGCGCGCGGCGCGGCGACTGACCTCGCCGGCAATCGCGACTGCGGCTTGGCGAGACGCCGCCTCTTCCGGCCACTTGCTGAACCCGTTCACGAACGTCGCCAGCGCCTGCTGAGTAAGATGAGGCAACTGGTCGGCGCGGCGAAACACCTCACCGGCGACCGCGCGTGTTGCATCGCGACAGTCCGCCTGTTGTGGCCACTTGCTGAAACCGTTCACCAGGTTGGTCAAGTCGTGGTGGTTAAAATCAGAAATTTGGACGCCGCGGCGAATAACCTCACTGGCGATCGCGGCTGTGGCTTGGCGATAGTCCGCATCGTGCGGGATTTTGCTGAACCCGTTCACCAGGTTGGCCAGTTCCTGTGGGGTAAAATGCGAGAGCCCTTGCTCGCCGGCGCGGCGAGAGAGTTCTGTAGAGATTGCGACTGTGGCTTGGCGATAGACATCCCCTTCCGGCCATTTGCTAAAACCGTTCACCAAGTTCGCCAGGTCCTGGTGATTAAAAGCAGACAGCCCGGACCCGCCATGGGCGGCGAGGCGGCCGACCTCACCCCCGATCGCTCCGATGGCTTGGCGAGACCACTGCTCTTCCGGCCATTTGCTGAAACCGTTCACAAAGAGCGCAAGATGCTGCGGAGTAAAATCAGACAGCCGGGCACGGTGGTCACGACGCAGGACATCGCCGGCTATCGCGCCTGCGGCTTGGCGAGAAGCCGCCTCTTCTGGCCACTTACTGAAACCCTGCACCAGGTTCGCCAGTTCCTGGTTAGTGAATTCAGAGAGCCCGGCACGGCGGTCGCGGCGAAGAACCTCGCCCGCGATGTCAACTGTGGCTTTGCAAAAGACCTCCTGTTCAGGGCACTTGCCGAAACCGTTCACGAGGTTCGCCAAGTCCTGGTGATTAAAAGCAGAGAGCCCGAAGTCATCGCGAGTGCGGCGAACAACCTCACCGGCGATCGCTCCGGAGGTCTGGCGAGACCACTCCTCTTCCGGCCACTTGCTAAAACCGTTTACGAGGTTCGCAAGATGCTGCTGCTTAAAATCAGCGAGCCGGAAACGCCGGTCGGTGCGGCGACGGACCTCACCGGCCACGGCTTCAGTGCCGGCACGAGTTTCCGGACATTCCGGCCACTTGCTGAAACCGTTCACCAGCAACGATAGACTTTGACTATTCAGCGCGCCTAGTGCCCTGCCATCATCGCGGCAAAATTCGGCGATTCTGATTGTTCCGTTGCGGCATGTTCTCGACTGCGGATTCCGACTAAATGATGCCGCCAAGAGCGAAAGGGCCTTGGGGTCGACTTCACGTAATGATGCATTGCGAAGCTGCGACACCCGAGCTGCCATCGCCTTGCAAGCTTCGATACCTTCCTGACCTCCGGTCTCGCGACTGACCGCGTTGCATGCGGTGGCGTAGCCCCACGATTTCCCGCGGCGGATATCGTCGTCGAAGCGAGGGACGAATTGATTTCTGAACTGTGCGGCGGCCTTTTGCAGGAAGGCTGCATGGATCTCGTCGCCCGCGTCCTGCAGCCGTCTGTCATGCTCCACCACTGCGCATGAGAATCCCACGATGTCGTGAGCGTAGTAAATCGCGTGTAGAGCTTCGTTAGATTGTGCCTCTGAGATTGCAGTTTGCTCGCCCTGCATGGCGACATCATCCAGGCGCCGCCGTTTAGGTCTGCGCTCCAGGCCGGATACGGGTTGCCTGCGCGACGAAGGAACACGTAGTTGTGAACTCCTAGACGGGTCGGCACTGCGGCCCTCGGCACTCCAACGCGCCGAACTTTCTTCCCGACTTGTCGCGTCCCGTTGCGGCAAGTCGACTGGCCGGCCATCACGCGCGCTAACGGAAGAATCGGCTGACGTGCGGCGCCCGACATCGGTGGCCGAAGGCGGCCGTTGAGCGGAGGACGATCCTGACTCTCTATCGTGGGGGCGCAAGCCCTGCACGACAGAACCGAACGCCGAGCCATCCCTTCCACTGCCCCGATCTGATTCAGCACGGGACCAGTGCGTGCCTGATCCGCTGGGCGCATTCAAACGTCGGCCAACTCCCGTCAAGATTCGTCTCCTCTGTAGGCGACAATGCCGGTTACAACGCCTGGCACACACGGTCCCGCCGCGACGGCCGAAACCGCTTTGTTTCGACACAGCAGGGCGGAACTCCTCACGCTGCGCCGGCGAGGAACCAGTCCGCCGTAACCACAGCATTGCGCGCTTCGACACCAAAAATACCCCCTGCACCTGACGTAAGCCTGACCTAGAACCTGCACGGCCGCGATCGTGGATTTATTGTCGGCAGCTGATGGAAGCTTTTCATCGCAGGTGTTGGGTCATGAACTCGGCTCGATGGCGGAGCGATAGCTCGATCCTTCGATCTGGACGACAACCACGTGGTGAAGCAGCAGATCGAAAAGTGGGGTTGCGACGATAAGGGCGCCGAAGACCTCGCCCCAGGGAAAGCCGCGATTTTGAAGTGAGAACCTTGGCGCCCTCGTAGCGGGCCTTAACGAGTGGGAAAAACAGTGCGGAATACTTGCGCGTTAATTTCCGGCCGCAGCCGTCGCGACGGCTCCCAGCCGGGGGCGACTATATTTGACAAACCCGACGAACGGGCGTAGCGCTTGTGCCTGACACCGATATCGGGTCAACATGTAGTCTCATAGAGACATTGGCACCCCATAGAAAACAAGCTGAAAACATAGAACCCAAGAGCGGCCCGCCCCTCCACAAGGTGGGCCGTTCGCATTGGGTTAACGGGTTGTTAACGCCCGTCCTTCGACACTCAGAACAAAACGTGATTCGACCAGTTGGCCAAAAACTGGCATGTTGTTCTCGCTTTGTTCCGGCGCAAGCCCGGTGCAAGGAAACTGTTGAAAACAAGTGCGATGGATAGGCAAATCAGCCGCCCTAGCTCAACTTGGGTTCAAAAATCATATGCAGCCTGGCTGAGGAGGTTAAATCAATGAAGGTTCGGGTTAGGCACGTAGGTCCTGCTACGCACCCTAGTGAGGTAGTGGTTTCTGTGGACACCACTACCGGCGCTGAACATTTGGTTGTGAATCAACGTTCACTTAAGGACAATAAATTAGAGATTGGCTATCCGATAAATAGCCATGATTCGAACCTGCTTGTTGAGCTTCCGCGTGAAACCATCAACGGATCATGGAGAGTTTGGGTGCCACAAGCATCGGTAGAATAGACATGGAGGGGCGGGATGATACTGACTGACAGGGAAATCCAGATCGCTTTGCAAAACGAAGCGATCATTATCGATCCCGCCCCTGACATCTCCTTCTATAGCTCGACCAGCCTCGATCTAACCCTTGATCGACGTCTGACTCTTTTCAAAGACCAGAAGACAGGCATTAACCTCTCTATTGATCCTTCGCAGAAGGGATACAATCACGAAGAGGTAATGGCGGAAATCACTACGCCCGTCGATATCGATGAAGAGCACGGGTTTGAATTCCCGCCCCACCACATGATCCTGGCTTGGACGCGCGAGTTCGTGGAATTGAAGTTCCAGTCTCGGATAGCTGCTCGCGTTGAGGGGAAAAGCTCTCTTGCAAGATTAGGGATCGGAATTCATCTAACCGCCCCGACCATCCATGCAGGCTTCGCCGGCCAGATCCGGCTCGAAATGGTCAATCACAATAAAGTGCCGGTCAAACTGCGGACTGGGATGAAAATTTGCCAGCTGATTTTTGAGCAAACTCTGGGCACGCCGGTTCGTGGGTATGAAGGCCGCTTTGCGGGTCAAACTACAACAAAAAAAGGCTAACACGTCGAAGCGTTCATGGCAGGCGGTTAGCTACGCAACATTGTTTGCATACGTCTGATTTTTTTTGAGTCGATCATTTCGCCGCGCCGAGCGTCAGCGCAAAATCATGCGTGCATTCCTTGGATAAACGGCTGCTCAAGCCTATATTTCCCAGGATCCCTGCCATGACATGATCCATCGCAGAAAAAGAACTGCCCGGAAGGTGCGGTCAACACCAATCGGGCCTTGTCTAACGCCCAGCCGGGTCATTTCTGACGCGGCCCGTATGGGGTCAGCCATTGCGAAAGCTGTAACTGTAGCCGTTGATCGCCGGCGCACCACCGAGATGCGCGAAAAGGACCCTCGAACCTTCGGCAAAAAAGCCTTTTTGGACGAGGTCGATCATCCCCTGCATCGATTTGCCCTCGTAAACGGGATCGGTAATTATACCCTCGAGGCGTGCGCACAGACGGATAGCATCCTTGGTTTGCTGGGAGGGAATGCCGTAACAGGGGTGTGCGTACTCCTCGAGCAACACCACATCTTCCTCGATCAGTCCCATTTTGAGATCGACGAGCTCCGCTGTATGTTCGGCAATTGCCAGCACTTGCACCTTGGTTTGCGCTGGAGTGGCAGAGGCATCGATACCGATGACGTTGCGATGTCGACCATCATTGGCAAATCCGACGAGCATGCCGGCATGTGTCGAGCCCGTGACGGTGCAAACCACGATATAGTCAAATGCAAACCCAAGCTGGTTCTCCTGAGCGCGCACCTCTTCCGCGAACCCCACGTAGCCGAGACCGCCATATGGGTGAACCGACGCGCCAGCTGGTATTGCATAGGGTCTGCCGCCCCTTGCCTTGACCTCATAGAGCGCCTTTTCCCAACTGCGGCGGATCCCGATGTCAAAGCCCTCGTCGACCAGGTGCACCTCTGCTCCCATGATGCGGCTTAGAAGAATGTTGCCGACACGGTCATAAACGACATCCTCATGTGGGACCCAGCTCTCCTGAACCAGGAGGCATTTCATGCCAATCCTGGCGGCGACCGCGGCCACGATGCGCGTATGGTTGGATTGCACGCCGCCGATGGAAACAAGGGTATCGGCATCTGAGGCGATGGCGTCGGGGATGATGTATTCGAGCTTGCGCAGCTTGTTTCCGCCAAATGCAAGTCCGGAGTTGCAGTCCTCACGTTTTGCGTAGATTTCCACCTTTCCCCCCAGATGCCTGCCAAGGCGGTCGAGTTTCTCGATAGGCGTCGGTCCAAAGGTGAGCGGGTAGCGCTCGAACTTTTGAAGCATGTTCTCTCCGGCAAAAACCTAGCTTGCACGGTCGGCTAAGAGGCGCGTTTGCTTTTGCGGCACGCGGCGTTGTCCGATGTTCAAGAAAGGCCGATCATTATATCCAGCGTCTCATAAGCCAATGAATCAAGTGGTCGGCATGCGACCTGCTGCGATCGACTCCCACTGCAGATCGAACTGAAGAGTTGCATTCTGCGGGGACTGGAATGACTGAAATGTTGGTCTTGCCACCGCGCCTCAACGAAGTCGCGACATGCGGCCAATTGCAAGACGCTCAGGCATGTCTGAGGATCCATCGGCCACCTCATCGTTCGGCGCTGTCCGCTTTTCTTGCAACGACCGAAATGCTCCGTTCTTGCAGGCCCTGCTAGCGCAGCCGGATCGCCAGACCAGAAAGAGCACGCTTGCGAAATAGGTCAGTTGAAGGAGCAACGAACAAGCAAGTGTCGTGACCACCACTGCGCGGATGGAATGCGAAGCGACGTAGACAGTCGAAGCGACGGCACACAGCACCAGCCACAGGACGAGACAGAAGGTTCTATAGGGCAACGCAGTTCTCCTGGTTTGTCGGCCATGTCACGCAGTGATCTTGTCGGCCGCCACATGTGTCTGGCAGTTCTTCGGGCAGACGCGCGCGCAGGCTCCGCAGCCGAAACAGCGGCCAGCATGGTCGACGACCATGATCATGCGATTGAGCTCGCCATCGAAATCGTCGTCTTCGCCGTCGCAGCGGCCGAGGATTTCACCCGCGTCATCGACGCCGTAAAGGTGCATGACCTCGCGCGAGCAGACCTTGAAGCAGCGGCCGCAGCCGATGCAGGTCGTGCCGTCGATAGCGGTGAGATACTGCGGCATCCAGGGGGATCCGTCGCGGGTGACGAAAGCGTTCGTCATCGCGCATTCTCCCACGCAGCGAGGTCCCTCTTGGCAGCGTCCCACTCGGCAAAAACGGCGAACGTTTTTGCGGCAACAGCGTTGATCTCAGTCCAGTTGACCGGCAGGTCCTCGGCAAGATCGTGCAACTCCATCTTCGCAGTTCCCGCACGCGACTGCAGCCTGCGGACCTTCTTCCGCAACTTCTCGAGATCTGACATTAATCCGTCTCCGGTTTTCATCACGCCGTCGCCGCCGCGCCGGCACTGGGTTCAATCTCTACGGTCGCATCGTCGACCAGTTTGCTACCGACTTCCGCGAGTTGCCGGAAAGTCTCGAAGCCGAACCGATCGACGTCAGGAGAGAACGAACAAACACCTGGTCCCGAAGCGCACGCGTCCGGAGGCCTTACGGTTCTCCTCTCCATGATTGGCGATGTAACCGGGCGGAAACGCTCCGCGATCGCAAGCCCGACGGCGGTGTAAAACATGTCGATCCTCCACAGCACGTACGGATCGGGATAGCCCATGCCAGGAATCGCACGGAGCTTTTTTTTGGTGACGATGAAGTCCGCCAGCAGCGCGGCGTCCGATCTGCCTTCCCATAAGCAGTAGGCTTCCTCCGAACGGATCACCCGCACGAGACATCTGAGGAATGGGGTGGCAAGGGCCGCTTCGTCCTCGTCGACCGCCGGGGCTAATCGCCGCGTCCCACATTTCATTTTTTCCCATTCCTCTTCCTCGAAGGACGATTTCTTTGCTCGGCTACGCCTACTTCGTGCACACTTGCGCTGTCGGCGCCCGGTTCGGGGCGCGCAATTCCAAGAAATCGATGGCCCGGTGGCCGGCCTCGGGGGCGTCTTCGACTGCGCTGCCTTTGCGGTTACGCGTGCAACATCGATTGCGTCGTGATGTGACCGCAGGTCGCAAGATTGGAGCCTTGAACTTGCCGCAAACGGCTTACCTGGCACTGCATCGGGCCTATTTGCTGCGGCCACGCCAAGGAAATGGACGAATTGACCAGTAAACATGCAAACTGACGTGCCTTTTTACGTATTTTCCCCTGCCGGCCGCAGGTTGGTATTTTCGGGAAAAGTTCTGCAGAGCCGCGCATAGAGCGCTGTCACAGTCCTCCCAGCCTTGTAGCTGGCCAAGGCCTGCAGCAGATCTGGCAGGTGATGTCGTCTCAGGCCGTCTGGAGCAGGCTCCGGGTCATCGAGCGACTTCAGTGCCAGCTTCAGCAACTCGATCGCGAAATCCTTGTTGCCGCTCTCGTAAACGTACCTGGCTACTGCAGGATAGGACTGGAACTTTGGAGCTTGCGGGGGATTAACCGCGAGAATGTTTTGTGACAACTCTTTGCCGAACGCGAAGCGCTCGGCGGACGGGAAGCGCGAATGGTCATGCGCGGAACCGAAGAGTTGGTCCAGGGCTGCAAGCATCCAGTTCTCGGAGTTTCTGTCGATCGCATCCCGAACCAATTCGCGCATGAGGGGTACGCCGGTCCACATGTCATGCATTTTGTGAACCACCAAATGCACATGAGCCAAGCGGAAATGGATATCATCCGGCATCAGGGCTACTCCCTGTTCGATTGCCGAAAGCGCCGTCCTCCAGTCCTCTTTCCGTATCGCCGCACAGAACCTGTCGTAGATCGGCTTCTTCAAAGCCTCTTCGCGCGCTATTGCGTTGTTTCTGGCGACCCTTTCCAGATTGGTCGCTTTCGCATCGTCGCTGGTGCGCCAGCTGCCGTTAATCACTTTCGGCAACACCGCTTCGAGTTGCCATGGGTGACCGATAAAAGCGATGTTGCCATCCCGGTCGACCACGAACGAGGTGGGCAGCCCCACAGCAAAGCTGCGCTCCCTCCAAAGCCTGTTCATTTCCCCTGAGGAATCAAATGCGACCCGATAGTTCAGATCCGAGAGCTTTTCGGTCAGCCATGATTCCAGCTTGGCTCGGGCCTCAACAGGCGAGACGGCATAGTCATCGGCAGCGGTTGCGACGACCTCAAGTCCGTCGTCCCTATATTTCTCCTGCAGTTGCACCAATTGGGACGCCGCCGCCGCAGATGGTCGGCACCAAGTTGACCAAAACTCGACGACGTACACTTTGCCGGGATGGAAGCTGGCGAGGGGCTTACCACGCAGCCAGGTCTCGGCCTTGATCGAAGGAGCCGGTGAGTCGATCTGCAGTGCCATATTGGTCTCCAAGGCTATGCCACGAGGCAGCGACTTATGGTCGAGGTCGTTTGCATATTAGCGAGGGCCACTCAGGTTCAAGGAAAGGAGAGCATCGCTCGTCTCGCCCGCCTGGTGCGGCCCGTTTAACTCGGTGTTGCCACATTCATTGTTGCCGGAATTCAACGAGCAAACGTCGTGCCAACGCACTCAGCGCCCAGTGCGCGATCACTTCGCTTGAAAGCCGCCATCATCCCAACATCCCTTTTGTATTGAACCCGACATGTTTTCTATCGTTGTCAGGTTTCGGACATGCATCACGCGCTCAGCGCCGCCGTCGGAGTCCGCCTTGGCGGCCGGCGCGGATTTGCCGTCGCCCTTGGGCCGACGGTGGCTGGTCATCATTGTCCGCTTCGCGCGCGCTGGCTTGAGCTTTGTGCCATTCAGGCCTGTGGCGGCGGGTCTCGCCATTTGTAAGGGGCCGCTCCGTCCCCGTAACTCCTGTGCCCCTCGCCTGCTAGGACATTGAACCACGAGTTGGCCACGTGGCCTTGGCTCGGGACACGGTCGAGCGCCGACCGCTATGCCCCGACCACGATACTTCAATTGAGACTGCGGACGGTGCGCAACGCGGGCGGCAAACGGTCAAAGGGTCGTCTAGCGAGAAAGGAAGGTACGCGGCTCGCCGTCAGCGCGATCCATGGCCGCCTTTCCACCGGCGACTCGATCGAAACGCTCCTGGAGGACGCCCCGATAGTCCGTGTCGAGTTCCGAGGCATCCCTGCTTTGCGCAAACTCACCCGCAGGTCGGTCGCTCCGTGCAGTGCCCCGAGCACCGGCTGCGTGAGATTCTTTATCGACGGGCGCATTTCGCTGACACGAAACCAACATCTCAACAGGGAGGACTGCACTGCGCGCGTGCCGTCGACGAGGATCGGATTCCGTCACCGAGAACGCCGATGATCGGCGAGCGCTCTCAAGCCCGTCGACATTTACCCTGACCTTATGATCCTCCTATGGCGCAAGCCCAGCGCGCGATACACCTCAACAGGCGGCGAGCATGCGCAGGTCTCCTGCCCCCGCGGCGTCACGCTCATCTGAGGGTTGACCCAGGAACGCCTAGCCTATTTCGAACTGGGCTTAGGATAGCACGGCAGCTAGCACGCCAGGAACGCATGCCCCATGGAGACGGCCGTGTTTTGCGAGCAGATTGGCAATCGAAGCGTTGGGGGAAATCTGGGTGCATAGGTGATTTGACTGATTGGCTTTCGGCATTAACTCCAATCAGTCGACAAAACGCAGCGGAACCCACATCCGCTCCGGGCATCACGTCGCGACGTTCTGTCGGCATTGGCAAGGGAACTCCAACTGGCCAGCCGATAGGTGAAGCGGCGATCGTCGGCGAAGCGCTGCACTCGCTTCAGACAGCTGGTCTTACTCACACGCACCGGCTGCGGCACCTATGTCGGCACTGCCTCGTCAAATCACTATGCGCAACTGCGCTTGGGTACGGTACACCCAATGTCGAAGGTTCATCAGCCTGCACACCGATCTAGGTCATTTCGAATGTCGGTTCCTTGAACGGCATAGGGATCACATAACCCATCCACCGCGTGGATGCCTCCGACCAGAACAATCGATTGGTTCTTCAAAGCTAACCCCTTTAGTCATCGAATCATTGGCTTCGGGCAACGCTGGCTGATGAAAGCAGGGCGCTACACGCAGGAGGTGTTCGATGCGCAGAGAAATCGCAGGCGAGGTTGGCGGCTTTTTGAGCCGGCCGACCGTCGGTTTCGGTCCGCAAATCAGGTCTTCACATGATCTTATCCGCGGCTGCCGGCATGCGGCTTGCATGCTTCAGCAATTACTCATGCGAAAGAGTGGCAACGAATGCGTTGCGCGCGACTTCTGCTGCTACCCCGGGTCCTGGCTGACGGTGACGCTCAATTGATTTTCCTGCATTGATGTGAGGTGACATGCGAACGTTGCTCGTTGATCATCATACGGCTTTCGTGCGCGCTGTGCGCGCTGCGCTCGTGAGTAGCGGTTTTGCCGTTGACGTAGCTTGCACTCTGGAACAGGCCTCGAGTGCATTTCATTGCGCGAGCTATGAAATTCTCCTGCTAGAGTTGGGTTTGCCCGATGGCGATGGCTTGGGCTGGCTGAAGCAGCTAAGGAGCGAGGGCCATTCGGTTCCCGCCGTCATTATGAGCGGTCTTGGCGATCCCGAGAAGCGAATCGCCATTTTCAATGGTGGCGCGGACGATTTTCTACTCAAACCGGTCAGTCCTGAAGAGCTCATCGCCAGAATGAGAGCCATTCAGCGCCGGTCGACATGGATGACCGACCCTATCCTTGTATTTGGTAATCTCAACTTCGACCCGATCAGCCGAGAGATTTGCGTGGCAGGTCGTCCTCTGACGATCGCACGACGCGAACTATGTATTCTTGAGCATCTGCTTAACCGTGCAGGCCGCATTGTGCCGCGTGAGCAGTTGGAAGGCCATCTCTATTCGTTCAACGAAGAAGTATCTACCAACGCGCTCGAAGTCGGAATCTATCGCCTACGTGGACATCTAAAGAGGTCAGGTGCAACGCCACTGATCAAGACCGTGCGGGGCATTGGTTACATTCTTGAATTGCCTGATGCGGCATCCGCATAGTTGGTCTGAAAGAAAGAATCTCTTGAAAATGGTTCGAACTCGTTCTCGTGGCACCAATAGGCTGCCAACCCTCATCGACGATTGGAGAGCTACGGGTTGTCCTTACTTAGGCCCTCTCCTGTGCGCACTCATGCTGTTATCGCCACTTTCTGCCGCGGCTCAAGAAAACGGGGATGACGTGAAGCCGGATGCCGCTTCCAATAGCATCCATGCCACGCTGAACCTTTCCTCTTCGCTCGGCAAGACAATCCATCTGCCCGGCCCAGCCGCTACCATCTTTGTTGCCGACCCTACGATCGCCGACTATCAGGCACCCTCGAACAAAACTGTCTTCGTCTTCGGCAAGAAAACCGGGCGGACCAGCCTGTTCGCCTTGGATGATAAGGGCGAGGCTCTGGCCGAGCTGCATATTGTCGTCACGCAACCGATCGGCGATCTGCGGGCCATGTTAAGGGAGCAGGTCGGCGACTATCCGATCCGCGTCAAGTACACGCCGCGCGGCGCAATCCTTAGCGGTACAGCGCCCGACGCAGCAACCGTCGACACCGCGAAAAGCGTAACTGAGCAATTTCTCGGTGACGGTGCGCAGGTCGTCAACAACATCAAGGTCGCTGGTTCCTTGCAGGTCAATCTGAGTGTGCGCGTTGCCGAGGTCTCCCGTGGCGCCATGAAGCAACTGGGTATTAACCTGTCGGCCTTCGGACAGTTCGGCAACTTCAAAGTTGGTTTGATAAGCGGCGACAGAGGTGCCGCCTCTGGTGCCGCTGGTGGTGGTGGTACAGCAGAAATCGGATACGACGATGGCAATGTCAGCATCGGAGCGGTGCTCGACGCGCTCGCCAAGGAGCACATTGCTTCCGTCTTGGCTGAGCCGAATCTCACTGCGATGTCCGGTCAGACCGCTAGCTTCCTCGCAGGAGGCGAGTTTCCTGTCCCTGTCCCTCAGCAAAATGGGCAAGTTTCGATTGAATTCCGTCACTTCGGTGTCAGCCTCGAGTTCTTACCCACAGTTCTCAGCAACGACCAGATCAATATTCGCGTAAAGCCGGAAGTCAGTGAGCTCACGTCACAAGGTGCCGTTCAAATCAACGGCATCTCAGTGCCGGCAATTTCCACTCGCCGTGCCGACACGGTCGTCGAACTCGCCAGCGGGCAAAGCTTTGCGATTGGTGGGCTGATCCGGCGTAACGTCAGCAATAGCATCAGTGCTTTCCCAGGGCTCGCCGAAGTGCCGGTCCTTGGCGCGCTGTTCCGTTCGTCCTCATTTCAAAAGGATGAGTCGGAATTGGTTATTCTGGTTACGCCTTACATCGTAAGACCGGGATCGAGCCCCGACCAGATGAGCGCGCCAACGGGCCGTATGGCTTTGCACTCGGCCAGGGGTGTCACTGTGACAAATTCGTCGGCAACAGCTCCGCGAGGCCGCGCTGCCGTGCGCACCTCCGCGCCAGATGCCAAGAGCAGTGACGGCTTTATTATCGAATAGCAGGTAGAGTGACGTTGCGGATCAAACTTCTCTTGGTTGCCCTGACAACAAGCCTAAGTGGCTGCGTAAGCGCGCCCATTCATGTAGAGCCATCGACACCGATTCTCATCCGGCAAGAGACCACCGTCCTCATATTGCAAAGCCTTCGCGCTTCAGAACTGCAGCGTCTGCGCGTTTTCCTCGACAGGGCCAGCAGGGGTCGGCGCGATGCGCTTCGTCTTCTTATCAGCGGGTCGCCACTGCTCAGCGCAGAGGCAGTCCATCAGGCGAAGCTGATGGGTATCGCCGCTTCCAACATCCACTTGCTGGACCAACACGACGGCCGCGCAGCGCGGATAGAGGCGATTGTCTATCAGGCCCGCCCTCCTGTGTGTCCCTCGTTTCCTACGGTGCTCAACGATGAATTCTTCGACCAGACATTTGGCTGTTCGACGCGCCACAATCTCGCGGTAATGATCAACGATCCGCGCGACTTGTTCGACAACAATGCTGTCACACCAAGCAAGGGTGATCGTGCGGCCATCCCGGTCGCCAAATACAGGACATTCACCGCGGACAAAAATGGTGAGTGATTTCGTGTCCTTCTTCTTCTCCCGATAGAGTCGGGACCTGCTCCCAGAAGGCACGATCGCTGATTCTTCGAATTCGCTATGGCTGGCGCAAACTTGTTTAAATGCTCGATCGTCCCCAATCGAGATCGTTGGACAACCCGGATGGGTACACGATGCCCCCCCACCTCACGTCGACGGGCAGCGCTGATCATTTGCTTGGAATGCAGCGGTGACTATCACCGCGACAGGGGCCGACAATTCCCCAAGCACCCATGGCCACGGGACGACGGCAACAGCACGGAGCGGCAATCGTTGTTGGGATCTGAAAGCTCCGCGCCGCCTTTATCGCCGACGAACGACTTGGTTCAATGGCGAGGCGCCACCACCGGGGCCAGGCCGTGTCGAGCAAGTCAGCGCGGCTGCGTGGCCGTGAGCCACGCGGCGGCTGTTACGCAACCATAGGCCCCGGGCGATCGGAGGTCCCATCTTCGCGGGCACCGCACCTATCAGCATGTTCGCCGTCCGCAGCTGATGATGCGGATCGGCGCGGTTTCCTTGCTATATCCAGCTAGACAAGACGGATAGCATCGTCATCATTGACACTTGGCCAGGGTCGCGACCGATGTTCGGGTTGCGGCCGGGCTAACCGGAGCTAGGCACCACTTTGTGCGGCAATCCTTTTGAAAATCCACCTCCTATGAGGCCTTGATGTTCCTCTCTGCTTGGCGCGCAGAATTCCTGCGGGGTTGCCTTTTCGAGCTGTACTCACCTTCTCATCGGCCAAGTGCAAAAATAAATCCACCGGATCAAGCTGGACCTGCTCTGGACCGGACCTCGAACTTCCGATTTTCCAGCCGCCGATTAGATCGGCGAGCTGGAGGCAAAGCCTGCGCAGCGGCCGATCGACCGCATGGACAAGGCACGCGCAGGAAAGCGCACGTCAGGCAATGTTGAGACAAAGCCGTTGTGCCGACCCGGTTGGGAACACCACCGGCTTATGCAGGGGCGGAGTTAAGGCGTGCGTGAAGGTTATTCAAATAACCTTCTGCATAGCTTTGAGCCACGGTAATCGGCAGATTGATCCCGGCCGTGGCGGCCTCTTCGAGCGCCTTCTTCACGAGTCCGTTGCGAATTGCCAGCTTGACCTCAGGCCCCGCAATAAGGCCGAGCGCCTGTGCTCCGATAGCGATGCCAGCTTCTTCCAGGGCATGCTTCATATTGCCTCCGGTAATGGCTGTACGGACAAGATTTTCAGCTTGCGCCTCTGCTGAAAGCGCCATCGATGCAACATCGGCTATTTGTCCGAGGCCGGGGACGAAGCTAAGCAAGCCCACCGCCGTTGCAGCCCAGTCAAGAATTTGAGAGTGAATTTTGAGCACTCCGGATACCGCATGCATGAAAGCTCCGCCGTTCTTTTTGGCTGACTTGGTATCAGGCTGGTCCGTCAGGCCCGCCATCATGTCCGAAGCGGCTTCCTGCTCCGCAGCGGTTTCAGGCACATGGGTCTTTGGCTGCTGAACGGCGCGATTCGCAGACGACATACCGTCGCAGAAGTGGGCAAAATCGTTTTTGCTGATGTCTCCGGAATCGACCGTATGCCCGCCGCCGAAGTCGAAGAAACGATGGTGGGTCTTGTAGCCTGTGATCGAATTGTTCAGCAGGCTGAACAGCAGAGGATCCGCGAGGAGCTGTGAGGCCGCTTGCTGCACTTTCGGATCCAGGCTCTTGTCCGCTGCCATCTTCGCGAGCTTATCACGAGTCAGGACACCGCTCCCAAAGAAGGCGTCCTGGTTGCTCTTGATCGTTTCGATCGTATCCAGCTCGGTTCGAGTGAGGCTCATCGCTGATGAAGCGACCTGCAGGAAATCTTCTTTATGAACCTTGTCTATCGTACCACCGTACAACTGCTTCCACTCAGATGGATGATCGACGAAGTACTGGGCCGCAGCAATGACCTGGGGCGGACATTTGCCGGTTTTGGCTTCGCCTGAAACGATCTGCTTGAAATCAGCCACACTGAGATTCTTCGGCAGGTTTTCGGAGTATCGGTAAAGCTCGCGCATCGCATCGCTCGCCGTCATGACCGACGGCTGTGTATTTTCAGTGGTGTCGGATGGAATGTAGTTCTTTGTGTAGTTTTGCGCCTGCTGCTCCTGAAACGCCGCAACTTGTGGGTGACCGTTGGAGAATCCGGCCAGATCCTTCGCCTTGATCTTGCCGCCGCAGCGGCCATCGCCCTGCGAGCCGATCGCGTAAAAGAGCTCTGGATCCTGCTGCAAGGCCTCGATCGCCGCTTTCAAGTCCGGTGGCGTGGAGGGATCATTGGCTTTCTCCCCCAACGATTTCCAATCGAGGGGCATTAGGTCCTTGTGACGATTCAGCACCGCCACGATCTGCAACTCCCGATCGGTCAGCGAGCCTCCGTTCCACGTGATTCTGTCGCTTCTTATAGGCGCGGGCGCCACGGGCTGGGGATCGGTCGTAGTGGCCTGGGGATCAGTCGCAGTGGGCTGGGGCTGCTGATCCATTGCTTCGATTGCTGCCCTCATATGTGGCGGCAGAAGGTCCAGTGGGTGCCGGGACAACTCTTCCAGGGAAGACGCGGCATCCGACAGCGGTTCCGATGAGGGCCGGTACAATCCTTCAGGCAAGTCAATATTCCGCGACAGCGCATCCCGAAGCGCGAAGGGACTATCTCTTGTTTCGAGCAGGTAACTAGACAGCATCCCGTCAAAGGATGGCGCTCTTTGCTGAGTCCTGTCTAATGCAGATGCCGAGCTCGACCAGACCTGTGCGAACTGTGAAGGGTTCAGGCTGTTGTCCAGCGAGAGATTCGAGCTGCTGTAAACGTTAGTGGCGCTATTGATCGACATTTTTGGCTCCTTAGACGTGACTGCAATCCCCTAAGAGGGCGACGCCAACGCGTTCATGAACTTTAACAAATCCAAGCATTGGCCGGGATGCCAACTCGCCCCTTGCCCACTTTGATTGCTCCGCTCCTTGATGGCTCGAAGGTTCAACTCTAGCACAGCGGCCAGTGATCGTTTGAGATCATGAATCCAACGATGAGCGGTTCAGCTTTCGAGAACCTGACGAATTGGAAAGAAAATGCTCAATTAGGATGCGGTTGCTGTTGATGCCTTCTCCGGCCAACTGCGGCGATCCATAGATATCATTTCTGACTCAGCTCAGGCTTCGCGCCATCTTGCTGTGGCACGTCAGAAGAATACGAGGCTTCTGGTTGCCCATCGCGGACGACCATGGTGGAGGCGCCGCGAAACAATATCATCACAGATCCCCTCGTCGGCGGCGGCGCGACGTGAGGATGCGCCTGCGCCTCCGCCACGAGGCCATTGAACGTCTGCTCCACGAGAGCGATGAAGCGCGGCGGACCGGAAACCAAGACGAGGCCATTTCCCGGCGCGGGTCTCACGACATAGCGGTTATCCGAGATGCCAAATTTATCGAGAGCCGCCTTGAACGCTTCGAAGCGAATCGAAGTCAACACAAGCATCCGCGTTTGCGCCTCATGTGCGGCAGTTACATAGAGCACAAGCCCATCATAGTACCATTGGAGATCGTACACCTTGGTCAACCGGTCGAGGAACTCGCGCGGTGGCAAATCTGGCATGCGCCCGCGAATCCGCCCCTTCACCTCGGGGCTGATGTTGATCGTGATGTTCAGATTGTCCCCGAAGTCCTGCAACGCGGCAGAGAGATCCTGATCCAGAACTGTATACCTATAGGGTGTGGAGGGCAGCGACAGAGGGACGGCGAGAGTTGTGTGAATTGCGATGGAGAAAAAAAACCCCAGGCACAGAAGTCTCTTCAACCTGTGCAGGATCGTGGATCGGATGAGCGTTCTTGACATGTCGTCCTGATAAACCAAAGGCTGAAACTCTCACAAGTCACTAAAGGCCGCTATGTGACTTTTTAAATGATTAACCGTGACCTTTGTCAGCTTGTCGTCAGCTTGCCTCTGTAGGCATCGACACAACAGCGGGTAACAACCGGCTCGGCTCATCCTGCGTGAGAGAGAAAACAATCGGGTATTGCATGATGACGCCTGTCACTTCGATCGCTGCCAGTCTGACGGATTTTCTTCCCCGGGTCGCGTCACCGTCATTGGGCGAACAGGCCCAGTTCGATCGCGCGCTAGCGCAGGCGGCAGCCACGATGAAAAACGATACCGTTTCTGCGCATGCGGGAGAGGCGCCAGTTGCCGCACAGTTGGATGTTCAACGCGCAGCTGCACCGACAAGCCCACTGGGCGACCGCGTGATCGAGACGATTTCTTCAATGTACCGTGTCAGCGCAGTTACGTCTGCAGCGTTTGACCATCCTGTAGCCCTGCAGAAGGACGCTCTCGCTCAGCCGACACAGAAGCTACCCGTCGAAAGTGGGGGACCCGGAACGCAGCCAGGACATGATTTCGAATCGATGATTGCTGATCTGCGTGATGTCTATAATGGTGTCACCCAAGTTTCCCTTATAACCAAAGGGGTCAGCGGCATCACCTCATCTGTGAACAAGCTCTTGAAAGAGGGATGAACGGCCCGCATGACTGGCTTGGCCCATGGCGAGATCATGCGTAGTCGCCCGCCCGGTTGGCGATCGCTTCATTTTGTCGTGCTGCCACTTCTCTTCGCCCTGAGTGGGTGCAAGGTCGACCTCTATACGCAATTACAGGAGCGCGAGGCGAATGAGATGGTCGCACTTCTGATTGACAATGGGGTTGATGCGGTCCGAGTTGCCGCTAAAGATGGGACCAGCACGATCCAGGTCGACGAGAAGCTGCTTGCGCGGTCAATCAATCTGCTGAATGCCAAGGGCTTGCCCCGCCAATCTTTCAAGAACCTCGGCGAGATTTTCAGCGGATCAGGCCTGATTGCCTCGCCGACCGAGGAGCGTGCCCGCTACGTCTATGCCCTGAGCGAAGAGTTGTCGCGAACGATCAGCGATATCGATGGCGTCTTCTCGGTACGTGTTCATGTCGTTCTGCCGAACAACGACCTGTTACGATCGGGCGGCACGCCATCCTCGGCCTCGGTTTTCATCCGGCATGACGCGAAAGCAAACATCTCAGCTCTGCTGCCCAAGATAAAGATGCTCGTCGCTGACAGCATCGAAGGCCTGTCCTACGAAAAGGTCGAAGTGGTTTTGGTGCCGGTGGAACCGTCCGTACATGAGCAACAGCCTCTACAGGCGACTGTTTCGGCCCAGGCACCGAGATCCGATCCAGCGCCACTTCTGGCAATCGTGACCGGTGTTGCCGCGGCTGTGTTCGCAGTGGCGTGCTATCTTCTGGCCAGTGTTCTAAGGCGTCGGCGCAGGCAGTCATCGGGCGAAATAGCCAAAGTCGAGGGCCGCCCCGGTGGGTCAGCCGTCGAGGCTATTCGCAAAAAGCTCATCGGCTATAGGGCATAGGTAATATACCCAGATGCCAACAGCGATAGAGACCGCCGAGCGTGATCATGAGATTCAATTGCGTTCCGTACGCCTGAGCGATCTTGCTGCTTCGGCTCATCCAACTCGTCTTGCCGCATGTCTTGATCCGGCGTTGTCGGCTCCGACATTGGTGCAGTTGCAGAAGTGTCCCAGGCTGCAACCAAGACTGGCAGAATTGCTGCTTGACAATCAAATGGGTTCGGACGGAAGCGGCTGGGGGCCGGATCTTCTGCGCGGATACGATCCGCGTCGGGCTGCTCTCCTTGCCGGGAGTATCTGGCATGCCCGTTCGCTGCTGAAGCTCGTTTCAAAGCCTCACCTCACCGCGCTTATTGGACATATCGGCGAGGATGCTCACGCGTTTGGCATCCGACACCTCGCGCATGCGATTGAAACCAGCTTGATTGCTGATCCGGAAAAACTCGCGCAGCAAATTGAGCGCGATGGACTTGCCTGCCTTGGTGCTTGGCTCGATGACAGTTCGGCGCTTGAGCGCAAACGCGTGCTTCTGCGGTTGCCCGTCGGGACCGCCACCGAGAACCCTGCGCCCGAACACAGGAATGCTTCGGGCCAGTTGTTTTCGCTTGTCCTGGCCCATCTTGAGACGGAGTTCCGGTGATATGACAGTCGATGTTTCCGCAGCACGCGGCGCGCCGCAGATGCGCCCAGTCGGACCACTGATACCGGGGCCTGAGCTCGATATCTGGCACAACGCCACAGAAGCACTTGACGCAGCAAAACGGTATCAAGAGCGGGTTCGCAGCCATATACGCGCAGCTTATGAGCGTGAGCGGGCGCGCGGCCATGCTGAGGGCTTGCAAGCAGGCGCGGAGGAAATGACAGGATTGGTTGCGCGGGCAGCCTCCGATGTCGCGCGACGAAGGGCGGCTCTGGAGCAGGAATTGCCACAGCTGGTAATAGAAATCCTAACCGATCTACTGGGCGCTTTCGATCCGGGCGAGCTGTTAGTGAAAGCGGTTCGCCACGCGATCGAGCGCAAATATAGCGGCGCGGAAGTTTGCCTTCATGTGTGTCCCACACAAGTCGATTTGCTCGCGCGTGCGTTTGCTGAATGCGACGGGCGGGAGGGCCGGCCGAGGGTTCGCATTGATCCAGATCCGGCCTTGTCGCCGCAACAGTGCGTGCTGTGGAGCGAGTATGGCAATGTCGATCTTGGACTTGATGCACAGTTGCGCGCACTGCGCCTTGGCTTCGGGTTGCAACACGAAGACGGCGAAGCGTGATCACGCCGGTGCCGCAGCATAATAATCTCGCCGGCAGCCGGGTTCACGATCCGGCGATCGCGTCTTTGAGGTCTACAGCAAAGCAAATCGACACGCGTGTCGTACGCGGGCGGGTCACGCGGGCTGTCGGGACACTCGTCCATGCTGTCCTGCCAGACACGCGGATTGGCGAACTCTGTTTGCTGCAGGATACGCGGACTGGCCTGTCGCTCGAAGCCGAGGTGATCGGCTTGTTGGACAACGAGGTGTTGCTCACGCCAATCGGTGACTTGATGGGCCTTTCCAGCCGCGCAGAGGTCATATCGACTGGACGTATGCGTGAAGTACCAGTAGGCCAGGATTTGCTTGGCCGTGTGGTTGATAGCCGTTGCCGCCCGCTTGATGGCAAAGGCGAAATCAAGACCGCCGAAACGCGGCCGCTGCACGGCAGGGCGCCCAATCCGATGACAAGGCGTATTGTCGAGTTGCCGTTCCCGCTCGGGGTCCGTGCACTGGATGGTCTGCTCACATGCGGCGAAGGCCAGCGGATCGGGATTTATGGCGAGCCTGGCTGTGGCAAGTCGACCTTGTTGTCGCAGATCGTAAAAGGCGCTGCCGCCGACGTTATCATTGTGGCGCTCATAGGAGAACGTGGACGTGAGGTTCGCGAATTCATCGAGCGGCATCTTGGGGAGGAGGGTCTGCGCCGCGCGGTTGTTGTCGTTGAAACCTCCGACCGCTCCGCTGTGGAGCGGGCGCAATGTGCCCCTATGGCAACCGCACTCGCGGAATACTTTCGCGAACAAGGCCTACGCGTTGCGCTCATGTTGGACTCACTGACGCGCTTCTGCCGCGCCATGCGCGAAATAGGCCTTGCCGCGGGCGAGCCGCCGACCCGGCGAGGCTTTCCGCCTTCCGTTTTTGCCATGTTGCCGGGCCTACTGGAACGTGCCGGCATGGGTGAGCACGGCTCAATCACGGCCTTCTATACCGTACTTGTCGAAGGTGATGGCACAGGCGATCCCATCGCGGAGGAATCGCGCGGCATTCTCGACGGCCATGTCGTGCTGTCACGCGCTATCGCGGCGCGATCGCATTTTCCCGCTATTGATGTACTGCAGAGCCGCAGCCGCGTGATGGACGCGGTCGTGTCCGGGGCGCATCGCAAGGCTGCATCCGTCTTCCGTGATCTCCTCTCGCGCTATGCCGAGACGGAGTTTTTGATCAACGTCGGCGAATATAAGCAAGGCGGCGATCCGCTAACGGACAGGGCTGTCGCCTCGATTGGCGAACTGAGGGAGTTTTTGCAGCAGAGCGAAGGCGAGGCGTCGGATTTTGAGGAAACAGTGGCATGGATGTCGCGTCTGACCGCGTGAAATGTATTCACGCTTCGAGGTTACGGCTTCTGAAGGATATGCAAGAGCGTAGTGCCCTTAGGGAGCTGTCCGAGAAGGAGGCCGAGTGCCGTATGGCCGCCTTAGCCGTACAGGATGCCTCCCACGGGCTCGCAATCGCACAGCAGCATTGCGCAAGGGCCGAAGCGGATCACTACCAGGAGCTGATGTCGCTCGACACCTTGTCGAGCGCAGCACTCGACCATCACCACCTTCACATTGAGCGGCTTGCGACTGTGGTCAACACCAGACGCCAGACGCTTGATGATGCGCGCGCCACCCAAACAAAGGCCGAGACAGCGGCGTCCGAGACGAGGGCCCTATGGGTCAGACGTTCGGCGGCAAGGCGCAAGTGGCAACAAATCGACGATGACGTCCGGCGCGCCGTTGATATTCATTCGGAGGCCGCAGGCGAAATAGAGGCTGATGATGAGATGTCCCTTCGATACGGCAGGGATTCGCTGGCCCGAATGTCGGACAACGAAATCCGATAGATTGAGCTAGCCCCAGTGGTCACACCTACTATATTTGAACCGGCGCTAACGCTGTCCCACGAGGTTGTCTCGTGGGTCAATGATATAGCGGCCACCCGTAAGCCCTTTCAGAGCCGCATCAGCGATCAGCCGCTGTCGGTTCGCATGGATGGGATTGTCTGGCGGCAGGAACCAGCCTCCGCCACTCCAATGCTTGACTGCGTGTGGCGCGTGGGAGCTGAAACGATCGTCTTGTCGTTGTCGCGACGGCTTGTAGAGGCGCTCGTCACGACTGTGCAGAGCGGCCTTGCTTTCCCTTCTGAGCCTACTGCTTCGCTCATTGTCGAATTTGCACTCGAGCCGCTCGTCACCCGACTGGAGGAGCAGACGCAAGCAAACGTGCAGCTGTTGCATGTTCGCGAAGCGATGACAGTGGCTCCTTATCTAGGACTTGATATCACCTTCGGGCCGGTCAATGGCAAGGGCCACCTGTTCTTGTTCTCGCCTCTAGATGGCTTGGTGCCGTCTGTTTTCCGCACGTTCGGCAAATTGGTTGGCCTGTTATCGAGACAGCCACGCGAGCTACCCCCAGAGCTGCCGGTCATGGTTGCAGGGCGGATCGGCACGCTTTGCATTCCGGCCGCGCTTCTTCGCAAGGCAAGCGTCGGTGATGCTCTGTTGCCAGACGTGTCGCCGTTCGGCCACGGCCAGATTGCTCTATCCGTGGGCCGGTTATTGGCCGGGGCAGATATTGAGGGCGACCACCTGATCCTGCGGGGGCCCTTTTTCCCCCAGTCTTGGCCCTTGGAGAATACGCATATGACGACACAATTCGAATTGCAGCAGGAACCGTCGGAAGCTGATCTGGACGATGTCGAGCTCGTGCTTGTCTTCGAATGCGGCCGCTGGCCGATGCCTCTTGGCGAATTGCGGAGCGCCGGCGAAGGGCATATTTTCGAACTTGGTCGACCGATCGAGGGTCCAGTCGACATACTTGCCAATGGTCGGCGTATCGGGCGTGGCGATATCGTGCGGATCGGAGATCAGCTCGGCGTCAGGCTCCGTGGCAGGTTGGCATCCCATGACTGAGGTCCAGCCGGCAATTCTATCGCTTCTTGCGGTGACAGCGGGCCTTGGCCTGCTGGTTTTGGTAGTCGTAACAACCACGGCGTTTGTAAAGGTCTCGGTTGTTCTGTTTCTCGTCCGCAATGCGCTCGGTACTCAGACGATACCGCCGAACATAGTATTGTATGCTGCGGCATTGATCCTCACCATTTTCGTCAGCGCGCCTGTTATTGAACAGACCTATGACCGGATGACCGATCCGAAGCTCCGCTATCAAACGTTGGATGACTGGGTAAACGCCGCTAAAACGGGGAGCGAGCCCATGCACGAATATCTCAAGAAGTTCACAAATGATGAGCAGCGCCGTTTTTTCCTCTCCTCGACCGAGAAGCTCTGGCCCGAGGAAATGCGTGCCAAAACCACATCTGATGACTTTGCCATTCTCATACCATCTTTTCTAATATCAGAACTCAAGCGTGCGTTTGAAATAGGCTTCCTTCTTTATCTTCCGTTTATCGTCATCGACCTTGTCGTAACGACGATTTTGATGGCGATGGGCATGTCGATGGTATCGCCGACAGTCATATCTGTCCCGTTCAAACTCTTCTTGTTTGTTGCCATTGATGGTTGGTCGAGATTGATGCACGGACTTGTGTTGAGTTACGCCACACCGGGAGGTTGATTATCACTCAATCCAGTATTGTCACTTTTATGAGCCAGTCCCTGGTGGTTTTCATGATCTGGATTCTGCCACCGCTCATTGCATCCGTGATTGTTGGCCTCGTCATTGGCATCATCCAGGCGGCAACGCAGATCCAGGACGAGAGCTTGCCGCTCACCGTGAAGCTTTTGGTCGTGATCGCGGTGATTAGCCTGTCTGCCCCTGTGCTAAGCGCCCCGCTCATTGGGCTGGCCGACCAGATCTTTACCGACTTTCCCACAATGACACCTGGCTACTAGCCCACATGTATCCGTCATCGGCAGAGATTCAAGTCCTGATCCATGCGGCGATCGAACTTGTCGTTGCAGGCGGCCTCGGTACGGCCCGCACCATAAGCATTATGATGGTTCTTCCGTTGTTTGCACGGGCTCAGATCGGCGGACTGGTCCGCAGCTGCCTGGCTGTTTCCTTCGCACTCCCATGCATCGTACACGTCAGTGACGGGCTGCAGGCACTCGATCCTGAAACACGCATGATCCAGGTGGCTCTGCTCGGATTGAAGGAGGTATTTGTCGGCCTGCTGCTTGGCACTTTTCTCGGCATCCCGTTATGGAGCCTTCAGGCGGCCGGCGAGTTTATCGACAACCAGCGTGGCATTACCAGCCCGTCCGCTCCGTCGGACCCGGCGACGAACAGCCAAGCTTCCGCCATGGGTGTTTTCCTCGGAATCACTGCAATTACCATCTTCGTCGCATCAGGAGGCCTGGAGGCCGTGATCAGCGCGCTTTACGGCAGCTTCCAGATCTGGCCCGTGTATCGGTTCCACCCTACAATGAGCGCGCAAGGAGCAATGCAGGTACTAAGTCTCCTCGACCACATCATGCGCACGACCCTGTTGGTCTCCGGGCCTGTGGTGTCCTTTCTGCTGCTTGTTGACATATCAATGATGATACTGCGGCGTTTTGCGCCGCAGTTCAAGTCGAGCCAACTATCCCCAACGATCAAGAATATCGGTTTTCCGATCATCATGGTTACGTATACCGCCTTTCTCATCGAGGGGATGAAACTGGAGATTACACAGGCGAATGGCACGCTTGAGTGGTTCGCCGGGCTGCTAAAATGAGCGATGAGAGTGAAGAGAAGACATACCCCGCCACCCCGAAGAAGCTGAGCGAAGCGCGAAAAAAGGGGCAGATTCCACGTAGCGCCGATTTCGCCCGCGCGGCCGCCACTTGCGTTGGGTTCGGCTACATCTGGCTAAGGGCGCATGTGATCCAAGACAAATGTCAGGAAGCGCTACTGTTAGCCGACAATCTGCAGAATCTGCCTTTCGATCTCGCGGTGGGGCAAGCATTAGTCCTGCTAGCAGAACTTATACTGAATACTGTAGGGCCGCTGCTTGGAAGCCTGGTCGCCGCCGTAATTCTGGCAGGATTGGTAGCCAATGGTGGCTTTGTCTTCTCACTAGAGTCTATGACGTTCAACTTCGACAAGATTAACCCGTTTCAAGGGCTGAAGCGCATGGCGTCTGCGCGCTCTGCAGTGGAGGTTGGCAAGACATTTTTCAAATTCGTGGTTCTCAGCGCAATCTTTCTCCTCTTCCTTCTCGGCACGTGGAAGACGATGGTCTATTTGCCGGTCTGTGGCATGGGCTGCGTCGGCCTCGTGTTTACACAGGCGAAGCTGCTGAGCGAGATTGGCGCCGGCGCACTTCTTATCGGCGGACTCATCGATCTTCTGGTCCAGCGTGCGTTGTTTATGCGCGAAATGCGCATGACCAAGACCGAGGTGATGCGCGAGGTGAAGGAACAACAAGGCGCGCCCGAGTTGAAAAGTGAGCGGCGTCGCGTCCGCGACGAGTCTGCTGGCGAACCTCCGCTTGGGGTGCACCGGGCCAACTTGGTCTTCAAAGGGAGTGGAATATTGGTCGGTCTGCGTTACGTTCGCGACGAGATCGGGATACCGATCTTGGTTTGCCGCGCAGAGGGCGATGCTGCTTCAGACATGTTAAATGAGGCGCGGTCACTACGTGTCCACATTGTCGATGATCATGTGCTTGCCCATCAGCTCATCAGCACAATGAAGCTCAGCGACGCCGTCCCTAAACAATTCTTCGCGCCTGTCGCAAAAACACTTATCGCCGCCGGCCTAGTATAGGTTTGGTGCATCACTCGACCGGTCAGCTGTAGTTGATTTTAAATTACCGTCGACGACGCTCAAGTCAGTCCGGTTCGTTTTTCTGGAGCCGAACAATCCCTCGTCAGCTAATCGTCAACGAGCGATCTATTGAGGCCTGCTGCAGTCTGGCCAGCCTTAGCTCATTGCAAAAGGAGCGAAATCGGCATGTATAATCGAATCGGTGTCTCGTCCGATATCCGCTACGCGCGGAGTGCCTCCAGGCAAACGGATGCCGCAAGCCAAGGATTTGAGGACATATTTGACCGGATGCACTTAACCGGATCGGATCCCATCGGTAGCTCGTCTTCGGCGGCAACACAGGCCTATTCCCTGCAACCCAGACCTCCAGTGGTGGAGATCGACAGGTCTGCTTTCAGGGAGAAAGTGAGGAAATTTCACGGCGATGAAATCAAGCACATTGCTGGTAATCCACAAGTGTATTCCGACTTCGTCTCGACCCGAGCCTCTCGCACCGCGGACGTTGCTAGCCAATACGGTCTTCGTCGAGATACCGAGCACGCACGATATTTTAGCTACCAATTGGGAAGTGAAAGTGCCGGACTGATGAGAACGGAAGGCGGCTTCAGAATGACTGACTTCGAATGCGAAAGTTGGAGGCAACAATTTCCTGGCCGAACCGAAGTCACCTCGATTGTGGATCTACAGGTCACTCATCCACTAGTCGAGAATGCAGGCGACATCCTACTGGAGCATCAACTCCGGCAAGACGGCGACCGACCGTTACTGAATTGGCGCGCCGCTAATCCAGAAGCACAAGCCCGCGCGGCCGCGATGGGGTTCGTTGAGGTGGATGAGGGCGACATGGTGCTTGATCCTAGCCAGCATCCTGAAAAGTGGACGAAGAACAGTGCCGGTGAATGGCAGCGAGCAGGCAAATCTCCGCTCTATCTCTGCAGAACTGAGGATAACGGAAGCAGTGATACCAACAGCAAACCAAGTTCACCCAGATACTCATACGAGGATGACTTTATGTGACCGGCCAGGTGGATTTGATCTTGGCGCGCCCCGCCGTTTGCGTGCGGGTAGTCGATATGGACATCTGTCCGCGGCATCCTCGTAGAAGCCGCCACGATCCTCGGTGAACAGGTCGCGCAGGATGGCGCCACCCGCGTCCATGTAGGCTTCCGCGCCGATAAGACGGCTCGCCGGTTGTTCGCTGCAAAATACGTCCGCGTCAGTTCGCGGCGGATGATGTAGGGCTCTATTGTAGGTGAGGCTTTCGAAAACCTGCTCCTGCCGGGCGGGATCGTCGGTGATGGCGAGGCCATCAGCTGGTCAAGGGTCAGCTCTCCGTCTCGGTAGACCCTACATCAGCTTGGGGCTGACCGCGCCGAGCCGCAGGCGCTGCCTCACGAAATGCGCGGTAATGCCGAATCGGGCGGCGATTCTCCGCACCCCATCCGCGTTCCTCGTGAAGCGCACGGAACGCCTCCAACTGATCGGCAGGGTGCAGCGTTTCGGTTCTGAGCACAGGGTTCGCTCCCCCCGCTCGTCGCCGAAGCAGGCCGGGGTCAGGTTCGGCGCCGCATGTCGCCGACGGCAATCGAAGGATCGCCTTTGCGCGCGCCTCACTTTCGAGCCGACAATGATGCGATGCTCGTCAAGCGGATGCGCCACCTCGCAATCGCGCGTGATTATCCGCAGCGCATCCGGATTGCCCGCCGTCTGGATCGAAAGCGCGATGAAGAATGCGACGACCGTTTCGCCGGTCAGGTGAAGATAGCCGCCAAGATGACAAAGCCCGCCAGCCGGTTGACCGCCGACATGCTGACCTGGCTGCGGAGCGCAAGCGTGCGGGACGGCAGGACGCTGTCATCCACTCGAGCAAGCGCCCGGACCAGCTCACAAAGTGCGGGATCGACGCCATCGACCGGGCCGCTCGTGGCGAGGATGGCCGACCCGCATCGAAGCGATCCCACGCCTCGTCAATTTCCTCATAGCACGCGCGAAGGATTGCCTTGAGGTCATCGCCGCCGGACGGCAGCCCGGACGGATGCCGGGCGCTTCGTCCAGTCGATCATCGCCCTTCGAGCAGGGCTGGTTCGTCTGTCCTGCGACCTGGCGATCTCCTCGTCTTCATCTCGAAGACACCCCCGGCACGCGGAGCGGACGTGCGGTGCAACTGCGGGCGAGCATCCCTGCCCGGCCGGCCAAGCGGGCCTCACAGCCCTGCGCGGGACTGCCGCGGCCGGGTTCGCGAGAGGCGCGGTTGAGCTTCAGCGCCACCGGGTCGGCCGATCGGCGAACCAGATTTTCTCCCTCCCTCCCCTCCCTCCAAGTCTCACTATTTCCATTGAATGCCGCACCGACCGACGCTATATTGCGTCACAGAAATTGGCATCGACAACCGCAGGAGATGGCTATGGGTCTCGTCCAGTATTCCGACAACGGCCTCTTCGCGCCGCGCAAAATCGCGGAAGCATTCCGCACGACCAGCGAGGAAGTCGCCCGAACCGCAGGGCTTGGCAAGGACGCGGTCCAGCGCAAGGATCGCATCCGGTCGGACAAGACCCAGCGCCGGCTGCGCGAGATGGTTGAGGTGATCAACAAGGTCGAGCCGCGTTTCGGTTCGCAGTTAATGGCTTATGCCTGGTATCGCTCCGAGCCACTGCCTGGCTTCTCGGGTCAGACGGCCATGCAGCTCGTGCGCAGCGGCCGCGCCGACGATGTGCTGGACTATGTCGACGCGGTCGACGCCGGCGTGCACGCCTGAAACGGTGCTGTATCGTGGAAAGCTCTATCGGGCGCTGAATCCGATCTATGCGCGCGAGCCGCTGTCGGGGCGGGGCGCGGAACTCTACGGTGGACGATTCAATCCGAAGGGCCTGCCCGCGCTCTATGCGTCGCTGTCGGTGATGACGGCCTTACGCGAAGCCAACCAGGTCGGCAATCTCCAGCCGACGACGCTCGTCTCCTACGACGCTGAGATCAATGGTGTGTTCGATTGTCGGGATGATCTCGCGCTCGAGGCAGAGGGCATGGATGCTGCCGCACTCGCCGACAAAACATGGCGCGACCAGATGAGGGCGAGCGGGGAACCACGAACGCAGGCCTTCGCCCGACGGCTGATCGCCGGCGGCTATCATGGCTTGCTGGTAAGGAGCTTCGCCTCCGGTGCCGCCGCCGACGATCTTAACCTGGTGCTTTGGAAATGGGGCGATGCAGCCCCGGCCCGCGTGATCCTGATCGACGACGAGAACCGCCTGTCGAGATAGAAAGCCTATGCTGCTTTCCGATCAGCCGCACCGCCACTTCCGTTGTCGGCGTCGTCCTTGTCGCTGGCGAGATCAGCTTCGACCTCGGCCAGTTGCTCGCGCTTCAGCGTCAATTCGGCTTCGAAGGTGAAGGCTTCGCCAACCCGCAGCCTGTACGAGGCGAGGCGCTTTCGCGCACCGGCGAGCCGTCGGCCATAGCTCTCCCGCTCGCTTTCGAAATTGTCGAGGGCATGCTCAAGTCGGGCGATGGCGCCGATCGGGGTCGTGGTGATGGGCAGCTCGACCTCATGCTCGGCGCCGGTGCGCAGCAGCATGGTGGCGTAGTGGAAGCCGTCCTTCCCGAACGCTCACCGGAGAATTTTAGATCGAAGCCGCCGATCGCGGGCGGCGATCGCCTCGCCATCATGGAGCTGCACGAGGGTGAGGATTTCCTTCATCAGCGCGGCCAGCGAGCTTGCGCTCGTCGAACGCCGACTACGGTCATGGCGAAAGCATCGCCCCTCGTGGGCATCAGGCGCTCGGACGATGTCACGTTGTCTGATAACGGCCGCGATGATGCCAATGCCGTCGACCTCAGATGCCGGTGGTCACGGCATTCCATTCCGCCATGGCAAGCAGACCAGCGATGATCCGTTGTGATGGAAGGCGGGGTTTGCGGAGAGGTCAGCGAGTTTGTTTAGCGGGGCGTCCGGCGCCCGTCGGCTATGTCACGAGTTGGGGGATGCGATCGAGAACGATGCGCAGGATGCCTTGATCGGGGCAGGATGTCGACAGGTGCAGGCGGATCTTGCGTCTTGATCTCGCCACCCAATCACGGCGGGCTAGGTTTGGGGCGAGCTCTCACCCGCATCCGAGCGGAGCGGGCCAATTGGTCGATTCGCAACCCGAAAAGTCGGCAAGTTGACAATGCGTACTGTCAGACAACGCGCAAATTCAGGATTTTGAGGTTGGTACGGCGCTTGCACGTTCACGGGATCATCATCCGATCGCTTGAGAGAGCGATGGATAGTTAGGCAACATCGAGCAAAGGCACGAATTCGTCATGCGGAAAACTGACTTAGAGCGATTCGTCAACGATCTAGGAAAAAAAGGCAGTCCGCTTGAAAATCTCAAACGACGCGCTGGAGGGCTTGCATCGATCGTAGCGATTGGAAAGAGCCTCAACTACAACATCACGCTTGACGAGGTTAAAAGTTACATCCGATCGAACAGCCGGCACAAGTCCAGTACGAAGAAGCTCAGCGCGATCGCAGGCCGCAAGTGTGGTTCGAGCGTTCCGGCCTTGACCAGCTTTGTACAGACCACTGCGTTGGCTAATTCCACTAGCCCTGCGCAAATCGACGGAAGAGCTAGAGTCGCTGCGGTCGTATTAGTTGTCGTAATTGCTGTTTTGGTCGCAACCTAACCGCATTGGCTCGGTCGAGCCGGCCTAAAGTAACATCAAAGCAACCCGCGTCGAGGGATCATGCCATCAGGCGTACAACAGGCCACTTCAAGGGTTGACTCGAAGCCTCGCGAAGACTGGCAACAAATCTTTGCCCAGCGAACGCTGGAGGACCGCCGAATGTTGCCACACGTCAAGCGCTTCATGGAGCGGCTTGCCGGCGACAGGAAGTTCCGCACGGCCCTTTCGGAGAACATCGACGCCCCTCGATCGGTAACAGAGCGCTACGGCATCGAAGTTGACCCAATGGAGATGCTGCCGCTCTGGTGCGGGGACTACGTCGAGCACCGCTTCGAGCCGGAGGCCGCCACGTGGCCGCTGGTTATGATGTGGGACGAGTACATGGGCGAGATGTTGCGCCATCGCTACATCCTGCGCGCCGAGGGCGAAATGTTGACAGCCAACCCTCGCTTCCATGCTTGGCGCGAGCGCCAAATCCGGCGCTGCAACGACGAACTGGGCGAATTGGCGCCGTCGATCACGCACCCCATCATCGCTTTCGAGCTGAGTGAAGGCTGTTCCGTCGGTTGCTGGTTCTGCGGCTTGTCGGCCGACCGCTTAAAGGGGTATTATGAGTATAGCAAGGAGCATGCCGAGGTTTGGCGCGGTGTGGTCGGTGTCGCGAGCGAGATGTTCGGTTCGGCAGCCCGCACTGGCTTCTGCTACTGGGCCACAGATCCGATCGATAACCCGGACTACGACCGCTTTCTGTTCGACTACTATCAAATCACGGGCGCATTGCCACAAACGACGACGGCCGCCCCGCTTAAGGATCACGCGCTCACTAGGCGCGTGCTTGAACTGTTCAAACGTTACGGTAGCGTGACGAATCGTTTCTCAGTGCTGAGCACGAACCATCTCAATCAGATTCACGCGGCGTTTTCGCCCGAGGACCTGATGGGGGTCGAACTCGTCCTGCAGGGCAAAGAGGGGCCGACCACAAAGGCTTTTGCCGGGCGCGCACGCAAGCGGCAGGAGAAACTCCAGGCAGCCAACAAAGATGATTCACTCGCCTTGTCGGAGGACTATCCCACTACGATCGCCTGTGTTTCCGGCTTCCTCGTAAATATGCGGCAAGGACGTATACAACTGGTAACGCCGGTACCGGGTAGTGAACGCTGGCCTCTCGGATACCGTATCGTGGACGAACGTTTCTTCAGCACGCCCGACGAGTTCCGGGAAGGGCTGCAGTGCATCATCGACGAGCATATGTTCGAAAGCCCACCTCCCAACCTACCGATCCGCTTCCGCGGAGATCTGCAATACGAGGCAGGGAACCGGTACTTCCATCTCCGCTCACGCAACATGGAACACCGGGTTCTCGACCAGGTCGCTCCGATTTCCGTTGGCGATCTGATCGCGTACGGCAACTGCACAGCCTCCGAGCTTATTATGCGAGTCGGAACGGACGGAGCGAGCGCCCTTGCAGTCGCCGATCTGCTAGACCAGTTGTACGCGGCGGGGGTGATCGAAGAGGACCTCGACGGGCCTTATCAAGTTAACTCGCTGTGAGCGATTTGTGGCATAAGTGCGCTGGCATGAATACGCCCGTCATCAGCTACAAGCGCCACCGTTTCCCATCCCAGATCCTCGCTCATGCGGTCTGGCTCTACTATCGGTTCCCCCTGAGCCTGCGCTTGGTCGAGGAAATGCTGCTGGAGCGAGGGATCGTGGTTTCTTATGAGACGATCCGCCGCTGGGACATCAAATTCGGACCTGATTATGCTCGCCGCTTGCGCCGCAAGCAGCCAAGCCGGAGCGATATCTGGCATCTGGATGAAGTCGTCATCAGTATCGCCGGCAGGATACATTGGCTGTGGCGGGCCGTCGATCAAGATGGATATGTGCTCGACGAGATCGCCCAGAACCGCCGCAACACCAAGACTGCCAAGCGGCTGCTGATCCGGCTGTTGAAGAAGCAGGGCGTCGCGCCGAAGCGCATGATCACCGACAAGCTGTGTTCCTACGGAGCAGCCAGGCGTCAGGTGATGCCGGATGTCGAGCACCGGTCGCGCAAGGGGCTTAACAACCGGGCGGAAAACTCCCACGTGCCGCTGCGAAAACGTGAGCGGACGATGCAGGGCTTCCGATCACCGGGAAGCCTTCGCTTCGTCTCGATCTTCTCCACCATCCGCAATCTCTTCGTCCCACCCCGCTCAAAGCGCTGCGCTCTCGCCACACATATTCATCGTTGCTTGCCATGGCGGAATGGAATGCCGTGACCGCCGGCGTCTGAGGTCGAGGGCATTGGCTCATCGCGGCCGTTATCAAACAATGTGACATCGCCGTTCAGACAGTTGCGCTCAGCCCGCCATCGATGACGATCAAAGCGCCGCTGACATAGGCCGCGCGGGCGCTGGCCAAGAATGCAGCTACTGCTGCGAATTCCGAGGGATCGCCGAGGCGTCGAGCCGGGGTCCTATCCTCGAGAGCACGAATGCCTTCGGCGTACTCGCCGACGCGATTGGCTTCGTGGATCGCGGTACTATGTGCACCAGGTGCAAGCACGTTTACCGTGATGCTCTCGCCCGACAATTCTTGTACGAGCGTGTGGCAGTATGGCACCAACCCTGCTCGCGCGACACCCGACAGCGCGAAATGTACCGGAGTCCGCACAATAGCCTCGGAAGCGAGCATCAATATTCGCCCCGCTGGCGAGCCCCGCAGATACGGCAAGGCAGCCGTGACCAGATTTATCGAAGGCAAAAGCACTCGGTCAAACGCATCGTCGAAATCCTTGGGCGTCATGGCCAAGGGTGGCCCGGCAGAAACACCGCCGCAATTCGTCACCAAGATGTCGATAGACTGAAAATGCTTTGCTGTTTCGGTAACCCAAGCTGCTGCATCCGCGCAGTTAGTTACATCGGTCACGCGCGCAAGCACTTCCTTGCCTTTGCTGCGCAACCGATCCACTGCTGTTTCCAGCCGCATCGGATCCCGCCCACAGATGGACAGGCGGCAGCCTTCATTGGCCAACTCCTCAGCTGTGGCCAAACCTAAGCCGCTGGAGGCGGCCGCGACCATTGCCACCTTGCCGTCAAGTCCTAAATCCATTTTCAAATCTCCTTATTAACACCATCGCGCCTTCTTCACGCCGATGCAAACAGCGACGCATCCACCGTGCCAAACGAAATAATCCTTTTGAAACATCGCGATAAGTTTGCTGTGGCTACTTTAATTTGGCAGCCGTGCATGATGATGACGCAAATGTACGGAATCCGACGGTTGAACCCACCGACGTAACTCCGTCGTCCTTACACATTGCCGTTCATGGCTCCGTCGTAAACGGACGGAGCGGTCATGTCCGTCAGCCGTAACGCGTCGGTAAAAGGTCTTCCAATCGCCGTGCGGCAAGCCGGCCCGGCAGCGCTCACCGCGCAGCGCACGTCCTCGCAGACGGGCCATCTTATGCCATCTGCTTGAGTTCGGTGGACGCAGCTATCTTCTCAAAGAATCCGCTGAATCCCTTGCCAGCGAAACAAAGTCAAACTAACAAACCACCTCTCTCCTGTCTTGCGGGTGGGGGAGTTTGACTGACCCTACCTGGGGGATTTGAAGAACCGAAATCGTATCCGAAATATGTGGTAGCCTCTTGCACAGCCCGTCTCCTATACATGAGGCTCGGTGGGATAACTCACGCAACCCCCCGATACCTACATCCCAGGCGAACATTTAGTCAGGGTAGCGTATCCCACGTCGGCGAGTAATCGGGATTGCAGATTCGGTGGTTGCGCGACCCGAGCCGCGAGATCGCTGTCATCTCCTCCTGCGAAAGCTCGAAATCGAACAGGTCAAGGTTTTCCTCTAACCTCTCGTTTCGCTCAGTGCGCGGGATGGCGACCAAACCTTCTTGCTGCAGTTGCCATCGAAGCACAATCTGCGCCGGGCTCTTGCCATGCCGTTTAACGGCGTCCCGGACCGCCGCCTCCTCGAACAACACTCCGCCTCGGGCGAGTGGACAATAAGCAACCATCGCCATGCCGGCCGCTCGGCAGGCGGCATAGATCTTGGTCTGGTCAAGAAAAGGGTGACATTCGACTTGGTTCGCCACAAGCGGGGCATCCGACAGGCCTACCGCCTCCGCAAGCATCCCGGCGGGGAAGTTCGACACTCCGATGTGCCGCGCTATGCCCGATTCGCGAGCCGCGTTCAGCGACTTGATGGATCCGGCCAGCGCGATCGTGGGGTTTGGCCAATGAATCAGGAGCAAGTCGACTGTATCGAGTCCAAGCCGCTCTAGGCTCGCAGCCGCCGATCGCTCTAGATCTCCCGGAGCGATATCGGTAAACCAGACTTTTGTTGTGACGAAGACGTCGTTGCGCGGTACCCCGGAAAATCGCAGTCCCTCGCCCACCGCGCTCTCGTTATCATAGACTGCGGCAGTGTCAAGATGACGGTAGCCGAGAGAAAGCGCATGCGCGACCAACTTCGAGCATACTTCACCCTTTAGCATCCAGGTCCCAAGCCCGATTGCCGGGATCGCAGCGCCATTCGCCATAACGTTATACATAAAAACTCCTTGTTTTTTCTCCCCACCCCCAGGTATTTTTGTTAATAGTTTCGACAGTGTGGACGCGCCAGAGGATTGCGTCAGGCGGTTGAAATCTATTCAAATATGCTACTTAAATACCTGATCGGGGACAATTGAGGTTCAAGCTCATGTCAACCAATTTGGGTGGAATATGACTTACCGCAAGCCTAGAAATTTGCTCGTTTCGGTGCATCGACCGCGAGACTCAACTGACAGGCTACAAGTCAGAATCATCGCAATTTCCGTCTTGCTAAGGCGAACTGCTGCAGCTCGCGGCGCCGCGCACCTACGGCCAGAATGGCGGCACCTTCCGATACGACGGTTCTCGTCATCATACCATTCGCTCTGCCGCGGTCTTGGTCGCGCCACTGGAAAAATCATCCCATCGTACTGACCTCGTCTCCTAAATTGCAACCTGTAGCTATTGTACCTATCAATATGCATTCGATTAGATGTGCTTTCCCTTCTGTCGAATTTTTTGAGAATGTCAGAGCAGCCGCCGTACGGCGGCGATGATGTGATCCTCCGTCGGGAAGAACTCCTTCTCGAGGGCTGGACTGAAGGGTACGTGAATATCTGGAGCGCTCACCCGTAGGATCGGGCGCTTCAACAGGTCGAACGCCTCCTCCGCCATCACCGCGGCGATTTCACTTCCGACATTGCAGACGCGGTGCGCGTTCTCAACGATCACTAACCGTCCGGTCTTGGCGACTGACGTTTTGAAGGCCTCATGATCGAGCGGCTTCAACGTACGTGGATCGATCACTTCGACCGAAA